>NC_002939.5:0-341250 GCF_000007985.2 Geobacter sulfurreducens PCA
GCTTCGCGTTTCCCGAGAAGGTCTGGTTTATGGAAGAAGTTTGGCTCCAGGCACAATCCAATCTCGCTAAGGTTCTCACACATCAGACCTTTAACACCTGGATCGAACCGATCAAGTATCTCGGATCCAAGAAGAATGTGCTGCTGCTGGAAGCCCCGAACCAGTTCGTCAGGGACCGGGTAAGCGAAAGCTATCTTCCCATGATTCTCGAATCGGTTCAATCGCTTACCGATTCCCAGACCAAGATCGAACTTCTGATCGCAAAGCCCAAAACGGAAAAACCCAAACAGCCTGCGGCCTCTGAGGTCACCGCCGCGGAACCGGAAGCCTGTTCGGGGCCCGATCACTCAACCAACCTGAACCCCAAGTACACCTTCGACACGTTCGTCTGCGGCGGCAGCAACCAGTTCGCTCACGCGGCGGCCCAGTCGGTGGCGAACAGCCCGGCCGGCAAGTACAATCCCCTTTTCATATACGGTGGCGTGGGACTGGGTAAAACCCACCTCCTCAACGCAATCGGCAACCATGTGCTGTCGGTGAACCGCAAGGCACGGATCTGTTTCTACACGTCGGAAAAATTCATGAACGAACTCATCAACTGCCTGCGGTACCAGAAGATGGATCAGTTCAGAAACAAGTTCCGTAAGATGGACATTCTTCTCATCGACGACATCCAGTTCATCGCCGGCAAGGAACGGACCCAGGAGGAGTTTTTCCACACCTTCAACTCGCTCTACGAATCCCACAAGCAGATCGTAGTGACGTCCGACAAGTTCCCCAAGGATATTCCCGGCCTGGAAGAGCGCCTCCGCTCACGTTTCGAGTGGGGCCTCATCGCCGATATCCAGGCGCCCGACACGGAAACCAAGGTAGCGATCCTGCGCAAGAAGGCGGATGCGGACCATATCTCGCTCCCCGACGATGTGGCCCTGTTTCTGGCATCCAGCTCAACAACCAACGTGCGGGAACTGGAAGGAATGCTCATCAGACTCGGTGCCGTTTCGAGCCTGACCGGCAAGAACATCACCCTCGACATGGCACGGGAAGTCCTCAAGGACATCATTGTGGACAAGTCGAAGGAAATAACGGTTGAGATGATCCAGAAATTCGTGGCCGAACACTTCAGCCTCAAGGTGGCTGATCTCAAATCGGACAAGCGGCTCAAGGCGCTGGTGATACCACGCCAGATTGCCATATTCCTGTGCCGTGATCTTACCAAATCTTCATATCCGGAGATCGGTGAACGGTTCGGCGGCAAAGATCATTCAACCATCATCCACTCGGTGAAAAAGGTGGAAAAGCTCCTCAGTCAGGATTTCGAACTCAGAAACACCGTCGACACCCTGAGGAAGGGGCTGTTGAGCTGAGAGGCAACAACCCTGTGGACAGAGGAACAGTTATCTACATGCCGTTGTCCCTGTCCGAGGACGTCCGTGGATAACCAACGCCGTGCCCACAGGACGGCATACTGAAAATAACGAGCTACAAAGGGGCGTTGGGCGATTATCCCCATATCCACAGCCCCTACTGTTTCTACTGATGTTTTAAGAAAACATAACCATAACTATGATGACCTGTTGAAAAGGAGGAGCGATGGAATTCACGATTGACAGGGACACCTTCTCGCGGGCTCTCCAGAAGATCCAGGGGATCGTCGAAAAGCGCAACACCATGCCGATCCTCTCCAACGTCCTCATCGAGGCACTGGAAGATCGGATCGAGCTGACCGCCACCGACCTGGAAGTCGGCATGAAGAGCTCCTACCCCACAACGGTTGCGAGCCAGGGCAAAATCACCGTATCGGCCAAGAAGCTCTATGAAATAGTCAAGGAGCTTCCCGACGAGACCATATCATTTCTGACCAAAGCGAACGACTATGTGGAGATCCGCTGCGGCAAGGCCAAGTTCACTATTGTCGGCCTTTCCTCCGAGGAGTTCCCCTATTTCCCCAAGGTCAATGAAGAGAGCTTCATCAGGATCGAAAGCGGCCTGCTGGCCGACATGATCGAGAAAACCTCGTATGCCATCTGCTTCGATGAGACCAAGTACAATCTGAACGGTACCTTCGTGAAGGCGTCCGAGGAAGATGGCCGCTCGATACTTCGCATGGTTGCCACCGACGGCCACCGGCTCTCCATCACCCAGAGGGAATTCAACGGTGCAGTAAGCCCCGAGATGGCCAAGGGGGTCATCTTCCCCAAGAAAGGCATCTTCGAGCTGAAAAAGATGTGCGAGGAGGAGTCGACCCAGCTTTCCCTGGGCTTCCTGGATAACAGCGCCGTGATCGTTAAGGGAAACACCGTCGTGGTGATGCGCCTGGTGGACGGAGAGTTTCCCGATTACACCAGGGTGGTGCCGGTGGCCAATGACCGGATCGTCACCGTGGCGCGGGATCCGTTCTTCCATTCGCTGCGCAGGATGTCCATCCTTTCCAGCGAAAAGTTCAAGGGCATCAAGATGGATATTCAGGAAAGCGGCATGGTGATCTCTTCCAGCAACCCGGAACTGGGCGAGGCGTCCGAAGAACTGGACGCCGTATTTGCCGGAGATGCCATCTCCATCCGCTTCAATGCCAAGTACCTCATCGATGTGCTGGCAGTGCTGGATGAGAGCAGCGTGGCACTCCACCTGAAGGACGAGCTTTCTCCGGCCATCGTGAGGCCGGCTGACGGCGACGGTTTCACAGCGGTAATTATGCCCATGCGTCTGTAGGAGAAGGTATTTCCGAGACGAACAGGCAAAGGCCGCTCCCCGGGAGAGGCCTTTTGCCGTTTCTTGCAGGCCGGTCATTCATGCACCTGAACGCAATTGCCATCAGCGCCTTCCGCAATATCGATCATGTGGAAATCTCATTCGATCGGCGGTTCAACGTCCTGCACGGCGCCAATGGACAGGGAAAAACGTCGGTGTTGGAGGCCATTTACCTCCTGGGGACCATGAAATCGTTCCGGATGGCCAAGGCCCATGATCTCATCGCCTGGAACGCCCCCCACTCACTGGTACGTGGCGATATCGACAAGGCGGGGGTCAGACGTGAGATAGCCCTCTATCTCGGCCGCGAGGGCCGTAAGGCCCGCATTGACCGGAAACCGGTCACCAAGCTTGCGGATTTTTTCGGCGCCGTGAACGCCGTGGTATTTTCTCCAGAGGAGATAGGCATGGCCCGCGGAGGGCCAGAACTCAGACGCCGCTACCTGGACCGGGCCATCTTCAACGGCGACTTGGGGTACCTGCTCCTCCACCATGAGTACCATCGGCTGCTCAAGCAGCGTAATGCTCTGCTGAGGCGGGGCGAACGGGATGGATTGGAGGTCTGGACAATCCAGCTGGCCGAGGCCGGCGCCCGGCTCATGGTAAAGCGAAGGGCCTACCTTTCTCAGATAGAGCCGCTGGTACGGCAGTTTTACCGGGATATTGCCGGTGCGGGCCAGGAGGTGGGACTTGCCTATCGCTGCCACGGACTGGCATCCGCCGAGGGCGAACGCGATTGTGCAGCGGCCCTCCGGGAGCTCATGGCAGCCCATGAGGCCGAGGAACTGCGCCGGGGGGCCACTGGCGTAGGCCCCCACCGGGATGACGTGGATTTCATCCTGAACGGTCGGGTCATCCGCCACCACGGCTCCCAAGGGGAGCAGCGGAGCTTTGTCCTGGCCGTAAAAATGGCCGAGATCGAGTACCTGGAGCGGCTCAACGGTGCGCCGCCGGTGCTTCTGCTGGACGACATCTCATCGGAACTGGATCCCGAGCGCAACGCGAACCTGATGACCTTTCTCCGGGGAAAACGGATGCAGGTCTTCATAACCACCACCGATGTATCAACCCTCCGTCTGGAGGGGATCGACACCCACGCGTCGTTTCGCGTTTCACGTGGAACGGTGACGCCTGTATAGAGGGAGAGGCATGACCGACGAACAGAACTACGATTACGGTGCAGACAAGATCAAGGTCCTGGAGGGGCTCGAGGCGGTACGCAAGCGCCCCGCCATGTACATCGGCTCCACCGCGGCCCAGGGGCTCCACCACCTGGTCTACGAGATCGTGGACAACTCCATTGACGAGGCCCTGGCCGGCTACTGCAACGAGGTGAACGTCACCATCCATCTGGATGGTTCCCTGACGGTGGTGGACAATGGCCGCGGCATTCCTACCGACATCCACCCCACGGAGGGGAAGCCGGCGGCGGAGGTGGCCCTCACGGTCCTCCATGCCGGCGGCAAGTTCGACAACACCTCCTATAAGGTCTCCGGCGGGCTCCACGGGGTCGGGGTCTCGGTCGTGAACGCCCTGTCCAGGAAGCTGGAGCTGGAGATTCGCCGGGACGGGAAGGTGTACCGCCAGTCCTACGCCTGCGGCGACCCCCAGACTCCCCTCGAAGTGATGGGGGAAACGAAAAAGCGTGGGACCAAAATAACCTTCCTCCCCGACGATACCATCTTCGAGACCACGGAGTTTTCCTTCGACGTTCTTTCCCAGCGGCTCCGGGAGCTGGCGTTCCTCAACGCCGGGGTCCGGATCACCATCACCGACGAACGGGAGGAGGGAAAGCACCACGACTTTCACTACGAAGGAGGCATCGTCTCCTTTGTGGAGTACCTGAACCGCAACCGGACCGCCCTCCACCCGAAGCCGATCTACTTCAAGGGTGAAAAGGCAGGAGTCGAGATGGAGGTGGCCCTCCAGTACAACGATTCCTATGACGAAAAGGTTTTCTCTTTTGCCAACAACATCAACACCCACGAGGGTGGAACCCACTTGGTGGGGTTCCGGGCGGCCCTCACCCGGACCATGAACACCTATGCCGCCGCCAACGAACTCCTCAAAAAGGAGAAGGTTGCCATCTCCGGCGAGGATCTGCGAGAGGGTCTCACGGCGGTCATCTCGGTCAAGATTCCCCAACCACAGTTCGAGGGGCAGACCAAGACCAAGCTGGGGAACTCGGAGGTTAAGGGGTACGTGGAATCCCTCATGAACGAGAAACTGGCGGTCTTCCTGGAAGAGAACCCGAAGATCGCCAAAGACATCATCGGCAAATCCATCGAGGCGGCCCGTGCCCGGGAAGCGGCCCGCAAGGCGCGGGAATTGACCCGGCGCAAGGGCGCCCTGGACATCTCCAACCTTCCGGGCAAACTGGCCGACTGCCAGGAGCGGGATCCGGCCCTGTGCGAACTCTACCTGGTGGAGGGCGACTCCGCCGGCGGTTCCGCCAAACAGGGGCGCGACCGGAAATTCCAGGCCATTCTGCCGCTGAAAGGAAAGATCCTCAACGTGGAGAAGGCCCGGTTCGACAAGATGCTTTCCTCCCAGGAGATCGGGACCCTTATCACGGCGCTCGGCACCGGTATCGGGAAAGACGACTTCGACATCGCCAAGCTCCGCTACCACCGGATCATCGTCATGACCGACGCCGACGTGGACGGCTCCCACATCCTGACGCTGCTGCTCACCTTCTTCTTCCGGCAGATGCCGGAGGTGGTGGAGCGGGGGCACCTCTACATCGCCCAGCCCCCCCTCTATAAGGTGAAGCGAGGGCGCAAGGAGCTCTATCTCCGCAATGAGGCGGCCATGCAGGCCTACCTCCTTGAGGAGGGGACCGAGGACATGCTCCTTTTTCTGGAGAGCGGCGAGAAGACCTACAGCGGCAAGCAGATCATCCCGATCCTCAAGCAGTTGGTGGAGTATCGGACCATCCTGGATAAGGTAGTGCGCAAGGGGATCAACGAGGAGCTCATACGGGTATTCCTGCGGCTCGGCGTCAAGGGGGGGATTGAGGACATGGAGCAGTTGGTGCCGTTCCTGACGAACATCTCCCGGGTCTATGACGGCGGCGATTTCAGCCCCTTGGACGACGGGCGGGTCATCGTGCGGCTCGGCAACCTCCGGATCGCCCTGGATCAGCATACGCTCGACCTCATCGGTTCCTACGAGTACGGGCTCCTGGTGGAGAGCTACCGAAAGGTCAGGGATATCTTCGGCGACGGCCGGGCCGTGGTCTCCAGCGAGGGTAAGGAACTCTTCGCGACCACCATCGGGCTCGACCTCCTCTCCTTCTTCATGGACAGCGCCAAGAAGGGGCTCTCCATCCAGCGCTACAAGGGTCTCGGCGAGATGAACCCGGAGCAGCTCTGGGAAACCACCATGGAGCCCGTCAACCGGACCCTGCTCCAGGTGAAGATTGAGGACGCCATCGAGGCAGACACCATATTCACCATCCTCATGGGGGACCAGGTGGAGCCCCGCCGGGACTTCATCGAGCAGAACGCCCTGAACGTGTCGAATTTGGACATTTAGACGATTATGTGGGGGTGTGATTCATCGCGCCCGGGTGCAATGAATCACACCCCTACGGGTGCCATGCCGTTATCGGGCGAGGCATCGTCTCGACCCTACATGTATTTGGAAATAAAGAGGTTTATGAATGCTTGAACAATCCCTGAACAAGACAGCCGTCAACATCGAAGACGAGATGAAGCGCTCGTACATGGACTATGCCATGAGCGTCATCATCGGCCGGGCCCTCCCCGATGTGCGGGACGGGCTCAAGCCGGTGCACCGCCGCTGCCTCTACGCCATGTACGACATGGGCAATGATTACAACAAGCCCTACAAGAAATCGGCCCGGGTGGTCGGGGACGTGATCGGTAAGTATCACCCCCACGGCGACGCGGCGGCCTACGATACCATCGTCCGGATGGCCCAGGACTTCTCCCTCCGCTATCCACTGGTGGACGGCCAGGGGAACTTCGGCTCCGTGGACGGCGACTCGCCGGCGGCCATGCGGTACACCGAGATCCGGATGGAGCAGTTGGCCCACGAGCTCCTGAACGACCTGGAGAAGGAGACCGTGGACCTGGGGCCCAACTACGACGGCTCCCTCACGGAGCCCCTGGTGCTTCCCTCCAAGTTCCCGAACCTCCTGGTGAACGGCTCCTCCGGCATCGCCGTCGGCATGGCCACCAACATACCTCCCCACAACCTTACGGAGGTCATCAACGGGATTATCGCCACCATCGAGAATCCGAATATCAGCTTCGAGGAGCTCCTGGCCCTCATCCCCGGCCCCGATTTCCCCACCGGCGGGTTCATCTACGGCCGGGAGGGAATCCTCCAGGGGTACCGGACCGGCCGCGGCATCGTCCAGATGCGGGCCCGGGCCTCCATCGAGACCCACAAGAAGACCGAGCGCCAGTCCATCATCGTCACCGAGATCCCCTATCAGGTGAACAAGGCGAACCTCATCACCAAGATCGCCGAACTGGTGCGGGAGAAGAAGCTGGAGGGGATCAGCGACATCCGCGACGAGTCCGACCGGGACGGGATGCGGATCGTCATTGATCTCAAGCGGGACGAGAATCCCCAGGTGATCCTGAATCACCTCTACAAGCAGACCCAGATGCAGACCTCCTTCGGCATCAACATGCTCGCCATTGTGGCGGGGCGGCCGCGGGTCCTGACGCTTCGGGATGCCATCGGCCACTTCATCGACCACCGGCGGGAGATCGTCACCCGGCGCACCATCTTTGATCTCAAGAAGGCCGAGGCCAGGGCCCACATCCTGGAAGGGTACAAGATCGCCCTGGACTGGCTCGACGCGGTCATCGAGCTGATCCGCGGGTCCAAGACCCCGGCCGAGGCCAAGGAAGGGCTCATGTCGGGCCTCTTCTCCGACGAGGAGTGGCTGCGGAAGATGGGACTCCCGCTGCCGGCCATCCACAGCCAGTACCAGAAACCGGTTCGGCTCACCGAGGTCCAGGCCCAGGAGATCCTGAACCTGCGGCTCCACCGCCTGACAGGCCTGGAGCGGGACAAGATCCTCCAGGAGTACGACGACATCCTCAAATACATCGCCCGGCTCAAGGAAATCCTCGCCTCCGAGGCGGAGATCCTCAAGATCATCGTGGGTGAGCTGCGGGAGCTGAAGGAGAAGTTCGGCGACGAGCGCCGCACCGAGATCGTGGACCGGAGCGCCGAGATCTCCCTGGAGGACACCATTGTCGAGGAGGACGTGGTGGTCACCGTCTCCCACACCGGCTACATCAAGCGGACCGCAGTTTCCCAGTACCGCTCCCAGCGCAGGGGGGGCAAGGGGAAGACCGGCATGAAGACCAAGGAGGAGGATTTCGTCGAGCACCTCTTCGTCGCCTCCAGCAAGGACTTCATGCTCTTTTTCACCGACGCCGGCAAGGTCTACCAGATCAAGGTCTACGAGATCCCCGAGGGGGGCCGGGCCACCCGTGGCAAGGCCATTGTCAACCTTCTGAACCTTCAGGAGAATGAGCAGATCACCGCCATTCTCTCGGTGAAGGGATTCGACGACGACCGCAATATCATCATGGCAACCCGGCTCGGAGTGGTGAAGAAGAGTCCCCTGCGGGAATATGCCAACATCCGCAGCGGCGGGATCATTGCCGTGAATCTGGACGATGGGGACAAGCTGATTGCCGTGGCCCTGACCGATGGCAGGCAGGACGTGCTCCTGGCATCGAAGAACGGCAAGTCGATCCGCTTCCACGAGGATGACGCCCGACCCATGGGCCGGGTCTCCCGCGGTGTGCGGGGAATGTCCCTGGAGGACGACGACGTGGTCATCGGCATGGAGATCATCAATCCCAACGCCACTGGCTCCACCATTTTCACCGTCACCGAGAATGGCTTCGGCAAGCGGACCGAACTGGATGAGTACCGGGTCCAGTCCCGCGGCGGCAAGGGGATCATCACCATCAAGACCACCGAGCGCAACGGCTGCGTGGTGGACATCATGCAAGTAACCGATGAAAACGACCTGATGCTCATCACCGACCAGGGGAAGATCCTCCGGATTCCCGTGGCCCAGTTCTCGGTCATCGGCCGCAACACCCAGGGGGTGAGGCTCATGACCGCCGAGCAGAACGAGCGGATCGTGGCCGTGGCAAAGCTGGCCGAGAAGGATGAAGGGGACGACGGCGCCGACGGAGGCGATGATCTCCCCGACGCGGAGGTCGTGGAGGAGTAGCCGCGACGGGCCGCGATCCGTAACCGGATTATTTATTCCGGTCCGCGGTTTCCGGTCCCAGGCCCCCGTTATGGAACGTCACCGTACCATCGACATGAGCCTGCGGGAGCGTCGCGATATTCTCGACCTTCTGGAGCGCTTAAAGAAAGAGGATCTGTCCCCCGCCGAGATGGACGAGATCGGTTCCTCGCTCCGTAAGGAGGGACGCCGGGCCCTTTCCCCTCTCTTCCGGTGCCTGCGCCGCGAGACGGACCCGGAGATGATCGCCCGCTACGCGGCACTGCTGGAATTCTTCGAGGACGACGCCTGGCTCGACCAGCTCGTGGCCATCACCCTTGCCCGCCGCGACCTGGACGATGAGGGGAAATCGGCCCTTCTGTCCATCCTGAATGAGTACGGCGTGGACGTCTCCTCCCCCCTCTTCGCACCGATCACGGATCGGGCGGGCGGCCTGCGCCTCACTCTCCCGCGGCTTCTGGACAGGGGTGAGCGGGGACTCGTCACGTTCATGGAGGGGCTTGTCACCTACACGCCCGAGGCCCAACAGGCCGTGGTGCGTGAGCTGCCGCTCGTCGACGACCGGAGGGTTGTGGAGCTCTTCCGGGTCCTGCTGGGCTTTGATGAGCCCGAGACCCTGCCGACGGTCATTGAGACCCTCGGCCGCGTCCGGTATCCGGAGGCCGCCGATCTGCTGCGGGATTTTCTCGCCGCCGCGCCGGACGCATACCGGGCCCCGGCTGAGCGGAGTCTGCGTCGGCTTGCTTTTCTGGGGTTCACGCCGGCGGGTGAAACTCCTGCTCCTCTTCCCTTTGCGGCGGCCTTCACCGGCACCGCTGATGCGTCCGGCTACTCATGCGTGATGGTCGCTCGCTGGACAGGACCCGGCATTATCGATACCCTGTTCATGGAACTCCATGAGAGCGAGGGGATGCGCGACGCCTGGGGATGGAGCGGCCTCTCCTCCGAAGGATTCCAGGATCTGCTGCGGGAACACCATGTGGAGGACACCCTTGTGGCGGTGGATCCCGCCTTTGCGGTGCTGTTGGTGCGGGATGCCATCCAGAGGAGCATCGGGAGCGGGTTTTACCTCCCCCCCGAATTTTACGTCCGCCGTTCGATCTTTGCTGAGGTGGATCTGACGCCGGTCGCCTATGAGCCCCCCTTCGGGGAGGATGAGGTCGCGAAGGCCTGCACCCCTTCCCGGATCGCGGTGGGAGACGATCTCATTCGGGATTGGTTTTTCGACGGGTGGTTCATCTTCAACGAGCGGGTCCGGCTTCTTGCCGATGACCTGGACCGGCTGGAGGGGGATCCCTTCGGCCGGGGGGATGAAGCCGCCGTTGACCGGTTCCTGGAAAGCTGGTGCCGGCGTTATGTGGCGCCGCGCCGGGAGCGGCTTGTCCGGCGCCTCTTGCTTGCCGCTGATCTGATGGTGCGCAGCGGCCGGGAGTGCTCGCTGGTGGAGCAGAGCCTGGCAGCAGCCCGGAGCATCCGGGAGGAACTGGTCCCGCTCCACCGTCAGCCGTTCATCAGGCGCTGGTTGCTGGACCTGATCGAGATGGTCAGGGAGGCCCGGGCCGAGGGATACGAGTTCCCACCTACGCGTCGGGACGAGGAGTATGAAGGGGAGTGGGACTAGTGGTGCTCGGCACAGGAGCACATCATCGGTTGGGAGTGGCGGACATGAGTGAACGTATCGGTGTGATCGGAGCGGGAAGCTGGGGAACGACGCTGGCGAATCTGTTGGCCCGAAAGGGGCTTGACGTGACACTCTGGGCCTATGAGGCCGAGTTGGTGGAAGAGATGCGTGCAACGCGGGTCAACTCCCTTTTTCTCCCCGGCATCGAACTCGCTCCCGCCCTTTCGTTCACCAACTCCCTGGAGGAGGCGGCCACCGGGAAGGACTTCCTGGTTCTCGTTTCGCCCTCCCAGGTGATGCGCGGAGTGCTGGCGCAACTGGCGCCGCTGCTGCGTCCCGGCGTGGTGCTGGTGAACGCCTCCAAGGGGATAGAGCTCGACACCCTCATGACCATGGACCAAGTCTGCGCGGCGGTACTGCCGCCGGAGGTCGCCCGGTGTTTCAGCGTCCTGTCCGGACCGAGCTTTGCCCGCGAAGTCTCCCTTGAGATGCCGACGGCGGTGGTGGCGGCTTCGGGCGACCCTGCCGTGGCTGCGGCAGTGCAGCGTCTCTTCACCACGCCGTCCTTCCGGGTCTACACCAATACCGACGTGGTGGGAGTTGAGATCGGCGGTGCCCTCAAGAACGTCATTGCCGTGGCGGCCGGGATCTCGGACGGTCTGGGCCTCGGCCACAATACCCGTGCAGCCCTGATCACCCGCGGCCTGGCAGAGATGACCCGACTGGGGCTCTCCATGGGGGCCCAGCCGGAAACTTTTGCGGGCCTTGCCGGCATGGGTGACCTGGTGCTCACGTGCACCGGAGACCTTTCGCGCAACCGGACCGTTGGCATGAAGCTGGGCCAGGGGATGAAGCTGGCTGATGTCCTGGGAGAGATGCGCATGGTGGCGGAGGGGGTGAAAACCGCCGAGTCGGCGTACCGTCTTGCCCGCCGGACAGGGGTCGAGATGCCGATAACCGAGAAGGTCTACCAGGTGCTCCACGAGGACAAGCCGGCCCGCCAGGCAGTAATGGAACTCATGACCCGCGACCTCAAGGCGGAGCGCTGGTAAGAGATCATGGGGCCTCGCCGTCTCTTCACACTGAGTAGCACCGTTCGTGTATCCGTGCCCGAAAGAGACCGGAGACGGTCTCGCTGAAGGGATTGCAATGAAATCGTTGCTCGCGATCCGCACAAAAATTTTTCTCGCCATCCTGCTCATTCTTCTCGTTTCCTATTCCTTTCTCGTCGTTATTACCATTAGAACCGTCGATTCTTCCCTCGAGGCGGAACTGTCCCGCAAACTGGCCGAACAGGTCCGGTATGCCAAGGACCAGTACACAAACCGGGCCGAGCAGATCCAGTACTCTCTCATGCATCCGGCCTCTGCGCCGCCCGTCCGCGAACGCATGGTCGCCCGCGACAGCCTCTGGCTGCGGGATGCAGCCCGCCGCTGGATGATGATCCTCCCCTTCGTGGAGTTGATCGTGTTTGTTGATTCCCGGGGTACGGTCATCACCGGCGGGAACCAGTACCGCATGGACAGAACGTTTGAGTTGACGCCGGTCGTGGAGCGTGCCCTCAGGGAGAGGCATCCTATCGTCTCGACTGAACTCGTGACGACCGAGTTCCTCTGCAGCGAAGGGCTGGTTAACTACTGTCGCGGGGGAGACGCCGGGAACACGGGCGAGGTCATGATGCAGACGGTGGTGGTGCCGGTCGTGGACACCAGGGGGGCCATGGTCGGTGCCTTCGTGGCCGGAGACATCCTCGAAACCGACACCAGGCTCCCGTCGCAGGTTCAGGAAGTTTTCGGCAGACAGGTGTATGTGACCATCACCCGCAAGGAGATCATCCCCCCCGACAGTTTCGGAAAAAACGGACCCCAGGCAATTCCTGCGCGGATTCTGGGGGGCCTCAGGCAGGGGCTCCCGTTCAGGGGCGATGCGGAGATCGGCGGCAAGGTCTTCACTGCGGCCTTCGATCCCCTTACCAATAGCAGGGGCGATTTTGTCGGAGCCCTGGTCGTGGCGCTTTCCCGCGACGACTACAAGGGGGTTCTGCAGGGGAGCCTGGGCAATATCGTGGCGTCGGCGATCCTGGGCCTCGTGTTGTCCTTTGTCACCGCCTACTGGGTATCGCTCAGGCTGACGAAACCTGTTCGCGAGCTTGCGGACGGGGTTCGACGCATTGAGGAAGGGGAACTGCAGCAGCGGGTCGCGGTCACTTCCTCCGACGAGATCGGAGAGTTGGCCGAGGCATTCAACCGGATGGCCGCAGCCATTGACGAGCGCGACCGAACCATCCGGACCAAGGCCCACGACCTGGAGAACCTCAATCTCAAACTCACGGACATGAACGAATTCCTGGAGCGACGGGTGGAGGAGCGGACCGCCGCATTGCAGGTGGAAATGGGACGGCTCGAGGCGATCCTTACCAGCATGGCAGAGGGGATCGCGGTGACCGACCGGGACGGGCGCGTCATCCTGTTCAATCCGGCGGCCCAGCAGCTTTTCGAGATGGTGCCCCACCGCGTGGTCGGTCAGCCTATTCTGGATATCTGCAACCAGGGGGAGTTCTGCCGGCTCGTGGAGCACATCACCTCCATGGGGGAAAACCGTGACCAGGCAACGGTCAGGGAAGTCGATCTGGACGCCCGGGGGAAAAAGCTCAAGGTCACCCTGGCGCCCCTGGTCGATGGTGATGGGCATTTTGCCGGCGTGGTCATGTCCGTCCGCGACGTGACCGCCGAGGAGGAGGTGGACCGGATGAAAACCGAGTTCATTTCCACCGTCTCCCATGAACTCAAGACCCCCCTCACCTCCATCAAGGGTTCGCTCCAGCTGATCGTGGACAAGAGCAGGGGCTTCACCGATGTGGAAAAAGAACTGCTCGGCGTATGTCTCCGCAATACCGAGCGGCTCATCCGACTGGTCAACGACATCCTTGATATCGCCAAGATCGAATCGGGCAAAATGGAGTTTGCCCTTTCGCCCCACTCGCCGGCTGAGCTGGTGGAGTGGTCGGTGCGGGAGCTGGAGGGATTTGCCCGGGAGCACGGCGTAACGGTCGTCAACGAGGTGTCGGCCGATCTGCCCGCCATATACGGCGACGGTGACCGGCTGGGGCAGGTTCTGACCAACCTCATTGCGAACGCGGTGAAATTTTCACCACGGGGAGCAGTGGTAACCATCTCTGCCGAGCAGAGCGACAACTTTGTCGCCGTGTCGGTCAAGGACCGCGGACGCGAGATCCAGTGGGCCGACCGGGGGAAACTTTTCAAGAGGTTTCAGCAGATTGACAGCGGCGACCGGCGGCAGCATGGCGGCACCGGGCTGGGGCTTGCCATCTGTAAGGAGATCGTCGAACGGCACCACGGCAGGATTTTCTACTCTGAAGGAATCGGCGGAGGCAACGTGTTCACCTTCACCGTTCCCATCCACGAGGGAGAGCCATGAGCGGCTACAAGGTATTCATCGTCGACGATGAAGCGGATATCGCCCTCATCCTCAAGCTGCAACTGGAGGATGCCGGCTATCGGACCATGCGGGCGCGGGACGGGATCGAGGCCCTGGACGCTCTCGAACGGGAGAGCTTCGACCTGGTATTGCTCGATATCCGCATGCCGCGCATGGACGGAATCGAGGTCCTGGAGCGAATCCGGGACCGGTGGCCCGATCTGGTGGTGATCATGATGACCGCCCACGGGAGCGAGGACATCGCCGTAGAGGCCATGAAAAAGGGGGCGGTGGATTACATCTCCAAGCCCTTTTCCTCCGATGATATGAAAAAGCGAGTGGAACGCGCCATCCAGTTCAACCGGACCAGACTTGAAAACGAGCGGCTGCAACGGGTGCTCGACGAGGAACGGCGGAAGATGGGGGCGATCCTTCGGGGGATGGCGGACCTTCTCGTGGCGGTGGACCGCGAGGGAAGGATCATCACCATCAACCGGGCAGCCGAGGAACGCTTCGGCATTGCGGCCGACGGAGTACAGAATCAGCCGGTGGAGCTACTCCTGAAAACAGATATCCCGGGGGAGCGCCTCCCCTGTCGCGTGGTGCTGGCCACCGGCGACCCCTGTCTTGACGTGACCTATGCCGTGCAGGCGGGCGGTGGCATGATCCCGGTCCTGTCCAGCGCAACTCCCCTCAAGGGCGCTGGCGGGGAAATGATGGGATGCGTGGAAATCATCAGGGACATCTCCACCCTCAAGGCCCTTGAACGGGAGCGCGAGGATTTCGTCTCCATGCTCTCCCACGACTTGAAGACCCCCATCACCGCCGTGGTCGGCTCCATCGACCTGGTGCGGGAGGGGCGGATCGGCCCGGTCAACGCAGAGCAGCGCTCCTACCTTGATTCGGCCATGGAAAGCTGTGCCGAGATGGTGGATATGATCGACACGCTGCTCGACGTCCACAGGTTCGAGGCGGGGAGAATGGTCATGGCGGCCCGGCTCGAAGACCTGGGACCGCTCATGGCCCGGACCCTAGGGCGTTTCGACTCAGTGGCCCGACGGGCGGGCATTGCCCTGGTTCTGACGCTCCCCGACTATCCTCTGGCCCTGTCGCTGGACCGCAACCAGTTCGCCAGGCTCATGGGCAATCTCATTGCCAATGCCATCAAGTTTACCCAAGAGGGGGGAGAGATCGAGGTGAGCGCCCGGCTTCTGAACGACCCGGCAGAACTTGTGGGCCGCATTCCCCGGGAAAGCTATCCCGATGTGCCGTTGCCGCCGCTGAACCCTCATCTGCTCATCACGGTGCGGGACACGGGGGTCGGCATCCCGGCCGACTCCCTCGTCAGCATCTTCGATCGCTTTGTCCAGGCCCGCAACCGCAGGTTGGGGAAATCGACCGGCACCGGGCTCGGCCTTGCCTTCTGCCGCAAGGTGATGGACGCCCACCACGGCTATATCTGGGCGGAGAGCGTCGAAGGGGAAGGCAGTTCCTTCAACATGCTGTTCCCTCTCACGAACGAAGCGTACGCCGCGACGGGAGGATAACGGCATGGGCAACGAACATCGCCGTGCTCCCCATCAAATTGCGGCCATCTACCTTGTGGTGGGGATGTTCTGGATTCTTTTTTCCGACCGCATCCTGACGGGGATCGCACCGGAGGCGGCGCAGCTCACCCGACTGCAGACCGCTAAGGGATGGTTTTACGTGGCCGCAACCGCCGGCCTGCTCTACTGGCTCGTCCGCCGCTACGCACTGAGCGCTGAACGGGCCGAAGACGAACTACGCGCCCGCAACGAAGAGCTGTGCATGGTGGAAGAAGAACTGCGCCAGCAGCTGGACGAGTATGAAAAGAGCCAATTTGAGCTGCACGAGACGAACCAGGCTTTGCGCGCGTCAGAGGAGCGCTATCGCGTTCTGTTTGCCAGCAATCCACACCCCATGTGGGTCTGCGACCTTGACACCAAGGCCTTTCTGGAGGTAAACGACGCCGCGGTAACACATTACGGCTACTCGCGCGAGGAGTTCCTCGCCATGACCATGCGTGATATCGGGCCGGCCGCCGGTAGTCCGGCCCCCGGGGAGGGCGCGGCGCAGGCACGGGAATGTCCCTGCCTGAAGCCGACCGGTATCCAGTGCCACCGGAAAAAGGACGGGACCCTGATCGCCGTCGAGATTACCTCTCATACCCTTGATTTCGGCGGTCGGCCCGCAGAAGTGGTTTTGGCCAGCAACGTAACCGAGCGGATCAAGGCGGATGAAGAAGTCCGTCGTCTCAACGCCGAGTTGGAGGAGCGGGTGGAGGCGCGTACCCAGGAATTGCAACGGGCGAATCGCGAGCTGGAGTCCTTCAGCTACTCCGTGTCCCATGACCTGAGGGCGCCGCTCAGGCACATCGACGGCTTCAGCAGGATGCTGGTGGAGGATTACGGGGAGCGGATCGATACCGCGGGCAAGGGATACATCCAGAGAATCAGGTCGGCTGCCCAGCGGATGGGGTGTCTCATCGACGACCTGTTGCAGCTGGCCAATGTGAGCCGGAGCGAGCTGGAAAAACGCCAGGTGAACCTGAGCGCGCTTGCCCAGGTGATCGGCCTGGGGCTGAAACAGATCGAAGGGCGGGAGGATGTGACCCTGCGCATCACGGAGGGGGTCATGGCGTTCGGCGACCCGCGGCTGTTGCGGGTTGTGCTGGAAAATCTCCTGAGCAACGCGTGGAAGTACACCGGCAAGCGCGCCGATGCCGTCATCGAGTTTGCCGTTGAGGAACAGGGCAGCGGGCGGCCCGTCTACCTAGTCCGTGACAACGGGGTCGGTTTCGACATGACCTTTGCCGGCAAGCTCTTCACCCCGTTCCAGCGCCTGCACAGTGCCGACGAGTTCGAGGGAACCGGCATCGGTCTCGCCACGGTGCGCCGCATCGTGGAGCGGCACGGCGGTACCGTCTGGGTCGAGGCAGCCCCGGATCACGGTGCCACATTCTACTTCACCCTGGGCGAGGAAGAGCACCTCGCCCGGAATTCCGACAAAGAGGACGGAACAACCCAATGACCGAAAAGAAACTGCGACTGCTTCTCGTGGAGGATAGCGAGGACGATGCCCTGCTGCTCCTGAACGACCTGAAGCGCGGCGGCTACAGCGTGGAGCACGAGCGGGTCGAGACTGCCGCCGCCATGCGCGAGGCACTGGTGAAGCGGGAGTGGGACATTGTCATTTCCGACTACCGCCTGCCCCAGTTCACCGCGCCGGCAGCGCTTCAAATCCTCAAGCGCAGCGGTCTCGATCTACCCTTCATCATCGTGTCGGGGAAGATCGGTGAGGACATGCTTGTGGACGCCATGCGCGCCGGTGCCCACGATTACCTCATGAAAGGAAACCTCTCCCGCCTCATTCCGGCCGTGGACCGGGAAATCCGCGAGGCATCGGAGCGGCGGACCCGTCGCCGGGCCGAACGCTCCATCCGCCAAGGCAAGATCGAGTGGGAAGCGGCCTTTGACGCCGTGTCGGACATCGTGGTCCTGACCGATCCCACCGGTACCATCATCCGCTGCAACAGCAAGCTGATTCAGTACTTCGATACCACCTACAACGATGTGATCGGCACAAACATCACTGAGCTCTTTTACGGCAACGATCCCGCCGGTGAAAGCATCTTCGGCCTCTGCGCCGATCTCAAGGCGGACGAAGACGATGTCCGCTTTCCCCGGCTGCCCGGGTGGTACAACGCTGCCTGCTACCCGATGCACCCCACCGAAAATGAGCATGGCTACGTCTACGTGATCAAGGACATCACCAAACGCAAGCGGATGGAGGAAGAGAAAAAGCTCACGGACCGGGAGCTCCTCACCCTCTACGCCGTGGCCTTTCGCCTCAACTCCCAGCGGGGCTCCAAGCGGATCATGGTTGATCTCCTCTCCCAGCTGCACCAGATGCTCCAGATCGACTGGTCCTGCATTCATCTCATGGAGAAAGGAAGTCTGAACCTCAGCGCCTGGCTGGGGCTGTCGCGGGAGTTTGCCGAGTCCTTCGGCTCCCTGTCGCGCAGCCTCCCCTGGGTCAAGGATGTGCTCGACGGCAAAAGCTTCAAGGCTGCCGAGATCGCCGGTCATTTCGGCCCGGAGGCGGAAGCGGCCGCGGAAGCCATGGGTATGGGAGCCTGGTGCGCCCTCCCCCTCAAGATCGGCTCCGGCGTCCTGGGCACCCTGTTCGTGGCCCATCGCCCCAACCGGGAATACACTGACCGGGAGGTGTTCCTTCTCAACTCCATCGCCAATCAGATGGCGGTCCTCATCGAGAATCACACCCTCTACGATCGGATGAAGGAGAAGAACGAGGAGCTTGTCCGTAGCCGCAAGGCCCTCAAGGAGAACCTGGAGGAGGTGAAGCGGGCGAACATCGAACTGGGGCGCCTGAATGCCTCCAAAAACAGCTTTATCGGTATGGCTTCCCATGAGCTGAAGACGCCGCTCACTTCCATCATCGGTGGGTTGCAGTTCCTCCTCTTCTACAGCGACATTCCCATGACCCCCGAGCAGAAGGAGATGATGCAGTCGGTATACGAGGGGGTGACCCAGCTCAAGGGAATCGTCGACGATCTCCTCTCCATCTCACGGATAGAGGCCAAGGGGTTCGCCGTCCATACCCGTCCCGTGAAGCTGTCGGATCTCTGTCAGGAGGTACGGCAGACCCTGCTGCTCCCCCTGTCCGAGCGGGACATCCGCCTGGAAATCGCCGACGATCCCTGCCGCGTGCCGGCGGACGAGGGTTTTTGCCGCCTCGCGGTCCGCAACCTGACGGAAAACGCCATCAAGTTTACCCCTGACGGCGGACGGATTGCCATTACCGGCCGGCTGGTCACCATGGAGGAACTCACGGCGGACGAGGAGCTGCTGCGCCCGTTCTACCGGGATTTCCCCGCCAATATCGCGGGGCATCCCGGGTTCTACCGCTTGGACGTGGCCGATACGGGGATCGGAATCCCTCCCGATGAGGCGGTGCGGATCTTCGAGAAATTCTACGGCGTCGGCGACATCGAGTACCACTCCTCCGGCAAGACCGGCTTCATGTCCAAGGGGTCGGGGCTCGGCCTTTCCATCGTCAAGGGGATCATGGACGCCCACGGCGGCATGGTCTGGGTGACGTCGGGCGAGGGAGGCGGCGGGAGCGTCTTTTCCCTCCTGTTCCCCATGGATAACACGTGCGTCGTTCCCCTCCGGGGCGAAGCGAGGTAGCGAGCGCGTGCCGGCCGCCCTCTCACTGCACGAGCTGACCAAGCACTACGGCACCCTCACGGCCGTGGATCGCTTTTCCCTGAAGGTCGACCGAGGTACCATCTTTGCCCTGCTGGGTCCCAACGGCGCCGGCAAGACCACCATCATCCGCATCCTCACCACGGTCCTTCGTCCGGACAGCGGCACGGCCCGGGTGGAGGATTTCGACGTCCAGCGCCAGGGGCGGGAGGTGCGCCGGCTTATCGGCGTGGTGCCCCAAGACAACAACCTGGATCGTTACCTCACCGCCCGGGAAAACCTGGTCATGCAGGCCCGGCTCCACGGTATGCCGTCGGCGGAGACCAACCGGCGGGTGGACGAGCTCCTGGAACTCGTGGGGCTCTCCGGGCGTCGCAACGATTTTCCCGACACCTTTTCCGGCGGCATGCAGCGTCGGCTCGTGGTGGCGCGTGCCCTCGTGCATCGGCCGAAGGTCCTTTTCCTCGATGAACCGACCACGGGGCTTGACCCCCAGTCACGCCGCGCCGTGTGGGACTACGTGGCATCCCTCAAGGATACCATGACCATTTTTCTTACCACCCACTACATGGATGAGGCCGACGCCCTCTGCGACCGGATCGTGATCATGGACCACGGCCGGCTTCTGGTGGACGGGAGCGCTTCCCAGCTCAAAGAACGGATGGCCCATGCCCACCACTACGAACTCCAGTTCCGGGCCCATGCCGACCGTTACGAGAAAATGCTGAAGGGGTTCCCCTTTGTCCGGTCCCTCCAGCGTACGGGCGACCTGTTCCGCCTCTCGCTTGCGGGCGAGGAATTCCTCAAGCCCCTCATGGATGCCATCGGCACTGAGGACATCCGGAAGGTCTGCCTCCGGGAGCCGACCCTGGAGGATGTTTTCATCGAACTGACGGGTCGTGACGTGCGGGAATGAGATCGGGCGGGGCAACGGCAGGAAATATGGAAGGGGGGCATGGCGCCCCCCTTTTCTGTCTGTTCAGCGGGATGTGAGCTGGGCGATGGCCTCGCCGGCGGTGCGGTTGGCGGCGGCCACGCAGTCGTTGAGGCCGATACCCCGGTAAGAGTTGCCGGTGAGGAAAAGTCCCGGCAGGGAGGCGGCTCTCTGCTCCAGAGCGGCTACGCGTGTGGAGTGCCCCACGGTGTACTGGGGGATGGCCTGGTGATGGCGGAAGATGCGGACGAACGAAGGAGGCGCCGTGATGCCCATGATGGTGGCGAGGTCGTTCTTCACCCGCCCAGTGACCTCCTCGTCGGTCAGGTTGACGTATTCGGGGAAGCAGGCCCCCCCCATCATGCTGCGCAGGAGGACCTGACCTTCCGGCGCCCGGTTCTCGAAGATGCTCGAATCCCAGAGCGTGCCCAGGGTATTCATCCCCTCCTCCTTTGGAATGAGATAGCCGAAGCCGTTCAGATCGTGGGCGATCCGCTCCCGGTCATATCCGAAGCAGACAACGGTCATGGTGGCGTAGGGGATCTGCCGGAGAATGCCGGCCATGTCGGAGTCCACTCCCTGAATGATGGAGGCGGTGGCATAGGCGGGGGTCGCCAGGATCACCAGATCGGCGTCCATATCGATGCTTCCGGTCCGCACCCGCCAGGGGAGGCTTCCGCCCCGCGAAACTTCCAGCACTTCCTGGCCCGATACGATAGTGTCCGGACCGAGACGCTCGGCCAGGATATCGGTGAGGGCCTGGATGCCGTCCCGGAACGAGGTGAGCACCCCGCCCGGTCCGGCGGCGCTGGCCACCGCCTTTCCTTGAGCGACCTCCTGCTTCTTCTTTTTCGCCAGACGGATCATGGCCCGCACCAAGCTGCCGTATTCATCCTCCAACTCGGCGATGCGGGGAAAGCACGACCGCAGGGACATGGTTTCCGGATTGCCGGCAAAAATCCCCGACACCATGGGCGCAATCAGCTTGCGCAGCGCTTCGTCCCCCAGGCGGCGCCGGCCGAAGGCCGCCAGGGTTTCGTCCTCGTCGCCCGCTTTTTTCGGAATGAACGGTTCCATGGCGAGCCGCAGCTTGCCCGGCCAGGAGATGAGACCGCTTTTGAGAAACATGGGTCCGTTCTCGGGTAGGCGGTTCAGCGCCCCGCCGGTGTAGATGAACCGCTTGCGGGCGTTGTCGTTGCTCCGCAGGAGCAGGTCAGACGCGCCCAGTTCCCGGCAGAGGTCGAGGGTCTGGGGTTTGGAGTCCAGAAAACCGTTGGGGCCCCACTCGCAGAGATACCCCTCCTCCTTGATGCTCCAGATTTTGCCCCCCAGGCGTTCCTCCCGCTCCACCAGGGTCACGTCGAGCTCAAGTCCTTCCTCCGCGGCCCGGGTTTTCAGCAGGTACGCGGTGGCGAGCCCTGAGATGCCGCCGCCGGCCACAATCGCCTTTTTCATGTTCTCTCTCCTTCCGCTGTGGATAAACTGTCTTTGTACGGTTATTCGAGTTTGCCGAGAACGTCCGCAATGGTCTCGAAAGCGGTGGCGAGGCGTTCCTGGTCCCCTTCAGGCAGTCGGGCGAAGAGCTGCCGGTAGTTTTCGATGATGCCGTGCCTTAGTTCGCGGATGAGCTCTTCGCCCCGGTCGGTGGTGTAGATGATCACTTGGCGGCGGTTGTCCTCATCCACGGCCCGATACACGATACCCAGGTTAACGAGGCGTTCCACCATTTCACTGGCTGAGCTCATGGCGATTCCAAGTTCACGGGCCAGCAGGTTGAGCGGGCAGCTCCCCTTGTCGTAAATGGTGAGGAGCATCTTATACTGGTTGTAAGTCAGGTCCATGCCGTCATGGACGAGGCTTCTGATCCGCCCCATCACGCGCATGATCACGGGGTACAACTGCGCTATCCGTTCAATCTGTTCCATACGATCATCCCTGTTACGGTATACGAAATGTTCGGATACCTAAATATTAGACTGATGAACTGATCCTGTCAACCCCTGTTCATTGACAGGGGGGCAAAGTACCATTACATTCTGAGGGCCACATTCATCGTGAAAGGATCTATGTCATGGCGCAGCACGACTATTACGAAACCCTCGGCCTGAAAAAGGGGGCAACCGAAGAGGAGATCAAGAAGGCCTACCGCAAACTGGCCATCACGTATCACCCGGACAAAAATCCCGGCGACGCCGCGGCTGAGGAAAAATTCAAGGAGATCAACGAGGCCTATGCTGTCCTCTCCGATCCCCAGAAGCGGGCCCAGTACGATCAGTTCGGTTCCAACGGATTCCACCAGCGCTTCTCCCAGGAAGACATTTTCCGGGGGTTCGACGTGGGGGACATGTTCAAGGATATGGGGGTCGGCACCGACGACATCTTTTCCCGCATATTCGGAGGAGGATTCCGTCAGGGAGGCTTCAGCTTCACAGGGACACGGCAGCGGGGTGGGGATTTTACCATGGAGCTTCCCGTCACCTTCCGGGAGGCCTACGCGGGCTGCGAAAAGCGGGTTGCGTACCGGCGGGACGGCATGCGGGAGGAGATCTCCGTCAAGGTCCCGGCCGGCGTTGAAACCGGGGCGCGCCTGCGGGTTGCGGGCAAGGGAGGGGTCGGCAGCGGCGGCACGGGGGACCTCTACCTGGTTGTGAAGGTGGGAGGCGATCCACAGTTCCACCGCGAAGGAGATGACATCGTGGTGGAACGGGAGATCAAATTCACCGACGCGGCACTCGGCGCGAGCCTTGATGTGCCGACCCTGGAAGGGACCAAGCGCGTCAAGGTTCCCGCCGGTATCCAGTCCGGCACCAAGATTCGCCTGAAGGGCCTTGGTTTCCCCCATATGGGGAAAACAGCCAAGGGAGATCTCTACGTTCACATCAATGTATCGGTTCCCCGGTCGCTTTCCGCCGACCAAAAGGCTATTCTGGAAAAGCTGCGTGAGGCGGGGCTGTAACGAGGGGTGCCATCTGAATCACGACGCCAGGGAGATGGATATGGCATAAAACCCCCCCGGAGCCGCGGCCCCGGGGGGGTTTTACGCTCTGCTCGGTTGGGCGGCTACTGCCGCAGTTCGATGGCCGCTCCCTTGCGCAGGTCAGCCACCCATTGGTTGAAGCGGTCTTCTGATTTTTTGCGGTAAACCAGATCTTCCACCTCGGCCTTGACCTGCTCGAACGGCTTGGGGGTGCCGAGGGAGCGCTCTTCCAGCTTGACGATGTGGAGCCCTGTGGCGGTGTAGATGAGGTCGCTCACCTCGCCCGGCTGCATCCGCGTCAACTGCTCCTCGAATTCCGGCAGGATGTCCCCCTTGCGGAAGGTCCCCAGATCGCCGCCGTTGCCCTTGGCCGCCGGATCGTCGGAATACTGGCGCGCCAACTCGGCAAAGTCCTTGCCTGACTGGGCCTCATGCAGGACGGTCATGGCCGTGGTCATCACCTTTTTCACCTGCTCGGCGGACATCTTGTCGTCGAGCTTGAAATAGATGTTCCGTGCCCTGAAGATATCCTCGGCCCCGAACTTTGCCTTGTTCGCCTCGTAATACTCCCGCATCTCCCGTTCACCCACCTGGATCTTGGAACGCACCTCCTGGCTCACGAGCCGCAGCCGCTCCAGCTGTTCCTTTATCTGGGCCTTGTACTGGTCGAAGGAAAGCCCCTGGTTGGCCAACGCCGCCACGAGAGCCTCCTGGGAGAGCTTGTTCTGCCGTTTCACGTCTTCAATTGCTTGACGTACTTCCTCCTCACCCACCCGGATGTCGAGTTCGCGGATCTTCTGTTCCACGAGCTTTTTGTCGATGAGGCGGTTGAGGGCGACCTCGTCCAGATTGGCAAGGGACTTGGGGTCGGGAGGCGGCTGCTGGCGCTCGGCCTCCTTGAGAAGAGCCCGCTTCTCCTTGTCCACGGCGTAGGAGGTGACGATCTCATCGTTAACAACGGCGAGGATTCGGCTTACCACCTCGGCGGACGAGAGGGACGGGAGAGTGAGGACGACGGCAAGAGATAAAGGTATGAGGCGTTTGATCATGGTCCGTTGTCTGAGCACGAAAGAGGAGGGGGCGACCCCTGGTGCGGTCCCGCCCCCTCTTGAAGGTAATTACGTCACTACTTGGCGGCGGGTGTCGCGGCAGGCTGCGCGGGAGCAGGATGCTCGGCCGCTGCGCTCTGGCCGCCGAGCCCCTTGAGCACGTCTTCCTTGATGGAGATCGTCGCGCCCTTCTTGATGTCTTCCTTGAGCTTCTGGAAGACTTCCTGCTGCTTGCCCGGCAGGACTGCTGCCTTGATCTGGTCCTTCACTTCTTCAAAGGTGCGCTCGCCGGCGGGACGCTTGCCGGTCACCTTGATGATGTGGTAGCCGAACTGGGTCCTGACGATGCCGGAGGTCTCCCCTTCCTTGAGGCCGAAGGCGACTTTCTCGAATTCGGGGACCATGTTCCCCTTGCTGAACCAGCCCAGATCGCCACCCTTGGCGGCGGCGGAGTCGATGGAGTGCTTCTTGGCCAACTCCTCGAAATTGGCACCGCCCTTGAGCTCCTTCACGATCTCCTGAGCGAGCTTCTCATCCCGCACGAGAATGTGGCTGGCCTTGATCTGGGCGCCGGACTTGAATTTGTCCTTATTCTGATCGTAGAACTTCTTGAGTTCCTCGTCGGATACCTGGACCTGCTCCTCGACCTTCTTCTTGAGATAAGCCTCAACCACGACGCGCTTCTTGAGCTCTTCCACCCGGTCGGCAATCTCGGCGCTCTTGTCGACCCCGTCCTTCTTAGCCTGCTGGTAGAGGAGTTCGCGCACCACCATGGTGTCCAGCAGCTCCTTTTTCCCTTCCGGCGTATCCGCCATGGGCTTCAGGTAAGGAGGCAGTCCCTCAAGCTCCTTGTTGAAATTTTCCACGGTGATGGCGTCACCGTTGACTTCCACGAGTACCTGGCCTGCTTTTTTGGCCGGAGCTGCCGTCGTGCCGGACTCGGTCTTGCCCTTGCAGCCGCCGAGGGCAGCCAGACAGAGGGAGACCGAAAGGATGGTGACGATAGTGTGTCTCTTCACGGACGAACTCCTTTTAGCTAAATGATTTAAATACCGAACAATCTTACGGAAGCTAGCATATCACCCCAGCCTTTTCAAGAGATTTCTGGCTTCGGCCAGGACCCCCTCGAAGCTGGTGTCGGCCAGTTCCGCCACGAGACGGAAGTCCGGGGTGAACTGGTACCGTTTTGGGTTTGCTTTAATGAGACCGATAATGGTGTCGGGCGAAACCGGAGTTTTCTCGTGAAATGAGAGACAGAGCCGTTTGCCGTCAAACTCCGCCATCCGGACCAGGAAGTGCTTGAGCATGATCCGCAGCTTCATCACGTCCAGCAGGTAGGAGGCCGCCAGCGGCAGCGTGCCGAACCGGTCCACCAGTTCTTCCATGACCTCGCCCACCTCCTCTTCGGCCGTGGCCTGGGTCAGCTTCTTGTAGATGACGAGGCGCTGATTCGGTTCGCGCACATAGTCCTCGGGGATGAAGGCCGGCACCCGCAGGTTGATCTCCGGCTCCACCCGCTCTACCGGCTCCTCGCCCTTGAGTTTCTGGACCGCCTCTTCTAGGAGTTCTGTGTAGAGGTCGAAGCCGACGGCGGCAATGTTGCCCGACTGCTTGGCCCCCAGGAGATCGCCGGCGCCCCTGATCTCCAGGTCGTGGGTGGCCAGGCGGAAGCCGGCCCCCAGCTCGTTCAGTTCTTGGATGATCCGCAGCCGCTCCCGGGCATCGGACGAGATGGCGCCTTCGCCGGGTATGAGGAGATAGGCGTAGGCCCGCTGCCGGGAGCGCCCTACCCTTCCCCGCAACTGGTAAAGCTGGGCCAGTCCGAAGGTGTCAGCCCGGTCCACGATGAGGGTGTTGGCACTGGGGATGTCCAGGCCTGACTCGATGATCGTGGTGCAGAGCAGAAGGTTCGTTTCCCCGTGCATGAAGCCAAGCATCACCTTCTCCAGCTCGCCTTCGTCCATCTGGCCGTGCCCCACGGCGATCTTTGCCTCGGGCACGATGCGGCGCAGGTGTTCGTACCAGGCTCCGATGGACTGGACCCGATTGTGGACGAAGAACACCTGCCCTCCCCTTCGGAGCTCCCGCAGAACCGCTTCGCGGATGAGCTCGTCGGAGGTACGGGCCACGAAGGTCTTAACTGCCAGCCGATCCACGGGCGGGGTGTCGATGATGGAGAGGTCGCGGATACCCATGAGCGACATGTAGAGAGTGCGGGGAATGGGGGTGGCGGTGAGGGTCAGGATGTCCACCGCTGCCTTGTACTTTTTCAGCTTTTCCTTGTGGGTTACCCCGAAGCGCTGCTCCTCGTCCACGATGAGAAGCCCCAGGTCCTTGAACGTCACATCGTTTTGAAGGAGTCGGTGGGTGCCGATGATGACATCGACGGTCCCCTTTTTCACCCGCTCCAGGATGTCCTTCTGTTCCTTGGGAGTCCTGAAGCGGGAAACCATTTCAATGGTGACCGGGTAGGCCCCAAGCCGCGCCCTGAAGGTCTCCAAATGCTGCTGGGCCAGGACTGTGGTCGGCACCAGGACCGCCACCTGCTTGCCGTCCATGACCGCCTTGAAAGCTCCCCGCATGGCCACTTCGGTCTTGCCGTAGCCCACGTCGCCGCAGACCAGCCGGTCCATGGGCCGGTTGCTGGTCATGTCGGCGATGACGTCTTCGATGGCAGCCAGCTGGTCGGAGGTCTCCTCGTAGGCGAAGGAGGCCTCGAACTCCCGGTAGAGATCGTCGGGGGGGGAAAACCGGTGCCCCTCGTGAAGTTGGCGGGCCGCGTAGATCCGCAAGAGTTCTTCGGCCATCTCCTGGACTGCCGCGCGGGCCTTGCCCTTGGCCTTCTCCCATGAGGTGCCGCCGAGCCGGTCGACCCGCGGTTCGATCCCCTCGGAGCCCACGTAGCGCTGCACCAGGCTGAGCCGGTCCACCGGCAGGTAGAGCTTGTCCCCCCCCGCATACTCCAGCAGCAGGAAGTCGCCGGCACAGCCGCTGAGCGAAAGGTGCTGGAGTCCACGGTAAATGCCGACCCCGTGGTCCAGGTGAACCATGTGATCGCCCGGCTTCAGCTCCGCCAGGGAGGTCATGATCTGCTTTTTGCGCAACTCGGTGATGCCGCGCCGTTTTTGCCGCTTGCCGAAGATTTCCTCTTCGGCGATGACCACGAGCCGTCCTTCCGGCAACCTGAACCCGCGAGAGATTTCGCCGATTACGATGTCCACCCTGCCGTCGTCCCGCTCCCGTTCCGCCGGGAAGGGGCGGTCCGAGACGGTAAGGGGGACCGGGTAATGGGCCAGTAACTCATACAGCCGCTGGGCCTGACCGCGCTGGTGGCAGGCTATGATCACCCGTTGCCGCTCCTCGATCCAGCCGGTCAGGCGAGCGGCCAGCGGCCGCAGGACCCCCTCGCTGTCGGGCGAGATGTCCACCTTGAGGTCGGCGTTCGTCTCGGTGGCAATGTCGATGGTCTCCGGGGAATCACCCTCGTTCAGGTGCAGGAAGGGGATGGTCACCAGTCTCCCCGCAGCCAGGGCGGCCGCAGTATCCGCCGGGGCGAGGAAGAGGCTTTCCGGCGCGGGAAAGAGCTCGCCCCGCTCCCGGGCGCGGTCGGAAGCCTCCTCCAGTTCCCGCGAGAGTCGTTCTCCCTCCTCTTCCTGGGCTGCCGGATCGACCAGGACCCGCACGGCGTCGCCGGCGTAGTCAAGCAGGGTCTCCAGATTCTGGTGAAAGAGGGGAAGGAGCCATTCGACTCCTGCCGGGTAGAGGCCGTTCTGGAGCTGTTCCAGCAGCTCGCGGCGGACCAAGGGGGATATCTCCAGATCGTCGCAGCGCGTCTTGATGCGGGACGCCGCCCCCTGCAGGGTATCGGCAGTCAGGAGCAACTCCCGCGACGGGAGCAGCAGTAACTCTTCCAGGGGCTGGAGGGAGCGCTGGGAGAGCGGTTCGAAGCTCCGGATGGTATCGACGAAGTCGCCGAAGAATTCGATCCGCACCGGCAGATCGAAACCCGGCGGGAAGATGTCGACGATGCCGCCCCGCACGGCAAAGGTTCCCCGGTCCTCCACCAGCGGCACGTTGAGGTAGCCGAGGGTCACCAGCCGTGACAGGAGATCGTCCCGGTCGCTCTCTTCGCCGGGCAGAAAGTAGAGTGAGGCACTGTCCAGAAGGGAGCGCGGCACTACCCGTTGGCGCAGAGCCTCCGGCGTGGTTACCACGGCAGCCGCCCTGCGGTCCGCCAGCCGGCGCAGGACTGCCAGCCGCTGGGCCGTCACGTCGGCATGGGGCGATGCCTTTTCAAAGGGCGAGGTGTCCCAGGCGGGAAACAGGAGGATGTCGCCGGGTCTTCCCGTGAAGAACCGGAGTTCCGTGGTGAGCTCGGCGGCGGCTTCGGCGTCGGGGACGACCACGAGGAATGGAGCTCCCGCCTCCCCGATGAGCCGGGCCAGCAGATAGGCTGGCGACGACCCCCTGAGCCCGGCAAGGGTGAGCCGGGCGGCAGGGGGGGTGAGGCGGTCGGTGAGGCGTTTGAAGAGATCGGTATCGGTCTGTGTCATTGCTTGGTTCTGTCGGATTGCCGGGTGGCCATGATCGCCGGAACAGGATAGCAGATAGGCGCCGGGCTCGCCAATCACATCATGGCGGCGGCCAGTTCTCCAAGGGTATGGATGGCCCGTTCCACCCGATCGTCCCACCATGCGGCGTTCAGGCGGATGCAGTTGCGGTACTTGCCGGTGGCCGAAAAAATTGGACCCGGCGCAATGGTGATCCCCCTGGTGAGCGCCTGCTCGTAGAGAACCAGGGAGTCCACCCGCTCGGGGCATTCGACCCAGAGGACAAACCCCCCTTCGGGTCGGGTGACACGGGTACCGACCGGGAATGCCTGCCCCACCGCCTCGGCCATGAGGGACATCTGGCGGGCGTAGATCCTGCGGATGCGCCGCAGGTGGTGGTCATACCCGCCGTTGGCAAGAAACTCCGCCACGGCAAGCTCCGTGGGCGTAGAGCAGGCGATGGTGGTCACCGCTTTGAGCCGCTCGATCTCCTTTTGGAAGATCCCCGGAGCCACCCAGCCGACCCGGTAGCCCGGTGCAACGGTTTTGGTGACCGATGTGCAGTACAGGACGAGCCCTGCCTCGTCGAAGGCCTTGGCCGCCCGGGGGCGTTCCGGGGAGAAACTCAGATCGCCGTAGATATCGTCCTCGATGAGGGGAATCCGGCGGGCCGCCAGCATTGCCACCAGTTCGCGCTTGTGGTCGTCGGGCATGAGGCTTCCCAGGGGATTGTTGAAGTTGGCGACCACCAGGCAGGCCCGGATCGGGGTGTGATCAAGGGCGTAGCGCAGGGCGTCGAGGCTGATCCCCGTGCGCGGATGGGTGGGGATCTCCAGGGCCTTGAGCCCCATCAGGTCGATCGCCTGCAGGAAGTTGTAGTACACCGGCGATTCCACTGCCACCGTATCCCCGGGACGGCAGATGGCCCGCAGCGACAGGACTACCGCCTCGATACAGCCGGAGGTGGTCACGATCTGGTCCGGCGCCAAGGCGCACCCCACGGCCAGCATCCGCCGGGCGATCTGGACCCGCAGCCGCTCGCAGCCGGGTGGCATATCGTAGGAGACGCTGGCCACGGCATGTTTCCGGCTCTCGGTGGCGAGCATCCGGTTCAACCGGTCCACCGGCAGCAGCTCGGGATTGGGAATGGCGGCGCCCAGCGGGACGAGGTCCGGGTTGCGGGTATCCCGCATTACCATCATGGAGAGTTCCGCCGTGCCGACGGTTGTAGGTTTCAGGGGCGGCGCCGTCATTTCCGGCTCGGCTGTCGAGCCGGGGAAGCGGGCTCTCACGTAGTACCCTGATTGGGGGCGCGCCTCGATGAGTCCTCGATCCTCGAGGAGGGTGTAGGCCTCCATCACCGTGGTGAGGCTCACCTGGAATTGCCGCCCCAGTGCCCTGACCGACGGAATCCGGTCCCCTGCCCGGAATGTTCCCTCGCCGATGAGTTGGGCCACGCGGCCGGCCACCGATTCGTAGAGAGGGATTTTGCCTCCGCTTTTCACCGTGTTCATCGCTAGTGTCATGGTCCTAGTCTCCCCGAGAACGTTTTCGACCGGTACACTCGGTGAGGAAAAGTATACGTCGCAACTCCATATGCTGGGTAGATACAGTCGTCCTTGAATTAAACCATAACAGTTGGTGAAATGCCATCATTGTATGTGTACAGATGCTTCTTGTTCTTCCCTTCAGCGGCGGTAAAAAATAGTTAAAGGGATCGAAGAATGATCCGATAAGTGAAAATGGGGAAAGTGGTATAATGCTCCGCTCCTCGCTTCAAACCCATGAGAAGGAAGCGTATCCGACTATGCTGAGGTATCTGCTCAGGCCATTCCTGTCGCTCATGGCGGTGGCGCTCATCTGCGGCCCCGCCGTTGAATCAGTGGCATCCGCATCCGGGAACGGGGGGAAAAAAAGGCCCCTCGACTACGAGGAGTACGTCCGTCTCATCACGGGTGGACCCCGCAAAGTTGCACGCAAGGAGTCACGTAAAGAGTCTCGCAAGTCCAAGGTTGAGGTTGCCGCGGCTGAAAAACCGGCCGCTGTTCAGCAGCCTGTGGTGATGGCAGCGACTCCTGCTCCGCGCCGCGCCGTAACGCCTTCGCCCGGCCGGGACGGATGGCGTCCCTCCCCTGAGCAGGTTCACGAGATCCTGCGCACCTCCCGCAATCTGGCGGGAGCCGTACTGCGCGGAGCCGTATTGGCCGGCTTCGATCTGCGAGGGGTAACCCTGGCCGGCGCCGACCTCTTCGGCGCGAATCTGGCGGGGGCTAATCTCGACGGCGCGAATCTGCGGGGCACGTCGCTGGAAATGGTGAACCTGCGTGGAGCCAGTCTCCGGGGAGCCAACCTGGCCGGTGCGGGGCTGTTCAAGGCTGACCTGGAAGGGGCCGATCTTCAGGGGGCCAACCTTTCGGGCGTGTACGCCGTGTGCGCTAATCTGAGGGGAGCCAGTCTGGCGGGCGTCACTACCGTTGGCGGCCATTTTGCCCAGGCGACCTTCGACGACAGAAGTCAGGGTGCAGCGGTTGCACAGGCACAGAATGCGACGCGTAATGACATCGTCCCTGTTGTGGGAGGAGAGAAGGCACTGCCGTCGGGCGGCGAAAAGGGACGTATTCTGCTTCTGAATTTCTGAGATCGCCCCGCTGACCATGTCGGAAAACTAAACGGAGCTGGTCCCCAAAGGGCCGGCTCCGTTTAGTTTCAGCGGTCCGCGTCTTCCTCAAGATATTCCCGTGAGTAGCGCACGTAGTTGCCTGCCGAGCGCTTCAGCCAGGCAATTTCGTCGGGGGTCAGGTCGCGCTTGTACTTTGCCGGTGCCCCAACCCAGAGGGTATGGGGCGGGATGACGGTTCCCTCGGTCACCAGTGCCCGTGCGCCTACGAGTGCTCCTTCGCCCACCACCGCCTTGTCCATGACCATTGCCTGCATGCCGATGAAGGCACCATTGCCGATGGTGCAGCCGTGGAGGGTCACGCTGTGGCCGACGGTCACGTCATCGCCGATGACAAGGGGGGCTCCCGGGTCGTCGGCGTGCTTTTTATGGGTCACATGGAGCATGGAGAGATCCTGGATGTTGCTCCGGGCGCCGATGCGGATGAAATTGACATCGCCTCGGGCAACCACGTTGTACCAGATACTGCTTTCGGGGCCGATGGTCACGTCGCCGATGACAACGGCGGTGTCGGCAATGAACGCGGACGGATCGATTTGCGGGCTCATTCCCTTGAAGGGGCGAATCATGGGATACCTCTGGCTGTTATGGTAGGTCCGGTGTCAGTCCCGGGGGATGGCGATCATCCGGTCCAGGGCGAGCTTGGCCGGGACCCGGATTTCTTCGGGGACTTTCACCACCGGCGACATGGTCTGCAGGCTCGCCAGCACATCTTCCAGGGAGGTCAGCTTCATATTGGGGCAGACAAGCGCCGGCGAGGCGAGGATGAATTCCTTGTCCGGATTCTCAAGCCGGAGCCGGTAGAGAATCCCCGCCTCGGTGCCGATGATGAACCGTTTGGCCGGATTCGTGCGGCAGAAGTCATACATACCGCTCGTGGAGCAGACATGGTCCGCCAGGGCCACGACCAAGGGGTTGCACTCGGGATGGCAGATGAAGAGAGCGTCGGGGTGGGCTTCCTTGAGCCTCTGGACGTCGGCGGGCTTCAGCCGTTCGTGGGTGGGGCAGAAGCCGTCCCAGAAGTGGAACGTCTTGTCGGACTGCTTTGCCACGAACTGTCCCAGGTTGCGGTCGGGAACGAAGATTACCTCCGGGTCCGGGAGGGAATTCACAACCTTCACAGCATTGGCCGAGGTGCAGCAGATGTCGCTGACGGCCTTAACCGCCGCCGAAGAGTTCACGTAGGTGACGACAGGTACGTCGGGGTGGCGGGCCTTCATCTCCAGCAACGCCTCGGCGGTCACCATGTCTGCCATGGGGCAGCCGGCGTCCATGCGCGGCAGAAGGACCGTTTTGTCCGGCGAGAGGATCGAGGCTGACTCGGCCATGAAGTGAACTCCGCAGAAAACGATGACGTCCGCGTCGGTGCGGGCCGCCTCCTGGGAGAGGGCGAGTGAGTCACCGGTTATGTCGGCAATCTCCTGCACCTCGTCCCTCATGTAGTTGTGGGCCAGGAGCACAGCGTTACGCTCCTTCAGGAGCTTCCGTATGTCCTGTCTGATGTCGTTGGCGTGCATGGCGCGCTCTCCCGTGTCGCAGGCGCCCGTATACGGCGCGAAATGGGGTAGATGGTAATCAATGTTCGCCGTGCTGTCAAACCCTTTAGGCCGCCTTCTACAGGCTGCGCTTGACATAACTGGGCAGAACACCTATTATTTTCACAGCCACGCGGTCGGGTTTCTGTCGCGCGTGCTGCCAGATGCGGCGGATCGGAGGCACCGGCTGCCGAAAAGAGGAGGAAGGACAGCATGTTTGGAATCGGGATGCCGGAGCTTATCGTTATACTCGTCATCGCCCTGATCGTCATCGGGCCCCAGAAGCTCCCCGACATCGCCCGTTCGCTCGGCAAGGGGCTGGCGGAGTTCAAGCGCGCCTCGGACGATTTCCAGCGGAACTTGGCTGAAGAGGTCCGGACACTGGATGAGAAGGAAAAGGCGGAAAAAGGGGAGGCCGCTGCCGAGCCCGTCAAGCGGGACCTGGCTGCCGAGGTAAAGGCCTACGAGGACCAAGCCGCCAGCGGGGTGCATCAGGGCGAACCGGCCCCGGTTGCAGGCAGCCCTGAATCCGAGAAAAAATCAGCCTAGAACATCGTTGGTCAGGATACAGAAACAAACAAGGCGGGGTGAAAACCCCGCCTTGTTTCATTTTAGCTCCTTGAGCCTGTCTTTTGCCCGTTTAGCCTCCTCCGAGGAGGGATAGTCGTCCGCAAGCTTACGGAGGACGAAGCGAGCGCTTTTGGCATCGCCGATCTCAGAGAAGGCCGCTGCCTGCTTGAGCATGGCGGCCGGCACCTTTTCCTTGCCCGGGTAGTTCTTGATGACCTCCTGGAATTCCAGAATCGCCTGTTCGAATTTCTTCTCGCTGTAGTAAGTCTCGCCCGTCCAGTACCGGGCGTTGGCCGCCAGTTCGTGCTTGGGATGCTGTTCCAGGAAGCGGGTAAAGCTTTCGCGGGCAACGCCGTAATTTCCCGCCCGGTAGGCGTCGAGTCCCTTCTGGTACAGGGCTTCGGGAGTCGGCTTTTCCGTTTCCTTCGGCGAGGGTGCCTGCTCGGCCACCTTTTTCTGCAGCGCCTCGATCCCTGTCTCGGCCTTGGCCAGTCGCTGGTCAAAGGCCGTGAGCCTGCGCTCCAGATCCTCTCGCAGGAGGATCAGATCGTCGCCCGGCTTCTTGGCGGCGAGCCCAACGTCGTCCACCTTGCCCGCGAGCACCTGCATGTCCACCTTTATCCCGTCCATGGCCGCCTGCAGGTCGGCCAGCCCCTTGCGTACTCCGGCCCGCTCCGTATCCAGATCCTTGAAAGAGCTTTCAATGCGTGCGGTCGCCTCGGTCCGGACGCCGCCGACCTCTTTCTCTACCTGGAACTGGCGGTTTTTGAGTTCGTCTAGATCGCGCCGGACAACGTCCAGGTCACTGTTGGTGACACACCCTCCGAGGGTGAAAAGGGCGAGGGCCGTCAAGGGCATGGTCAACTGTTTCATGGGATAATCGGTCTCCTTTTGCTGGAGCAACGGTGTCTTCATAGAGAAAGGGAGCCGTTACCGGCTCCCCTCCGTGCTAGCCCTTTCGGGACTATTTTACAATCACGAATTCGTCCCGCCGGTTTTTCGCCCAGGCTTCTTCAGTGTGGCCGGGATCGAGAGGCTTCTCCTCGCCGTAGCTGATGATCGACAGCCGTGCGGCCGGCACTCCCAGGGTGATCAGGTAGTTCATGGCCGTTTTTGCCCGTTTTTCACCAAGGGCCAGGTTGTATTCGTCGGAGCCCCGCTCATCGCAATGGCCTTCGATGGATACCTTGGCGTTGGGCATTTTCTTCAGCAACGCCTCGGCATTGCGGGAGAGCGTGTCGCGGGCGGTCTGGGAGAGGACGAAGGCGTCGAAATCGAAATAGATGCGCTCAAGGGATGTTTCGGCAGCCTCAGCTCTGCCGGCGGTGTCAGATGCCTGCGAAGCCACCGCTACGGGGGCTTCAGTTATGGTCTGGGCTTTGACCGGTTCTTCCTTGGGCTGGGCAGGCTGCGGCGCCGGCGAGACGGGCGCGGCGGCAGTCGTCGGAGCGGCCTGGTCGGGCTTAACCATTTCCTTCTTTGCGCAGCCGCCGACGAGAGACAGGGCGAAGCAAGCCAGAGCAACAACACCGAGTGTGCGAGAATACATGGTTCCTCTCCTTTTTGTTAATGCAGTGGTCGGGCGGGTACGACCCGCGCCGCGTCAACGCGAACAATTATATATAATGGAGATGCTTTTTCAATGGGTTAGATGGTAACTGCAAGTAAAAACGATGTCTTACCACCGTGGCGACCAAGTTGGGTGGGACGCTTTTCCCTTGCTTCGGTAGACCCGCGTCTGGCCGCTGCCGTCGGAACGCATGACGTAGATGGCTTCGCCTCCATCGCGGGTGGAACTGAACGTCAGAAATCGCCCGTCCGGGGACCAACGGGGATGCTCGTTGCTCCCTTCGCTGGTAAGGCGGGTGTCACCGGTTCCGTCCGTCGCAATGGAGTAGATCTGGAAGCCCCCTTCCTGACGACAGTAGACGAGTCTGTCCCCCTTGGGCGACCAGCGGGGCGAGACATTATAGGCGCCGCTGGTTGTGAGTCGCCGTACGTCGGAGCCGTCGGCGTTCATGATGAATACCTGGGGCTTGCCGAGCCGGTCCGAGACAAAAGCGATCCGCTTGCCATCCGGGGACCAGGCGGGTGAAACATCTATTGCCTGATGGGTGGTGAGCCGCCTGGGGTCCCTGCCGTCACGGGAAATAGCGTAGATTTCGGAATTGCCGTCCCTGCTCATGGCAAGGGCCAGTTGTTTGCCGTCCGGGGACCAGGTTCCGGTAACGTTGATGCCCCGGTGTGACGATACCACCGCTTCCGTTCCGGTGAATATTTCGCGTCGAAAAAGATCCGGATTGCCGCGGCGATAGGAGGTATAGGCGAGCTCACGGCCGTTGGGGGAAAAATCGGGGTTCAGGTTGATGGAGCGGTTTTTCGTGAGACGCTGTACGTTATGCCCATCGTAGTCCATCAGGTAGATTTCCTTGTTGCCGCTCTCGGTGGAGACAAAGGCAATCTTGCCCGTGAAAGGACCCCTCTCCCCAGTCATCGTCTGCATGATGTCATCGGAAAAGGTGTGGGTGATCCGTCGCAGATCCGAGCGTTTGCCGGTATAGCGCTTGGCGGCGAGCTCGCGCCCCTGGGTGGCGTTGTAGAGGCGGAACTCCATGGTAACGGAGTCCCCCGTGATGGTGTAGCCGCTTTTGACCAGCAGGTCGACGCCGGCATTTCTCCAGGAGTCCAAGTCAAATTCGCCGGGACGAATCCCTCCCGGCGAAGTGCCCGCCGGCGGAGCCATTACGCTGAAGGGGCCCGCCAAGGTCATGTCGAATCTGAGCACCTCGGCCACATCACGGGCCAGGGCGGCATCGTCGGCACCGCCGAGATTCCGTGGATTGTCGACGGCAAGGGTGAGGTTGTGGGCCCCCGAGGCGGTCACCTCGCGGTAGACGTCCTCGGAATGGATCACCGCCGGCGTGACGGAGATGACCAGCAGGGCAAGGAGCGTGGCAAAGATTCTTACGTGTTTCATTATCTCTTCCCTACCCCCTCCGGCCTGAAGATGAAACCGGTTTCAAACTCCCCCCCGGACGGCGGCGGAGCGAACGTTTTCTCCGCCATGGCGATGGCTTTCATGACCGATTCTTCGAATATTCGGTCGCCGGTCGAGCGTTCGATCCGTTGACGTGTTACGCGTCCGCGGGGGTCTATGGTCAGCCGGATCACCACTTCGGGCGTCTTTGCCTGGTGGGCGATGGTATAGCGGAAGGCGTCCCTGAGACGTGACTGGATGTATGCGGCGTAATCGCTTCCGGCCTGGGTGCCGGTCGCACTTGGCATTCCTGCCGGTTCGGCCCGGCCGCTGCCGTTTACTTTGCGCCTGAGAGCATCGAGGGCCGCTTCCTGGCGCCGTTCGTCCACGTTGCGTTGGAGAGCGGATAGCCGGTCTTCGAACTCTTTGCCGGTGTCGGCTGCAGTGGGAGATTTTTTGCCGACAGCAGCCGGAGTATGAGGTGTCAGCCGGGGAGTGGCCATGGCTTGGCTGGCGGGAGGGGGTAGTTCGGGAGGGGCTCCACCGACCGTCGGGCTTCCGGCTCTCGGAGATGCTACCGGCAGATTCACCACGTCCACATAGTAGACCGGAGCCTCCGTGTAGCGCGGGACATTAAACTGGGCCACAAGGGCAAGAGCAGCGAGGGCCAAGTGGAGCATAGCCGATGCCGCCAACCCCCAGCCAAGGCCCGGTTCTCGATGTGCGATACTGCGGTTCATTTTCCCGGCGCGGGCTCCGTCACCATGCCAAGACGCTCAATGCCGGCACCTTTGATTTCAGCCATGGTTTTGACCACCTGACCGTAAGGGACATCCCGGTCAGCCTTCAGGAAAACCTCTTTCTTGGCCCGGTTTGCCACCATGGCGGTCAGCTTGGCCGTTAGGTCGCCGGAGGCCACTTCGGTGCTGTTCACGAACACCTTGCCGGCCCGGTCGATGGAGACCACTACTGCCTCGTCCTGGGCGGTCATGGCCTTGGTCTCGGCTTTGGGAAGGTTTACCTGGACCCCCTGCTGCATCATGGGCGCGGTCACCATGAAAATGATGAGGAGCACGAGCATGACGTCAACCAAGGGGGTTACGTTGATCTGCGACATGGTGCCGCGGTCGCCGCTGTTTCTGCTGCCGACTTCCATACTGACTCCCTATTTTCCCGCAAAGGTCCGCTGGACGATGTTGAGGAACTCGGTGGAGAAGTTGTCCATGGAGGCGATGAGGACCTTGATTTTGTGCTGGAAGTGGTTGTAGGCCATGACCGCCGGAATGGCAGCCACCAGGCCGATGGCGGTGGCGATCAGCGCCTCGGCGATGCCCGGGGCAACGACGGCAAGCGATGCGGAGCCGGTTTCACCGATCCCCTTGAATGCGTTCATGATTCCCCAGACTGTTCCGAACAGTCCGATAAAGGGTGCCGTGGAGCCGGTGGTGGCCAAGAAGGTTACGTATTTCTCAAGCCTGGTGATCTCCGAGGTGGTCGCGCGGCGCAGCGCACGGGCGATGTTATCGATCCCCCCCAGGTCGGTGCTCACCACGCCCGGCTCGTCCCGTTGCTCCCCTCCTTTGTCGAGAAGCCGGCGCAACTCGGCGTAGCCTTCGTTGAACAGTACCGACAGGGGGGAGTTTCCGAACCGGTCCAGTTGGGAGCTGATGGCGTCGAACCGCTTGGTTTTCCAGAAGAAGTCAAGGAACCGGTCCGATTCGCCGTTTGCCCGGTTGATCTGCAGGAGCTTGAAGAAAATGATGGCCCAGGAAACCACGGAAAAGAAGATGAGCACGACCAGTACCAGCTTGACCACCAGCCCGGTCCCAGCGAATAGTGTCACGATGCAACCTCCGGTTGAGGGTGTCCGCCCTCGGAATAATGAAATAGGAACGACAAGGTAGCTTAGACCTTGTCCTTGTGCCCGTCAACTGTTTCAGTAGCAGGAAGGCCTGCGGTCGGCGAAGCAGGGTATCTGGTCGCGCCATGTCTCCATCACCTGGAAGTCGAGGGTTGCCATTGGTTCGCATGGGTCGTAGCCGCCTTCGGCCAGGAGCTCTCCCTTGGGGTCGATGATCAGGCTGGAGCCGAAGAAGTCGAGCTTGCCCTGGACTCCGCAGCAGTTGGCGGCCACCACGAAGAGCTGGTTCTCGATGGCCCGGGCCCGCAACAGCGCCCGCCAGTGTTCTTCCCGCGGTTTGGGCCACTCGGCAGGGACGACGATGATTTCGGCTCCTTCCACCGCCAGCCGGCGCGCCAGCTCCGGGAAGCGAAGGTCGTAGCAGATGAAGACGCCGAGCCGACCCACGTGGGTATCGACCACTAGCCACCGGTCGCCGCCGTCTAGGGAGCGGTCCTCTCCCATGAGGGAGAAGAGGTGGATCTTGCGATAGGAACCGAGCAACTCGCCACGATCAAGAACATACGCGGTATTGAAGACCTTTTCACCGTGGGGCTCCGGCATGCTGCCGACGATGACCATCTCCAGTTCCCTGGAGAGCCGGCCCAATTCCGCCACCACTTCAGGGGTCCGCTTGGCCAGTTCGTTGAGCTCCTTGTAGGCGTAGCCGGTACTCCACATCTCGGGGAGAACCGCCAGCCGGCATCCCTGGGATGCCAGTCGCCGCAGGGCTTTCTGGACGTACGCCACGTTTGCGTCAATATCGCCGAGCCTGACAGTGAACTGTACGGCTCCTGCCTTGACGGTCCGATTCATGGGAAAGCCTCCGGGTGCAGGGGATACAAACCCTGTGGATGACGAACGAGTGTACCGTCAACCCGCTTATATTTCAACTCAATAGATGGTGGACGGCCGGCTGGGCAGTGGCGTATCATGGGGGACATGAACGAGCCGCTGCATCTCTACGTCCATATCCCTTTCTGCCTGAAGAAGTGCCGTTATTGCTCTTTCGTTTCACGGTCGGACGCACCCCTGGCGATCGACGACTACGCATCACTCGTGGCCCGGGAGATGGAGATGCGGGTCGCGGCGGCGAATCCCCTCCCCCTCTCTCCAGCGACTACCCTCTATCTTGGCGGAGGGACCCCGTCGCTTCTGTCGCCGGCGGCCCTGGAGCGCATCATCGATGCGGCAGCGCGCAGCTATGGCCTTGGCCCCGGCGCGGAGATAACCCTGGAGGCCAATCCCGGCACCGTCACCTTCCAGCGGCTCGCCGATTTCCGCTCCGCGGGCGTGAATCGCCTCTCCCTGGGCGTCCAGTCCTTCGACGACGGGATGCTGGTCCTGCTGGGCCGGCTCCACACCGCCCGCCAAGCGAGAGAGGCCGTTGCGGCGACCCGTCGTGCCGGCTTCGACAATATCGGCATCGACCTCATCCACTCGCTTCCCGGCCAGACGCCCGACCAATGGCGCGAGCAACTGGCCTGCGCCGTGGCTCTTAATCCTGATCACGTTTCGGCCTACGGTCTCACGGTTGAGGAGGGCACCCCCTTCGCGGCCATGGAGGAGCGGGGAGAACTGGTGCTGCCCGACGAAGAGCAGTCGGCCCTCATGTTCGAAGCGACGACGGACGTGCTGGTCTCAGCCGGCTTCGAGCACTATGAGATCGCCAATTTTGCCCGTCCGCACCGGCGTTCACGCCACAATCAGGTTTACTGGCTCCGCCGAAACTACCTGGGATTCGGCGCGGGCGCCCATTCCTTTCTGCGCGCTCCGGCCTTTGGCGTGCGCTGGAAGAATACCGACGACCTGGAACTCTATCGCGACACTCTTGCGGCGGCGGAGCTTCCCGGGGAGGAGCGGACGGTCCTTTCCCGTGCCGACGCTATGGCCGAGTTTTTTTTCCTCGGGCTCCGGCTGCTGGACGGGGTGCGGGAAGAGGACTTCGTCCGGGAGTTCGGCGATACGATGGAAAACGTGTACGGCCGCGAAATGGAACGCCTCTGCTCGGCAGGACTCCTCATGCGCGAGGGGGGCAGGTTGAAGCTCTCCCGCCGGGGAGTCATCCTCGCCAACCGGGTATTCGCCTCCTTTCTCTGACCCGCCTGCGTAACTCGTGTATTCCCCCCTTCAGAAACGGGAAACCCCCTTGACAAAGCGGGGGTCGGTTGTTACCTTAGCAACCAGTTAGCACTCACGTCCCTTGAGTGCTAATCTGCTTTGTGGGGCCGAGAGATGACAGATATATCCGAGCGCAACAAGCTTATCCTCGAAGCCATCATCGAGGATTACATCACGACGGCGGAGCCGGTCGGCAGCCGCGCCGTGACCAAGCGGCACGGCCTGACCCTCTCGCCGGCAACGGTGCGCAACGTCATGGCCGACCTGGAGGAGATGGGGTATCTCGTCTCTCCCCATACTTCGGCGGGGCGGGTTCCCACCGACAAGGCCTATCGGCTCTACGTGGACTCGCTTCTGGCGGTTCGGCGCATCGACAAGGTGGAGCGGGAGCGGATCCGCAAGCGCTACGCGGAGGCCGGCCGGGATATTGGCGCAGTCCTTCATGAAACGAGCCGATTGCTCTCCTCGGTCTCCCACTACACGGGGATCGTCCTCGCCCCCCGCTTCTCCGCCACCATTTTCCGGCACATTGAGTTCGTAAAGCTGGGAGGGCGCCGTATCCTCGTCATCCTGGTGGCCGACAACGGCACCGTCCAGAATCGGCTCATCGAATCCGACGAGGAGTTTTCCTCCGAAGAACTGATCAGGATGTCCAACTACCTGAATGAGCTTCTGGTGGGGGTGCCGGTGGGCCAGGTCCGCACGCGGATACTGGAGGAGATGAGAAACGAGAAGGTCCTTTACGACAAGCTCCTCGCCCGTGCGCTCCAGCTTTCCGAGCAGAGCCTGAATGACGACGGCGCCCAGATCTTCATCGAGGGACAGACCAATATCCTTGAACAGCCCGAGTTCGCCGACTCGCGGCGGATGAGGGATCTCTTCCGGGCGTTCGAGGAAAAGAACCAACTGGTGGGGCTCCTGGACCGGTGCCTCAATGCCCAGGGCGTGCAGATATTTATCGGCGCCGAAACCCATCTCAGCCAGATGGAGGGTTTGAGCATCATCACCTCCACGTACCTCACGGGAAAGAACACTCTCGGCGTTCTGGGGGTCATCGGACCGACCCGGATGGGCTATGCCAAGGTGATCCCCATCGTCGACTATACCGCGAAGCTGGTCAGCAGGCTCCTGGAAGGGGAATAGGAGCGGTTCGGCAGATATTCGCAGGGAGGAACTATCAGCGTGGATAAAAAGAAACACGGCACCGTACAGAGTGCAGATGAAACCATCGCGGCCGCCGGGTTTGCCGGCGAAGCCGCTCAGGGGAAAGGCGAAGACGTGCAATCCGTTGCCGCCGAGGAGCGGATCAGGCAGCTTGAGACCGAACTGGCGGCCAAGGAGGCCGAGGCCGCTGCGAATTGGGACAAATTCGTGCGCGAGCGGGCCGACCTGGAGAACTATCGCCGTCGAACCCAGAAAGAAAAGGAAGAGCTCCTCAAGTACGGCAACGAGAGCCTCCTGCAAGACATCCTGCCAGTCGTGGACAGTATGGAGCGCGCCCTGGGCCACGCGGACAGCGAGAGCCTGTCCGCGGTTATCGAAGGGATCAGGATGACCCACGGCATGCTGTTGGGCACCCTGAAGAAATTCGGCGTGGTCGCCGTGGAGGCCGAGCGGGGAACTGTCTTCGATCCGGCGTACCACCAAGCCATGTGCCAGGTTGAGGTTTCCGAGCTCCCCCCCAATACGGTCGTCGAGGTCTTTCAGAGGGGGTATCTCCTGAATGAACGGCTTCTTCGCCCCGCCATGGTATCCGTGGCCACAGTGCCCAAGGATGCCGCGTAAAAAATTCCGCCGGCCCCTTGCTTTTGGGGAGGGCGATGACTACGTTGTTTCCAGAGAGAGACCACAAGGAGGATTATATTCATGAGCAAAGTGATCGGTATCGACCTCGGCACCACCAACTCCTGCGTTGCTGTTATGGAAGGTGGTGAGCCGGTTGTCATAGCCAACGCCGAAGGAAGCCGCACCACCCCGTCCATGGTCGCATTCGCCGAGAGCGGCGAGCGGCTGGTGGGCCAGCAGGCCAAGCGTCAGGCGGTGACCAATCCGGAGAACACCCTGTTCGCCATCAAGCGGCTCATCGGCCGTAAGTACGATACGGAAGAGGTGCGCAAGGACATCTCCATCTCCCCCTTCAAGATCGTCAAGGCCGACAACGGTGACGCCTGGGTTGAGGCCCGCGGCAAGATGTACTCGGCCCCTGAGATCTCGGCCATGGTGCTCCAGAAGATGAAGCAGACAGCCGAGGACTACCTGGGCGAGACCGTGACCGACGCGGTCATCACCGTGCCGGCCTACTTCAACGACTCCCAGCGCCAAGCCACCAAGGACGCCGGCAAGATCGCCGGCCTGAACGTCCTGCGGATCATCAACGAGCCGACCGCCGCCGCATTGGCTTATGGCCTCGACAAGAAGAAGGACGAGAAGATTGCCGTTTTCGACCTGGGGGGCGGAACTTTCGACATCTCCATCCTGGAACTGGGTGACGGCGTCTTCGAGGTGAAGTCCACCAACGGCGACACCTTCCTGGGTGGCGAAGACTTCGACCAGCGGGTCATCGACTGGATCGCCGACGAATTCAAGAAGGACCAGGGGATCGACCTGCGCGGCGACAAGATGGCCCTGCAGCGCCTCAAGGAGGCCGCCGAGAAGGCCAAGTGCGAGCTCTCCACCTCCATGGAGACCGATATCAACCTTCCCTTTATCACCGCTGATGCAACCGGGCCCAAGCACCTCACCATGAAGCTGTCCCGGGCTAAGCTGGAGGCCCTGTGCGCCGACCTGCTCAACAAGCTGGAGGGGCCCTGCCGCACCGCGCTCAAGGATGCCGGTCTGTCTCCCTCCGAGGTGGACGAAGTGATTCTGGTCGGCGGCATGACACGGATGCCGGCGGTCCAGAAAAGGGTTCAGGAGATATTCGGCAAGGTTCCCAACAAGGGGGTTAACCCCGATGAGGTGGTCGCCATCGGCGCCGCCATTCAGGGCGGGGTGCTCAGGGGCGACGTGAAGGACGTGCTGTTGCTCGACGTGACCCCCCTTTCGCTCGGCATCGAGACCCTCGGCAGCGTCATGACCAAGCTCATCGAGAAGAACACCACCATCCCGTGCCGCAAGAGCCAGGTCTTCTCCACGGCCAGCGACAATCAGCCGGCGGTAACCATCCACGTGCTCCAGGGAGAGCGGGAGATGGCGATCGACAACAAGACATTGGGGAACTTCGAGCTGACCGGCATCCCGCCGGCGCCCCGCGGGGTCCCCCAGATCGAGGTAACCTTCGATATCGACGCCAACGGCATCGTTCATGTTTCCGCCAAGGATTTGGGCACCGGCAAGGAGCAATCCATCAGGATCACTGCATCCTCCGGCCTCTCCAAGGAAGAGATCGACAAGATGGTCAAGGAGGCAGAAGCTCATTCAGCCGAGGACAAGAAGAAGCGGGAGCTGGTGGAAGCCCGCAATCACGCTGATACCCTCAGCTACTCAACCGAGAAGTCTCTCAAGGAATACGGGGACAAGATCGGTGCCGACGAGAAAGCCAAGATCGAGGAATGCCTGGCAAACCTCAGAAAGGCCATGGAGGGAAGCGACGTAGAGGTCCTCAAGAAGGCCACGGACGAGCTGACCCAAGCGTCTCACAAGCTGGCAGAGGCGGTCTACGCCAAAGCCCAGGCCGAAGGCGCCCAACCAGGCGGGGAAGCGGCGGGTGAAGCCTCTGCCAAGGATGAGAAGGTTGTCGACGCCGACTTTGAAGAGGTCAAGGACGACAAGAAATAACCGAAGGGGAGGAGGGGTGTGAATGCACCCCTCCTCCTGTTTACCAATCAACCATGCGGAGCAGCAGGAGAGTGGATCTCAGTGCTGCTTTTTGCATTGGAAAGGATCGATCTTGGCGGCAGACAAACGCGACTACTATGAGGTTCTGGGCGTCCACAAGAATGCCTCGGATACGGAAATAAAGAAGGCCTTTCGCAAACTTGCCATCCAGTACCATCCGGACAAGAATCCCGATGACAAGGAAGCGGAGGAGAAGTTCAAGGAGATTACCGAGGCCTATGAGGTTCTTTCGGATCCTCAGAAGCGGGCCCAGTACGATCAGTTCGGCCATGCCGGGGTCGGGGCGGGGGGCTTTTCGGGCGGCGGCTTCGGCGGTTTTGGCGCCGGCACCCCCTTTGGCGATATTTTCGGTGATATCTTCGGCGACATCTTCGGCGGCCGCCCTCGCGGCAGTCGCGGCCGCCGCGGCGACGACCTGCAGTACAACATGGAGCTTTCCTTCGAGGAGGCTGCGTTCGGCGCGGAGAAAGAAATTCAGGTCCCCTACGGCAAGCGCTGCGGCGATTGCGGAGGCAGTGGCGCCAAGCCGGGGACCGAGCCGAAGGTCTGCCCTACCTGCCGCGGCGCCGGCCAGGTGCGTTTCCAGCAGGGATTCTTCAGTGTCAGCAAGACCTGCAACCACTGCAACGGTGAAGGACGCGTGGTGGAGAACCCCTGTACTTCATGTCGCGGCAGCGGCATGATCCGGGACACCAAGACCCTGTCGGTCAAGGTCCCGGCCGGGGTCGAAACCGGGACGAGGCTCAAGCTCTCCGGTGAAGGGGGGCAGGGAATAAAGGGCGGTGGCAACGGCGATCTCTATGTGGCTATTGCAGTCAGGGAGCATCCCATTTTTACCCGCGAGGATAACGACGTTCTCTGCGAGATCCCCGTCAGTTTCGTGCAGGCAGCCCTCGGATGCGAGATCGAAGTACCGACTCTCGACGGCAAGGTTTCCATGAAGATTCCCGAGGGGACCCAGTCGGGACGCATCTTCAGGCTGCGTGGCAAGGGGGTTCCCCAGCTCCAGGGCTACGGGCGCGGGGACCAGCTTGTCATCATCAAGGTGGAGACACCGTCAAATCTCAATAAGCGCCAGCGGGAACTTCTGGAGGAGTTCGCCCGCATCAGCGGCGAGGACGTCCATCCCATGAAAAAGAGCTTTTTCGATAAAGTGATGGACTTTATCAGCTGACAGCCGTGCCCGTTCGCCTGTGACGGCCGCCATCCTCATTGAGAAATGGCGGCCGTTTCCATTTCTTCCCCTCCCCTCTTCTCCCTCGGTCAGCCGGTCAATCGATAGGACGCCTCGCGACGGTGCAGGGCACTGCCCGCGGTTAGCGTGCTCGAATAGAGGAGGAATTCTTCGACAGTGAACGGCTCCGCACTGAGTCCCCCGTGTCTGGACTGGAAAGCGGGGAAACCCTCCGGTATGGCCTCCTTGAGGCGCGCCAGCGTTATGTGCGGGCAAAACGGGCGCTCCTCCGGGGGAATACCCGCCGCTGCAACGGCCTTTTCCACCGCGCGCTGCAGGAGGGTCAGCCGCTCATTGGGGGTAATCCCGGCCCAGATTACGCGGGGGCGTCGTGGGGAGGGAAAACAGCCGACCCCTGCCAGCGCCAGGGTAAAAGGTGGTGACGTTACGGTAGCCAGGCTGTCTTTGATCCGCTGAAAGCATTCGTCGTCGGCATTTCCGATAAAGCGAAGGGTCAGGTGGAGCTGGTCCGGGGGCACTAGGCGAACCCCGTCCAGTTCCCGGCCGAGATCGGCAAGCTGTGCCCTGACGGAACCGGGCAGATCAATGGCAACGAAAAGACGATACATAGCCTGCTCCATTCACTGCCTGCGGGCAAGCCGGGCATTAGCCTCCGCAGGCGCGACGAGGTGGCTGCCAGCGGTGGAGGTGATGACCGTGCTAAAGGGGGCTGACAGACGATTCAGCCGGTCCACTACGTCCGCCGCCTTACGGCCCGTGAGGATGGCCGGTTGAAAGCGTACCTCGCGGAAAAGAACGTTGAGAGGGATGACCTCCACAATCGGCGGTCCTTCGCCGAGGGTCACCCGGGCGATGATGCTCCGGTCTGCCGAGGGGCTCCGGCTGCCGAAGGCAAAGTTACCGAGGCTGTAAAAGATCGGGCTGCCGCGATAGATTTCGATTCCCTGGAGGACATGGGGATGGTGGCCGATGACGATGTCAGCCCCTGCATCGATAGCGCGATGGGCTGTTTCGATCTGGTAGGGCGATGGTAGCGCGGCGCGCTCCTGTCCCCAGTGGAAGGAGACGACCACATGATCGGCGCTGCTGCGGACCCGTCGGATATCCGCGAGATAGTGGCCTGCGTAGCCGGGTGCGGTGCCAGGACGTCCCTCGGTGGCGAAGAATTCGATCGGCTGGGTGAGCGAGTAGGCCAGGAAGGCGACGGTCTGCCCCCTGACCGTCACGGATGCTTCGCGTCGGGCATCAGCAATTGACGGCCCAGCGCCTGCGAAGGCGATGCCGTTACGATTGAGATGGTGAATCGTGTCGCTCAACCCATCGGCGCCAAAGTCCATCATGTGGTTATTGGCCAGTGTCATGACCGAGAAGCCGGCCCGTTTCAGGGCCGCTGCCGCGACGGGAGAAGCCTTGAAGCGGAAACGTTTGGCGCGGAACTCGCGCCCCCCGTCGGTGAGGGGGGCTTCCAGGTTGCCCACCACCAGGTCGCTACGTCGCAGCTCTGCGGCGGTAGCGGAAAACGGATAGCTGTAGCCGTACCGCTGGAGGGTGTCAGTTGCGCTGCCGGCCAGCATCACATCACCCACAAAAGAAAGGCTGATGCGCTCGGCGAGAGCCCCCGCAGGGACTGCGAGCAGTACGAGCACTAGGGTCAATGCGGCGGGGAAGATGGTCATTTCTGCTCCGGAGGCACAAAAATATTGACTAATTCGCAGGTTAGTGCTAAACACTATAACTTTCATGTCGCAAAAGTAAAGGCTTGAACCAATGCTTGACGCCAAATATCTGCGGGAGAATCTGGAAGAGGTGGAGGCGCGGCTTGCCACCCGGGGCTCCGAGGTGAGTCTCGGCCGGTTTCGCGAGTTGGACGAGCGTCGGCGCGCGCTCCTCACGGAGAGCGAATCACTCAAGGCGTTGAAAAACTCCGTGTCCGAAGCCATCAGCAAGGTCAAGGACAAGAGCCAGATTCAGGATAAGATCGCCGAGATGCGTGAGGTGGGGGTAAGGATCAAGGGGCTCGACGACGAGTTGCGCGGCATCGAGGACGAGCTGCAGATGGTACTGCTGACGGTCCCCAATGTGCCGCATCCGACGGTACCCGTCGGAGCGTCGGAGGCGGACAATCGTCAGGTGCGGACATGGGGTGAGCCTCCCTGTTTTGCGTTTGACCCCAAGCCCCATTGGGAGATAGGCGAAGGGCTCGGCATTCTTGATTTTGAGCGGGGAGCGAAGCTTACCGGTGCCCGGTTCACGCTCTATCGTGGTGCAGGTGCCCGATTGGAGCGCGCTCTCGTCAATTTCATGCTCGACCTGCACACCGAGCGGCACAATTATCTTGAAATGCTCCCGCCCTTCGTGGTAAACAGGGAAAGCATGACCGGAACCGGTCAGCTGCCCAAGTTTGAGGACGACCTCTTCCACCTGGAAGGGGTCGATTATTTCCTCATCCCCACGGCAGAGGTTCCCGTCACCAATATTCATCGCGCTGAAATCCTCAAAGCTGCAGACCTGCCGCTCAGCTACACGGCCTACACTCCGTGCTTCCGCAAGGAGGCCGGCTCCTACGGCAAGGACGTCCGCGGACTCATACGGCAACACCAGTTCAACAAGGTCGAGCTGGTGAAGTTTGTTCATCCCGCGACATCCTACGATGAGCTGGAAAAACTGCTCTCCAATGCCGAAGAGGTGTTGCGCCAGCTCGGACTGGCCTATCGGGTCGTTGAACTCTGTACCGGCGATATGGGGTTTTCGGCTGCCAAGACATACGATATTGAAGTCTGGCTTCCCGGCCAGGAGACCTATCGGGAAATTTCTTCGTGCAGCAACTTCGAGGATTTCCAGTCCCGGCGGGCCTCGATCCGGTTCCGGGAAGACGAAAAATCAAAGCCTGAATTCGTCCACACGCTGAACGGTTCGGGGCTTGCAGTCGGTAGAACGCTGGTGGCCATCCTTGAGAATTACCAGCAGGAAGACGGGTCGGTAGTAATCCCGGACGTGCTCCGGCCGTACATGGGGGGACTGCAGAAGATCGGCTAGGCTTTCGGAGGGATGGCCGAGTGGTTTAAGGCGGCGGTCTTGAAAACCGTTGAACGAAAGTTCCGTGGGTTCGAATCCTACTCCCTCCGCCATAATTAATAAACAACGATCGGAGAGATGGCCGAGTAGGTCGAAGGCGCTCGCCTGCTAAGCGAGTATACGGGCAAAACCTGTATCGAGGGTTCGAATCCCTCTCTCTCCGCCAGATATCTAACAGCCCGTGTCATTGCGGTAAGGTTCTGGAGACGAGGAGGACACGTGAAGGTGTTGTTCAGGCTGGTGGTCGTTGCCCTTACCGTCATGGTAGCTGTTGCCGGGTGCTCGAAAAAGGAAGAGCAGAAAGCCGGCGGCGATGCCGGAGCACAGCACGGCCAGGCGGCAAAGAAGGAATCAGTAGTTGTTGTTCCGGATAACGTTAAGGGAAAGTGGAAGTCCGTAAAGATAGCAGTTACCGATAAGGCTGCCAACAAGGAGTCGGTTTACACCATCAACGTCGGAGCTGAGCTGGCAATTCCGGAGAGCAATCTCACGATAGCGGTAGACAATTTCCTGCCTCACTTCACGATGGACGGGACGACTCTTACCTCCCAGTCCAATGAGCCGAAGAATCCTGCCGCACAGATCCGGATTCTGGAGGGAGGGAAAGAAGTCTTCAAAGGATGGTTGTTCTCTCTGTACCCGACAACCCATGCCTTCAACCATCCCAAGTACGGTTTTACGTTGGTGGATTTTATACCCGCCAATTAACAATGCGCTCGTAGCTCAGCTGGATAGAGCACCAGACTACGAATCTGGGGGTCAGGAGTTCGAATCTCTTCGAGCGCGCCATTAAAACAAGGGGTTACGGCTAAGGCCGTAGCCCCTTTTCACTTTCCGTGGCCTCTGCCGTGGCCTACTGCGAAAATCCTCCCCTAAACCTCCTCCATGGAATAATATATCAATCCTGCTTCTGCTGGCGGCGACGCGAGATAAAGTCTGCTAGAGCGCGGACGACGATCAAGGTCATGACCAATGATGCCGTAATCAGTTCGGAAAATCAAGTTCTTGCAACCACATTAGCTGTTTGATCAAGTGTTGCAGTAAACGGCATCGAGCATGCTGGGTAATGGTGAGGAGGAGTAAATAGATGGGAAGGAAGGCGGTGCACAAAATACCTGCGTGAGCTTCATGGGCCTATTCATGACAAGTTCAAGGAAGATTGCAGAGCTTGATTTCTTCCGGCTGAAAAATATTGGAAAAACCCTTCTCCCGATGCCGACGTAACGGATGAATATATTCAATAGCTTGTTGATGCGGCAATGGAGTTTGGTATCCCTGTGGGAGGATCCTGACCCAAGGGGAGATTAGCCGAAGACGGCACAGTCCCTGATATCTACCCAATGATCGAATAGGAATCTCGAAGCTACAGTTCACGGACAGAGCAGAACGTTATCGACTCGGACGGTACACTTATCCTCAATAGGGGGAAGCTTTTGGGCGGGACTTTGCACACGGTGGAATACGCCCAAAAATATGCTCGACCCTGCCTAGTAGTCCGTCTGGACGCTGAATGTGATTTTGCAACCGTAACGCGGTGGATCGCGGACGAGAAAATCCGGTCCTCAACATCGCTGGACCGCGGGAATCTAAATTTCCCGGTATTCAAGAGAAAGCACTGGCGTTTCTCCGCGAAGTCTTCGCAGAAAGTTAATCACCATGTGCGGCCGATTCACCCTCACGCTCCCGCCTGACCTGCTGGCCGAGATCATCGGCGAGATCGAGGCTGCCCGCGTCCAGCCACGGTACAATATCGCTCCGGCCCAGGAGGTGGCAGTGGTCCGCCAGGATGCCGGCGGCCGGCGCCATCTGGACTACCTCCGCTGGGGCCTGATTCCCCCGTGGGCCAAGGATGCCTCCGTGGGCAACCACATGATCAACGCCCGTTCCGAGACAGTGGCGGAGAAGCCTGCCTTCCGCCACGCTTTCCGCTCCCGGCGCTGTCTCGTGCTCGCCTCGGGCTTCTACGAATGGAAGGCCGAAGGGAACCGCAAACAGCCCCTCTATATCCACATGAAGGACGGCGGCCCCATGGTCTTTGCCGGGCTCTGGGAAAGCTGGAAATCCCCTGAGGGGGCAATCGTCGAATCCTGCACCATCCTCACCACGTACAGCAACAGCCTCATCCGCCCTCTCCACGACCGGATGCCCGTGATCCTCGGCCGCAGCGACTGGGACATCTGGCTGTCCCGCGAGGCGACCAGTGAGGAGCTTACCCCGCTCTTCCAGCCGTACCCCTCGGACCTTCTCGCCATGTACCCCGTGGGAACCGGCGTGAACAGCCCGCGCAACGACTCGCCGGACCTTCTCGAACCCCTGAACGAGCCGTAACCCCCGCCCTGGCGGACGTAGATCGAGCGCCCTTGACAGGTCGCCTGTACGGTGATAGGTTGTCACATGTATACCATGACTGATGACAACCCGGAGGAGCCATGCAGGAACTTGCCCCCCGCCAGCAACAGGTCCTCGCCTTCATCACCGGCTTCATCGCCGAAAACGGCTACCCGCCGACCCTGCGGGAAATCGCCGCCCACCTCAAGATAAGCGGCACCCTCGGGGTCTCCAAGCACCTGGAGGCCCTGGAGCGCAAGGGGTACCTGCGCCGGGAGGCCAACAGCTCGCGGGGGATCGCCCTTGTCGGTCGGACAGACACAGCGCTCTCCCTCCCCGTGGCGGGAGTGGTCCGGGCCGGGCTCCCCCAGCCGGCCGTGGAGGACATCGAGGAGTATTTCGCCATCGACCGGAGCATGGTGCGGGGTGGCACCTTCTTTCTGCGGGTCAAGGGTGACTCCATGATCAACGCCGCCATTGTGGAAGGAGATCTGGCCCTGGTCCGCCCCCAGGCCACGGCGGAGAACCGGGACATCGTGGTCGCCATGGTGGACGGCGAGGCCACCCTCAAGCGCTTCTACCGGCAGCGGGACCAGATCCGCCTCCAGCCCGAGAACCCCAACATGGACCCCATCATCATCCGGCCGGGGGAGGGGGACGTGGCGATCATCGGCAAGGTGGTCGGCATCTACCGACCCCTGGAGTAGAGCGCCATGGAACGGGTAGCACAACAGGTCAAGGTGGCGGCCGTCTTTGCCCCGGGGAGCCGGATCAGACCCGTCTGGTTCGAGTGGAACCGGGAGAAGCACGCCATCACCCAGACCACCTACTTCTGGCGGGACCGGGTGGGGGAGGTGACCGTCCTGCGCTTTGCCGTCACCGACGGCAGCTCCCTCTTTGAGCTCTCCTACAACACCCGCGACCAGAACTGGACCCTGGATGGGGTGGAGGCGGCACCGTGAGCGGGGGAGAGCCCAGGCAGCGAACCATCCTCCACATCGACATGAACGCCTTTTTCGCCAGTGTCGAACAGCAGGCGAACCCGAGCCTCCAGGGAAAACCCATCGCCGTTGTCGGCTCCGGCCGCACCGTGGTCACCACCGCCTCCTATGAGGCCCGGGCCTTCGGCGTCAAGACCGGCATGAACAAGTGGGAAGCGCTCCAGGCCTGCCCCCACCTCATCCTGGTCGTGGGTGACAACCGCAAATACACCCACACCTCCACCCAGATCAACCGGATCTTCCGGGACTTCACCCCGGAGGTGGAAACCTTCTCCATCGACGAAGCCTTCCTCGACGTCACCGGCTCCCTGGCGCTCTTCGGCTCCGCCGAAACCATCGCCTGCCGGATCAAGGCCCTGATCCGCCATCGTTTCGGCCTGACCTGCTCCATCGGCATCGCCCCCAACAAGCTCCTCGCCAAACTCGCCTCTGACATGAAAAAGCCCGACGGCCTCACCATCATCCGCCCGGAAGAGGTGACCCGCCTCATGGAGATCATCCCCATCCAGGACCTCTGCGGCATCGGCGTCAAGACCAGAAAACAGCTCAACAGCCTCGGCATCCAGACCTGTGGCGAGCTGGGGCGCTTCCCGGTGGAGATCTTGCGGCGCACATTCGGGGTGATCGGCGACCGGCTCCACCTCATGGGCAAGGGGATCGACGATTCCCCCGTGGTCCCCGTCGAGGAGGCCGAAGAGGTAAAGAGCGTCGGCCACTCCATGACCCTGGACAGGGACCTCACCGCTCGACGGGACATCCTCAAATACCTCCTCCAGCTCTCCGAGATGGTGGGCCGCCGGGCACGGCGCTACGGCGTTGCCGGCAAGACGGTCCATCTCACCATCCGCTATGCCGACTTCACCACCGTGGGCAAGCAGCAGACCCGGAACCAGGCCACTAACAGCACAGAGGAAATTTACGCCGAAGCGGTGAAGATCCTCGACACCTTTGAGCTGCTGCAGCCGGTGCGTCTTCTGGGGGTGCGGATCACGAACCTGTGCTACCAGCGGGAACAGTTGCCGCTCTTCGAGAAGGAACGGAGGAAGGCCCTTGCCACCGGGGCCATGGACGCGGTGAACAACAGGTATGGCGACTTCTCTGTCACCTTCGGGAGCCTCCTTGATGAAGAGGAGAAGGGGAGCTTCGTCATCTCCCCGGCCTGGCGGCCGGAGGGGATCAGGAATGTGGAGGTGAAGTGAGGATAGGACCGCTTAATCAAGTCATTGCCATGGAAAATGGACTGCACAGGCATGCCTGGAAGTTTTCACCAACGACCAGTGGCGGAGGGGTGAAGGTCTACGATCGTTGCATCATTTTGTTCTATTCTCCATCTCTAAGATTACGGCCCCCATTTTCGATAAGTTTGTACGGATCAAATCGACATACTCCGCGATGGGTTCGACTAATTCAGGCCCAGAAGTTGTGAGAGGCAGGTTCTTGCTCCGGTAATAAAAGGAACTCCCGAAATTGTTGAACCATTTCTGCCCCTTAGGGTATTCGTCTTTAATAGCACTCAAACGGACAGAGGCATTCAAATCAAACCAAATCTCTTTATTCTTCAGTCGTTCCGCTATGTTAATCGCGTAAGCTTCCCTCGATTTCAAAATTCAATCTGAAACTGTTACCCTGAATCTGGATACCCACAACGGCTGGGCTACCCTCGTTCTCCTTCTGGTCAGCTACAACATACTTCAGCCATGTAGGATGGATGAAAACTTTGGAGTTGCGATTCCGTATGCAGAGCCAAGACGCTATGTAGCCTTAGTGAAAGACCTCAATGCGGCCACACCAGAGATAACCGCGCTAGTACTAACAGGGGAAGCCTACGGATATGACTGCCGCTTGCCTCAACTTTCCGGTGTTTCCATCGTCACATATTTGGTCACCTGATCACTAACTTCTCTACCACTACAGATCCATTGAAAATTGTGAGGCTTCCATTTATTGTTGTGACGCCAGCATTTCCGGAGTACTGGTCATCGTAACCGCCTTTTAGCATCACCGAAATGTTCCTGTTGAGAACACATGCTTCTGTCAGGTTTATTCCCCATATCTGTATAGTGCTGTTCGATGGAGCAGCATTATAAGCCGCCTGAATAGTCGAATAATACAAGGGCGACGGACTATCTAGACGCACAACGTGCGTATCATCTTTCGTGAAAGTAGCCGTCACTGTGGTATTCGACTGGAGCGAAATAATACAGTTTCCGGTACCCGAGCATGCCCCTGACCAGCCAGTGAACAACGAATAGTCCGGTTCTGCCGTAAGGGTGATGGTTGAGCCGCTTTCGTAGAACCCTCCGCAGGTGCTGTTACAGGAAATACCGACCGAAGGACCGGTGATTGCACCCTTACCAGTACCGTTAATAGTGATGTCAAGGCGATAGCCCGCACGGACTGTTATGTTAGCGCCAGTTGCATTGCCGGTATTTCCGGCAGCATCGGTGGCGCGAGCTTTGATGCTGACAGCCCCTGGCTCGGGCAGTTGCCAGTCGAAGCTCCAGTTTGTCGTCCCGCTTGCCACTCTCCAGCTCTGGCCACCGTCGGTTGACACCTCAACCCTCTGGATACCGCTCCCATTGCCATCACCAGCTGTCCCCTTGATGATATAACTCGGCCCGCAAACTGTCTCTCCAGAGACAGGGAGGCTTATGGCTATTGATGGTGCCTGCTGATCAAGGCCCACTACTCGGGAGTCTATTGTTTGATTACCAGCCTCATCCACCGCAGCAGTATTTATCTGGTTAAGTCCCGGCAAGAGAGTAAGTGACTGCGAAAAGGACCCATCATAAGCAAGTGGCACACTGACCCCGTTAATCGTTAACCGACTTACTCGTGTTCCGTCCGTGGTCTTGCCTGTTAATTCCACCGTCGACAAGCTTGTCCATGACCCTGCAACCGGAGCTGTCACCGACAAGGATGGGCCAGTTGTATCGACGACAAACTGTTCCGTTTGTACAGAGCTGGCATTGCCAGCAAGATCAATGGCGACAAGTTTCAGTATCGCGTTACCACTCACAAGTATCGGTTTTGAATAGACTGACGATGCGGTCGTCGGGTTCGTGCCGTTGAGCGTATAGTAGATGGTTGCAGGCTCGCTGGTCGTGAGCGTAACAGTTTGGCCAGAGTTGTATATCCCGCTCCGCAAAGAGAGGTTGACTGTCGGGCTTACTGTGTCAAGGGTTATTGTCGCGTTCAACGGTGCAGTTGTAGCATTGCCTAACTTGTCGCGATACCAGGCATGAACCGTCTTCGGGCCGTCCCCTGCCGGTATTACCCATTCCTTTGTCCCGATATAAGGTTCCCACCTCGAACAAACATTGTCATTGCTGACGCACATTTCAGAGGCGCCGCTGGCATCTTTTGCAGTGAGTTTCAGTGAAACTGTAGTACTTCTTGTAAACGTTCGCCCATCATCTACGACTACAGAACCAATCGGCGACTGACTGTCACTCATACCAGCGGCGACACCCGTGAGTTGTGCCGATAGAAGTGGGGTATTGCTGTCGGAAGTTGGTATCTCCACCTGTGCACTTTTGGCGCCGGAATAGGAGGGAACAAACTGAACATCTACCGTGCAGGTCGACGCCGCAGCCATACTCTTTCCAGAGCACCCGTTCGCGACTACAGTAAACTCATAGGGGTTAATCCCGGTTGTTGTCAGACTGCCAAGGTCTATGCTTTCTGATCCGGCATTGGTAACAGTCAACCGCATCGTTTTAACACTGCCAGTATAAGTTCCGAAATCCAGCGCGATTGGCTTTAAGTGTGCCCCGCTGTTAACTGATAACGATACTCCCGCTTCCCCGTTTCCGAGCCTGTCCCTTGTGGAGTACGTTTCGCTGCTCCTCTGTGCTGAACCTGCACTGAAATTCCCGTGTCGCAGTGTGTATCCTTCACTGATCGCGATTACGTTGTAATGAGCAGGATCGGTGTCGCTGGCATCGGGGAGCCCGTCGCCGTCACTGTCTGCACTGATAAAAGGATCACTGCCATTTGCAGTTGTGTGGAAGACATATACTTCCAGGTAGTCACTCAAACCGTCACTGTCCGAGTCTGCCAGAATGGGCTTCGTCCCCTTCAGATATTCCTGGAGGTTGACCATCCCGTCGCCATCGGGATCAGCCTGGGCATCGGCCCGGTCGTGGGGATTCAACCCGTTCGCTGCCTCCCAGACATCGGGCATGCCGTCGTTGTCGTCGTCATCGTCAACGATATCGGCGATGCCATCGCCATCGCTGTCAGCAAGCCCCAGGTAACCTGTCTGCCGGCCAAGCGCATCGTTCAGAGCATAGTTTTCGCTCTCGCGTTGCCCGCCCCCCTGGTTGAACCCGACCTGCTGCAGGGAGTCGCGCAGGATGTAGCTGTCGCTCAGCTGTGCCGCACCAGTTTGCGAGAAGCTGGCCCGCTTCAGTACGTAATTATCACTGCTGCTGTCCATCTGGGGGTTGTCGGCCTTGGTCGGGTCGGTTCCCTGCTGGTACTCGCGCTGGTTGTTCCAGCTATCGCCATCCGGGTCAGCCTGGGAATCGATCGTGCCTACCAGGGCATAACGGTTGGCCCAGGCATCGGGGAAGCCGTCGTTGTTGCTGTCGTTGTCATAGGCGTCTGGGATGCCGTCGCTGTCGACATCGGCCGACAGATACTCGATCTCGGCGATTTTGTAGGTCGACTCAATGCCGTTCCTGCGGACTTTGAAGTAAACTGTCTTCTTCCCCGGATCGCCGGTGAGTGTGTAGGAAATGGCGGTTCCGTATGGCTGCCAGCTGGCTCCGGCGAATTCTGGTGACTCGCTGGCCAAGAACTCGCTCGGGTTGCCGATGGTGACGTTGCTGAGAGTCACCTGCCGGGTGGTGGTGTACGGCTGGCCGTTGTTGAGGGAGAACAGGGCCACGATCGGTTTCTGGTCCGTCTTGCCGGTCACCGCATGGGGGCCTGCGCCTGCTTCCCCATAGGTGTACTGGGCCATGCTGGTGGTCCCGTTCTGCACGCTGGTTTCGGTCAGCATGTTGCCGATGGGGTTGTAGAGGTAATCCTTCCGGTAGCCGCCGGCGCCGGCATCCTCGGCCATCAGCAGCCGGTTGAGCGGATCGTAGGTGAAGTTCTCGGTGCGCGGCGATGCAGGCTGCGTGGCGTTGACGATCTTCTTCACATTGCCCACATAGTCGTATTCGTAACTGAAGTTCTGAATGTTCGTCGTGAGAATCCGCTTCAGGTGGAAGTTTTCCGGGTAGTAATTGAACTGGGTCGCGAGGCCGTTAATGTAGCCACGCCGCGTTTCGCTCCCTGCCTGGTTGTAATCGATGGCGCTGAGAATTCCGGAGATTGCCGACAGTTTCCCCATGCCGTTGTAGGAGAAGGTCGTCACCTGGCCGTCCGGGTAGGTCTGGCTCGTCAGGCGGTCCATAGGGTCGTACGCCCACGAGGTCGTCCAGGTCATGCCGTCCATTGTGCGGGTTTCGCCGGTCTTGCGCAGCCGCGCGTCGTAGGTGTAGGCGACCGTGCCCAGAGCGTCGGTCACCCGCGACAGGGCACCAACTTTCCCTTCGTCATAGACGTAGCTAATGTCCGGATCGTTCGGGTAATCGACCTTCGTCACCCGGTTCAGGGGGTCGAACGTGAACCTCGTGGCAATCCCCTTTGCATCGGTGGTGGCGATGATATTGCCGACCCGGTCGTAACGGGATGTCCGTGTGCCGAGATCAGGATCCACCACTTTCGTCTTCCTTCCCAGGGAGTCGTAGCTGTGGGTGGTGGTGTTCCCCAGGTGATTGGTGGTCGTCAGCAGCTCCCCCAGCGGATTGTAGCCGTAGCGGGTGAGATAGGTCTCGCTGCCGTTCACCTCCGCCACCTGCGCCAGTTTGCCGTCCGCATCGAACCACTTCTGCTTCAGGTGGCTGTTCTCGTTGGTTTCCGTGACGGACCAGTGGTTGTAACTGCGCAGGCTAAAGGTCCCGTCGGGATTAGTTACCTTTAGCGGCCGCCCAATGGGGTCATACTCGGTCACCGTCTTCGGTGTCGCCAGAGGAGCAGAATAACCGACGCTTGCGGTGGCGAGGTATGGCAGGGAGCGCCCCGACTCGCGCCCCATAGCGTCGTGGAAGGTATCGACCACAATCTGGGATGCCGGGTTCTGGTATTCGGCCCTGGTCTGGATGACCCGGCCGAGGCCGTCCACCGACTGGATAGTATCCAGCGTATTGGCCGTGCCCGCCTGTTCGCGGGCCTTCACGGTCACGTTCTCCGGGGCGCTGCCGTCCAGGTTGTAATTGATCTCCGTCGTCGGGAAGGCGAGAGTGTCACCCGGCTTGACCACCTTCATCAGCCGCTTGAAGTTGTCATAGACGTACACCGTCTCGGCGCCGTTCGGGTCTCTCTCCAGCACCGGCTTGCCGATGGCTGGGTCGAACTGCCGCTCCGTCACCTGCCCCTTGGCATTGGTCACCCGCACCGGGAAGGCATGGTAGTCCGCATCGTACTCCACCTTCGTCGCCCGCCCCTCGGGGTCGATGGTCTCAATGCGGTTGCCATAGCTGTCGTAGCGGTAGGTGGTTACCGGGTTCTCGCCGCTATCCAGGAAATGCTCCTCCCGTGTGAGGTTCCCCTGCACCGGCACCGCATTCAGATCGCCTCCGTCGTACTGGAACCAGCTCTCCCGCAGGTGCGCCCCGCCGGGCGTTGCGGCGCTGTAGAGGCGTTTTACCCTATTCAGCAGCCAGAGGTTCTCGTTCTGGGCGTATTCCCGGAAGGTGAACAGCTCGTCGCCACTGACAGCAGCATCGCCATAATCTGCCTCCAGGGTCACGTTGCCGAACTGGTCGAACTGGTAGTCTTTCACCACCTGCTTCGGGCTTGCCGCCACACCGTCATAGGTGAAGGTCTCCACCCGGTCGAGGGTCACATTATGGACACCGTCGGCTGTGGTCGCCGACCAACTGTTCACGGTTTTGATGTACGGTTTGCCGGCGGCATCCGTCGTCAGCGTCTGGGCTTCGGTCCCTTTCAGGGCATCGTCCTGGTTGAAGGTATGGATGACTTGCGAGATTATGTTCGTGCCATCCCGATGGGTTTCCGTCACCATGCCGAAGCCGCGAAATTCGTTGGAAGGAACGTCGAACAGCCCGTTCGCACAGGCATAACCGGTGGTCACAATGGTCCTCTGGGAGTTGCCGGCCGGCAAGCCATTGTCCCTAGTCACCGATGACACCACCCAGTAGTTGGAGGGGAGGCTGCTGTTCGGGCAGGTGGAGGAAGGGGCATAGGCAATAGTGGTAACACCCCCCAGGTCACTGGTGATCGTCTCCAGCAACCTGGTCTGGGCATCGGCCTGTGTGTAGGTGAACCGGGTCGGCGGCAGTGAGGTGACGCCATCAGAGCCGTATTTGGTGATGCTGGAAAGGAGCGATAGCGGCGTTTCCGGGGTTATGGGGGAATATGCCAGCCTGATACTCTTCACCAGGCTGCCGCTGACCGAGACGTCGATCCTGCTCAACCGTTTAGCGATGGTGACTGCGGAGCCTTCATCCACCAGCGAAACCGGGTCGGGCCGGTCTTCCCAAGTAAATTCAATGACCCGCTGCCGGTCGTTGTTGTATTCGATCCTGCCGGGATAGACGACTCCCTGGTCTTCCACGTAGGAATAATAGATGGCGTTGCCGTTCGTGTCGGTGATCCTGTCCAGGCTCCAGCGCCACCCCTGGGGGGTCTCCGGAATGCCGGGGTAGAGAATGTTGTCCGCATCCTGCGTGATGCCGAAGGAATATCTGGTGCCGTCCTTGGCAGTCACCTCCCAAGCTTCGCCGGAACTGTTTGCAGCGCAGGGTTTCTTCTCGATCTTCAGGTACGATTCGATTCTGGTGCGGTAGCGGCCGTTCCCGGCATCAACCAAGTCATGCCTGGCGCCGTTCAGGATGAGGGAGTATGTGTCGTTGCTGTTTTTCTGGATGTGGTTGGAAGGAATTTCCCAGCCAGTGCCTAACTGGTTGTTGGTGTTGCCAACAAGGAAGCTGTTGTAGGAAAGGGACAACCGCGGGGCAAAACCGTGTACTCCGGATGGATGTTCTACTTTATAGTCGTAATAATAAGTGCAAGTAAATAAATTTGATTGGTAAAAGTAACTGAAAATATTGCCTGCCCACACAGATGAGTCAAAAATTACAGAGACGCAAAATATGGCCATTAAATACACCAGCCCGATTATAGTGGCCCGAATATATTTATACGCCTCACAGAACATTAAACATTCTCCATTTAAATGAATTTATCCGGCTTTATGTCCAAACAAGCCACATCTGATTTGGATATATATAAACCTTAGTTTTGATATTACCTCATAGGTAAGAGTTAATTTATCAGCAGCATATTCAGTTAATGCTTGTGATGCGCTAGCGTAATCACCGTTTTTAATGAATTCAATAATTTTTAATCCAGTTACTGAATCACCTATACCAGGCAGATTCTCTACAGCTGACAATAAATCATCAGATTCTTCAACGCATTTATCTAGGCTGTTATCATATTCACCAATAAACACAGAAGTGTCTGGTAGATGATTAACATCAATATTATTGTCACTTGGGACTTGATTGTTTGTTAAAGATTCAGTTTCATGTGCTGCATTGTTTGTGGCTTTCATTCGGTTGCTTTGTGTTTTGGTTCGAGAAATATTTTTTGCGACTTGATACTTCTTCCCCTCCTTAAACAGCTTCTTCGCCTTCTTCAGCGGTGTCTTGTCATGATCCGGATCAACCCCATGGGCGATCATCCATTTTTCTCTCTTTGACAGCTTTGCCTTCTTTTTCTTCTTGTAGCCATCCAGGTCAACATAACTGAGCGGATTGTTCCCCGCGTACGCATACAGGTTCAGATCCTGCGGATCATCCAGATCGGGCTCCTCGACATCCGCCTGGGTGAAGTGCCGCAGTTCCGGGCTGACGTAGCGCGCCTCGAAGTTGTATAACCCTGCCCCCTTGTCGTTTTCCTTGCCGGTGTAATAATTCTCTGTGCCGCCTTGCCTGACCTCGCCGAAGGGGAGATAGCTGGTGCTGCTGACCACCTGCCCGGAACCGTTGGTCACCGCGCTCACACCACCCAAATGGTCAGGATGATAGAAATAGGTGTTAGCGGCAATGTAAAAATGACCCACTTCGGAAATCGAAAATTGACCCATTCTTCCTCTATCCTAGCCGACCTGGAGGGTCGGCATGATCGGAAAGGAAGAGTGTATGGAAGTCAGAATTCTCAAGAAGCAGGGCAAGAGCATCCGGGAGATCTCGCGTATCACCGGACTTTGCCGCAACACGGTCAGGAAATTCCTCAGGTCGACCGCTGATCCCAGGTACAAAGAACGAGCGAAGCGACCGGGGAAGCTTGACCCATTTAAAGCGTTTCTCGAAGAACGGGTGAAGGCGGCTCTGCCGCATCGGATTCCCGCGCCGGTGCTTGCTCGGGAGATCAAAAGCTTTGGCTACGATGGCGGCGAACGCACTGTCAGAACGTTTTTGGCGACCCTTTATTCCCGCATCACGCCGGAACCCGTTGTCCGGTTCGAAACGGAGCCAGGCAAGCAGATGCAAGCCGACTGGTGCGAACTGCGCAAGGGCAAGCACCCGCTGTACGCATTCGTTGGAACGCTTGGTTTCAGTAGAGATTCGTTCGTTGTCTTCACCACCAGCCAAGCGTTCGACGTCCTTCGGGAATGCCACGAGATGGCATTCTCCTTCTTCGGCGGGGTCCCGCGCGAAGTGCTCTATGACAACATGAAGACCGTCGTGCTGGAGCGAAACGCCTTCGGCGAGGGCAACCACCGTTTCCACACCGGCCTGTGGGACACGGCAAAGCATTTCGGGTACATCCCCCGGTTGTGCAAGCCGTACCGGGCCAAGACCAAGGGAAAGGTTGAGCGGTTCAACCGCTACCTGCGGTACAGCTTCTACTACCCGTTGGTTTCGCGCCTGAAGCAGGCAGGACTAACTCTCGATGTCGCAACCGCGAACATCGAGGTCAGAAAGTGGCTCAACGAAGTAGCCAACTGCCGCATCCATGGGGAGACCGGCGAACGCCCCTGCGATCGGCTCGAGATCGAGCGGTCAGCGATGCTGCCGCTGCCGCCAAGGCTTGCAGTCGAGCCGGACAAGCCGCAAGTCATTGCTGCCATGCCGTGGCCGGTTATTCCCCTTCAGCGCCCCGCCTCCTTCTACGATCAGATCCTTCAGGAGGGGCGGCTATGAGCGACATCCAGCACCAGCGTATGGTCACGCTCTGCGATGATCTGAAGTTTCTGTCGGTGGCCGATGTCTACACCGACCTTGCAGATGCCGCGGCAAAGCAGGAATCCTCCTACATCGACTACCTTGAACAGGTACTCAAGGCCGAGAACGACGTCCGACAGGGACGCTCGCGCCACACAATGGCAAAGCTCGCCGGTTTTCCCGCGATCAAGACTCTCGAGGATTATGACTTTGAGTTCGCCACCGGCGCCCCGAAACAGCGAATTCTGGACCTGTCGGCGATGGCATTCCTCGAGCGCCGGGAGAATGTAATCCTGCTGGGTCCCAGCGGCACCGGAAAGACTCACCTCGCCATCGCGCTCGGCTACCGCGCTACTCAGTGCGGCGTGAAGGTACGCTTCATCTCCGCCGCCGACCTGATGCTGCAACTTGAAAGCGCCCAGCGGCAGGGGCGGTACAAGGAAGTAATGCGGCGCAGTGTCCTGGGGCCGAGACTGCTCATCATCGATGAGATCGGCTACCTCCCGTTCAGCGAAACGCAGGCGAATCTGTTCTTTCAGGTGATCGCCAAAAGGTACGAAACAGGTTCCGTCATCCTCACTTCGAACCTGAGCTTCGGGGAATGGGAACAAGCCTTCGGCGGCAATACGGCACTCACATCAGCTATGCTCGACCGACTGCTGCACCACGCCCATGTCATTCAGATCAGAGGTGACAGCTACCGGCTGAAAGAGAAGCGACGCGCAGGTATTCTCGGCCAGCAACTGCCGACACCTCAGATCGATGACTAATCCAGGAAGGTGGGTCATTTTTCAATTTCCGATCAACCGGTAAAGTGGGTCAATTTTCGATTGCCGTTGACACCCCGGCCCACCTATTACCGACCACCGGCAACATGCCTGCGCGAGGGCGACCTTGTGCTGATGCGTCGCATCGACGAGCTCTATTTGGAACACCCCTGGGCGGGCAGCAGAACGATGGCTACCTTGCTTTCCACTCCGGATGAGGTTGTCGGCCGAAAGCGGATCAGTCGCCTGATGCGGCTGATGGGGATCGAATCGGTCGCGCCGAAACCGGGAACCAGCAAGCGCCACCCCCAGCACCCGGTCTATCCGTATCTGTTGCGGGGCCTCGTCATCGACCGGCCCAACCAGGTCTGGGCCGCCGACGTCACCTATATCCCCATGGCCAAGGGGTTCATGTATCTGGTGGCCATCATGGACTGGACAACCCGGAAAGTCCTTTCCTGGCGGCTGTCTAACACCCTCGACAGCAGGTTCTGCGTCGAGGCTCTGAATGAAGCTCTCAGCAACTTCGGCACCCCGGAGATCTTCAACACCGATCAGGGGTGCCAGTTCACCAGTGAAGCCTTTACCTCCGTGCTCACCGCCAACGGCATCCGGATCAGCATGGACGGCAAAGGACGCTGCCTCGACAACGTCTTCGTCGAGCGACTGTGGCGCACTCTCAAGTACGAGAGGCTTTATCTCAAAAGCTTTGACTCCGGGATTGAACTTTCCCGGGAGCTTTCATCCTGGTTCTCGTGGTATAACGGTGTCCGCCCTCACCAATCCCTCAAGAAGCGGACCCCGGACCAGGTTTACTTTGCTGGACTGCCCGAGAAAAAGGCTGCCTGAAGCCTGTAAACCCAACAACCATGGGCCGTTGCTTAAACACCCCTTCAGGCTGTCTCACAAACCGGCACCACCTCAACCCCAGCAGCTCTGGGCGAGTAGAAGATCGTTGGCTACACTTCTATTCAAACCCGATAACTTTTTGTCTCAAGGAAGTTAGTCTTAATGTTGCTTTACGATGGGAGTATTTTTTCATCACCTTATGCCGATTTCAGGGGGGACATGTGGGAGACCGTCTATATTTCGAGCGGTTCATCTGGTTTGACAGCCAAATTCGCAACGGATGCTATCCCAATGCCTCGGCGCTTGCCAGGAAATTTGAATTCGACATAAAGACTGCCCAGCGGTCCATCGAATATTTTCGGGACCGTCTTGGCGCTCCCCTAGACTATGACGCATCCCGTCGGGGATATCGATATTACGACCCCAACTACCAACTCCCCGTCACCCATCTCTCCGAAAGCGAACTTGTGGCGCTGCTGGCATCGCGCAAGCTTCTCACAGATGCGGCAGCCGGTCCTCTTGGTGACGAACTCGAGAAAGTATCCAATCGTCTCGGTGCACTACTTTCAAATGGTCTCAAAGGAAAGATAAACCCCGAGCGCGCCTTTTCCTTCCGTTGGAACGGCATGGCTGCAAGTGATCCCGTCATATTCGAGCAGGCCGTCAGTGCCTTGCTCTCCTGCCGTCTTCTCACCTTCTGCTACTATTCTCCCCTTGCCGGTGCCTGCACCGCGCGCACCGTCGAGCCTCACCACATGATCAACTATATGGGAGCATGGCATCTGATTGCCTGGTGCCGCCTTCGTAATGACTGGCGCGATTTTCATCTGGCCCGGGTGTCCCTGGCCCATCTTGAGGAGGAAATTTTCTCGCCGCGCGATGAAACCACTTGGCGTCCCTGTCTCGATGAGACGTTCGGTATCTTCCAGAACCGCGAGCGGTTCGATGTCACCATCAGATTTTCCGCCGATAGAGCCCGCTGGGTCAGGGAAGAGCTCTGGCATCAGGATCAATCCACAAGAGATCTCGATACGGGAGAAGTCGAGCTGACGATTCCCGTCTCGCACGAGGCGGAGATCCTTATGGAGGTCCTCAAGCATGGCTCCCATGCAGAGGTCATGGAACCAATTTGGCTTCGCGATCGAATCCGAGAGGAAATCGGGAAGATGCAAAAAAAATATTAGACCTGGTACACGGGATGGGGGATGTGGGCTGATAGGATGGTACCCGGCATACATCACGGTTCGGAGGGGTGCCATGATCGGGAGGAGGGACTTTTTCAAGGTATTAGGATTAGCGGCCTTGATTCCGGCTGCGCCGCTGAAACCCGCATCTGCGGGAAGGCGCATTGATCTCCTGGAGGTCCATATCGCCGGTTTCCAATATCACGAGGGGATGAGCGCCGGAGTGTTCTCAATGCTTAAAAGAGGAGGCGAGCTTTGCCTGCGGCGTGAGCCGGACAACCCCTATGACCCCTTCGCCATTGCCATGGAAACTCAAGCCGGAAACAAGCTTGGGTATCTCCCCCGCAGGATCAACGGCATTCCGGCGGCGATTCTCGACCAAGGCGTTACAACGAGGGCTGAGATTGTGGAAATAGATGCATTGGCTCCTCCTTGGGAGAGAGTGCTGGTGAGGGTTTGGCAGGAGGTGTGAGGAAAATGGTTGAACGGGGGATAACTATGTCGACATCTGAAGATTTTGAATCAAACTACAAACTCCTAACAGGTAATAGTCCTTTCCCATGGCAGCGGAAGCTATTCACCATGTTTGTAGACAAACGGTTTCCAGAAACTTGCCCTGTCCCGACTGGCCTCGGGAAAACTTCAATCATCGCAATCTGGCTTCTGGCAGTGGCCCACCATACCCGTAACGGCACAGTTACTGAATTTCCGCGGCGCCTCGTCTATGTGGTGAACCGGAGAACCGTGGTGGACCAGGCTACGGATGAAGCCAGAAAAATGCTTGAAGCACTCATTACCAAGCCAGAACTCTGTGCTGTTGCTGATGTGCTGAGTTCGCTCGCGACCCGGGCTGATGCAGCACCTTTGGCGATCAGCACGCTACGAGGACAGTTCGCTGACAACGCGGAGTGGCGGGACGACCCGGCCCGGTCTGCCGTGATCGTCGGCACGGTGGATATGATTGGCAGTCGATTGCTCTTTTCCGGTTACGGGTGTGGGTTCAAGTCCCGTCCGTTGCATGCTGGATTTCTCGGACAGGACACCTTACTGGTTCATGACGAGGCCCACCTGGAGCCCGCATTTCAGGAGCTGGTATCGGCCATTGCATCGGAACAGCAGCGCCGCCGCGACTTCTGGCAGTTACGAGTCATGGAACTAACGGCAACTTCTCGTTCTGACATTACTGACGCGAATACTCTCTTTACAGGGGAAGACCGGAAACATGATGTGGCCCGGAAACGACTCGAAGCGAAAAAAGGGATTTCTTTTCATCCGGTTGACGATGAAAAGAGGGTTACTGAGAAGGTTGAACAACTGACCAAAGGGTACAAAGACAGTGGGCAGGCAATTCTCGTCTTTCTTCGCGGGGTCAAAGAGGTGATGAAGGTAGCGGCATTTCTGCGCAAGGTGGTGCCGGATGGTGTAGAGACCCTGACCGGCACCCTGCGCGGCTTCGAGCGCGACACGTTGGCCAGGGAAAATGCCGTCTTTGCCCGCTTCATGCCTCACTCCGAAGCGATACCACAGCAGGGCACCGTCTATCTCGTGTGTACCTCCGCCGGAGAAGTCGGGGTCAACATATCAGCGGATCATCTTGTCTGCGACCTGACCCCCTTCGAAAGCATGATGCAACGCTTTGGACGGGTGAATCGATTTGGTGATGGCAATGCACATATCGACGTCGTTCATCGCCCATTCGGAAAGGGCTCTGGTTTCGACGAATCTGCGCCCGCCGCATTGGACGATGATCCGTCAGCGGGGGCCGCCAGCCAGGACGATCTAACTGCCGACGCGGCGCCCAAGAAGAAAGAGAAACCGTTGTCACCTTTTGATCGGGCTTGCGCACAAACGCTGTCCGTGTTGAAGCAACTGCCCTTGCGTGAAGACCGGCGTCGCGATGCGAGCCCTGCGGCACTAAGCGAAATACCCCTTGCCGACCGGCAAGCTGCTTTCACGCCACCTCCCGTCATTCTTCCGATAAGTGACATTCTTTTCGATGTCTGGGCGCTGACCTCGGTTCGCCAGAAACTGCCCGGCCGACCGCCAGTTGCCGATTGGCTGCATGGCGTTACCGAATGGGAGCCGCCTGCAACCCATGTTGCATGGCGGGATGAGGTCTATCTGGTCAGCGGCATGTTGGAGATCTGTCCGCCCGAAGACCTGCTTGAAGACTATCCCCTCAAGCCTCACGAATTGTTGCGCGACCAGACCACACGGGTGTTTTCCGAGCTTGAGAAAATCGCCAGCCGATGTCCGGCAAAGCCTGTATGGCTTCTCAACGCTGACGGCAAGGTTGACGTGCTTCCCTTGGAGAAATTAGTCGATAGGGACAAGCTGAGACTGGCCGACTGTACTGTGTTGCTGCCGCCAGCGGTTGGTGGCCTCGACGGAGGCATGCTCAACGGTGATGCCGCTTATGACCCCAAGGTGGTTTATGACATAGCAGATCAATGGTTGGGCGAGAACGACAGGCCGCGTCGTTGCCGCCTTTGGGACAACGAGGGCCCTTTATCAGGAATGCGGCTTGTGCGAACTATCGACGTGCGCCCCGATGCCGAAGAACAGGAGGAAGAAAGCGCAGAATCAACTATACGGCGGTGCTGGCATTGGTATGTACGGCCCCGCTCCGCTGACGATGATGGCTCAAGGACGGCACGAGTAAATCAGGAACTGACATCCCACCTTCGGTCTGCCGAAGACTTCGCCAAGAAGCTCGTCGACAGGCTCGGCTTGGGCGCGCTGGAAGCAAAGGCGGTAGTCTTGGCAGCGCGCTGGCATGACCTCGGCAAAGATCGCCTGATCTGGCAGCGCTCCATCGGTAATCGTGACTACCCTGGGCTTGTCCTGGCGAAGTCCGGGTCCGGAATGCGGCCTATCGATCTCAGCGACTATCGGCATGAGCTCGGATCACTTATCGACATATCCAACTACCCGGAGTTTCTTGAATTGTCTGAGGAGTTACAAGATCTCGTTCTGCATCTGGTCGCAGCCCATCATGGCCGGGCTCGGCCCCACTTCCCGGAAAAGGAAACGTTTGATTATGACCGGTCAGAAGAGGCCGTAGCGGCTATCGTCAGTGAGGTCCCCCGCCGTTATGGCCGGTTGCAGCGGAAATACGGCCGGTGGGGGCTTGCCTATCTTGAATCCTTGGTACGTGCTGCCGATGCCATGGCGTCACAATATGTCGCTGGTGAAGACCCCGCTTATGGCAATGCTGCGTTGTCCCTGGGAGGTGCCCAATGAGTTCGAATTCAAAGTCCGCAATCAGCATTCGCGTCGATCCCACCAACCCCGGCCAGTTCTTTGCTTGCTGCGGCCTGCTTGAATTGGCCGACCGGCTTTGGGATGGAGCGGAAGGATGGTTCGATAAGGATGGTTTCCTGTTCTCTTTAAGGCCATATCAAGAAAAAGCTCAGAAATGTGCCCCTGCAACACTTCTTGCCGAGATTACCCGGTGTCGCCTTACCAACACCATGTCAGATTCGGAGCTAAAACGCCGCGATCAGCTCATGGCTGTGCCGAAGAAGATAATCGAATCCGACCCTTCGCTTGAAGCCGAGAAGAAAGTTCTGGACAAGCTTTGGCGGGAAGCTCCTCTTGTACTTCATTCACCATTCAATATTCGTGTTGACTGGTTTCTCGACGAATATTGTGGTGGAACAATGTTCAAGACATGGGCCGGGCAGCAATCTGTATTTGAAATCGGGCGGGGAATGAAAGCAGCTTTGGATTCTGGGGATTGGAGTCATACGTCTCCGGATGACTGGTTGCGAAGACGCATGCTGAATGATTCTCTGCCGTTCAACTTCGATTCTGAACTTGGTGGAGTAGGGTCCGATCTCGACGTTGGATTCAGCTTTGACCCCTTGAAGACAATCAAAGTTCAGGCACGGCCACTCCTGGAGTTCCTTGCATTCGTCGGATTGCAGCGGTTCCGCCCCATGAAGATTAATGCCGAGAACCGGTTTCAGTATTTTCTTTGGTTCGGTCCTCTTGTCTCAGAGGTCGCTGCACCAGCGGCCTGTGGCCTGTTTGGGCCAGTTCGCCTAAAGGCATTTGAATTTCGACTGCTTTATCGCACTAAGTACCTGAAAAGTTTTCTTCCCGCAACCCCAATTCAAAGGAGCTGACAATGAACGATCTCGTGCAGAAGTATGACCATTGGTTGGAAAACTCCGGACCTGCGGCACTGGTTATTCGCGAACAACTGATGCCCGTCGAGGGACGTGACGGTGTGCTGTTTCCAGCGACCTTTGCCGATACCGGCTACAACATCGACAAATTCGACGATGGCGGCAATGTCTGCCTGATCGACAGTGTCGGGTCCCAGGCAAACAGGATCGAGCCGATCTTCATGACTAAGGATTACGCTGGCCTTGTCCCCCAAATAGTGGTCCAGGCGGGAAACAAAAAAGTAAATCTTCTCGAAGCAGGGCATCGAGCCGGGGACGCGATTATTCGCTGTTCTGAGTTGCAGCAAACCCTTAGGGCTGCGTTCAACAACGTTCTGAATGGCAATGCAGAGCCACTAGCCCGTATAGCACCCACCTCGCTTGTGTTTGGCGTGTGGGATTCACGAGATACCCAAGCCAAATTGCCCAGACTCGTTGCCTCGACCATAAGGGCCTACAATGTTCGCCCTCTCACCCGCTCTGCCCAGTATGTGCCGGCTGTTGACTACAACGCCGAAGGGCTTTTGGAAGAGCCCGGTGACTTGCGAGATGCTGAAGGCAAAGTCAAGAGCAAGCACCCGTTTGCCCAACGCGGGTTTGTGCATGTCCCGGCGACAGGTGCTCTCGGCGGCGTAATCGCCACCGGGGGGATTCGCCGTGACGCCACACTCCACCTTGCCGCGCTCCGCTTGCTTTCGGCAGGCCAAGACGAAGCAAAGTCCAAGGCCCTTCGCCGCTATATACTCAGTCTTGCCTTAACAGCATTTACTGTGCCTGTAACTGGCTATCTGCGTCAGGGCTGCAATCTTGTGCTCGACCCTGAAAACCCCCTTGAGTTTAAAGAGGTTTTTAATGATGGGACGCGCAATGACGTCGGTATTACGCACACCGAAGCGATTGTCTATGCAAAGGCAGTTGCAAAGGAGTTTGGCATTGACCCCGAGCGTAACCTTGACGAAAAAAAAGCCCCGGATCGAGAAGTACCGTTTGACAAGGTACTGGCGAAAAAAGATGTGAGCGATGCCGGAGGCTCTAAGAAAAAAGCAAAATGAGCGGGGGAATCCCATGAGTATGTACTTTGTATTGACAATCGCCTTTCTCGACGGCCGTTTCCACGGCAGGCGGGACGGTGACGAGCCGGAATGGCCTCCTTCTCCGTTAAGGGTTTTTCAAGCATTGGTGGCAGCATCAGCACGGATGAACGGCGGGGCATTGTCGTCAGATGGCAGTTCTGCGTTGCAGTGGCTTCAGGCGCAGCCTGCTCCTGCGATTGTCGCACCGTCAGGCATCCTTTCGGCTTCGCCATATCGACTTTCAGTGCCGAACAACGCCATGGACATCGTTGCGAGAGCATGGGGTCGAGGTAATGAAACCAACTCGGGTGACGCCAACCCTGCGACGCACCGCACGATGAAGAGCATCCGTCCCATTCATTTGATAGACAGCAGTTCGGTGCATTACCTATGGCGAGTAAGCGAACCGGTTGCCCCAGAGATAGCCGATTACGTCCATGCAATAGTGGAGATGGCTCAAAACATCAACGTGTTGGGCTGGGGGATCGATATGGTGGTGGGAAATGGCGCGATGCTTACCGAGGAGCAGATGGAGTCTCTTCCCGGTGAGCGTTGGTTGCCACACGCTGAGACCGGTGTGGACGGCCTACGGGTACCGGTCAACGGGACTCTGGCCGATTTGCAGGCGCGGCATGAAGGATTTCTTTCGCGGCTGGCGCACGGCATCTTCACTCCGCCTCCGCCGTTGGCTGTCTACGACAAGATCAATTATCGGCGGGCCATTGATCCACCCCCGAGGGCAATTGCCGCATTTTCCCTGCTGAAGACAGATGCCAGCGGATTCCGGGCCTTCGACACGGCTAGATGGGCGCTCACCGTGGCCGGGATGACGCGCCATGCCGCACGACGGGCGGCGCAAGGCGCGGGTTGGAAAGAATCAAGGATAAACGGCTGCATCCTTGGGCACGGCGAATCAATCGGCGATGAAAAACATCTCCCGACAGGACCACAACGTTTTGCATATCTCCCCGTGCCGAGTCTGGAGGCCCGAGGTGCCGGCAAGGCACCAGTGATTGGCAGCGTACGCAGGGTGATTATCACCGCTTTTGATGGGGCGTGTGGAGATGAAATCGACTGGGCGCGTCGCGCACTTTCGGGACAGATGCTAGAGAAGATCAAGAAAGACGAGAGCGATGATAAAGAGCACGTGGCGTTGCTTTCCCTGCTCCCCGGATCCGACAAGGTGATTCGCTCGTACCTCCGACCGTCCTCTTCCTGGGCGACCGTTACCCCCGTCGTTCTTCCGGGGTATGACGACCCGGCGCACTACAGACGCCGGCTCCAGCACGTCACTAACTCGGATGAGCAAAAGCGGCTACTGTGGCATCTCCATGAACGGATCGACGGTTTGCTCCGGAAAGCCATTGTGCAGGCGCAGTTTCCCGAAATACTGGCGAAGAATGCACTGATCGAATGGCGCAAGGTTGGCTACTGGCGTGGCGCCGATCTGGCGGATCGTTATGGCGTGCCGGACCACCTCAAGAAATTCCCGCGTTACCATGTCAAAATCCAGTGGCGCAATGATTGTCAGATGCCGGTGCGGATTGATGGCCCAATCTGCATTGGAGGTGGGCGATTCTACGGCCTCGGTCTTTTCGCCCCCGTTGACTGACGATGTCATGTAGAAAAATTACAAAGTAGGAAGGAGGATTTCTAATCACTTCACCCGCCGCGCTTCATCCACCGCCTCGGATTACGCTTGGCATGAAACACGGCAAGAACGACAACCCGCGTCTCTTCGAGCAAAAAGAAAATTTGGTAGGGGAAGCGCCTGATGAGGGTCCTGCGGAGGTTATTGTGAACAACCGGAAACTGGCGGGGATTGCGGAGGATGGAATGGAACGCGGCATCTACGTTCAGCAGAAAATCCGAGCCGAGTCCCGAAACGCGGTCCTCATACCAGTCAAAGGCGTCTGCTAGTTCGGATTCTGCCTCGGGGCGGACGATCAATTCAAACATCACGCCGGTTCCTGATCCGTTCTCTGACGATGTCCCAGGGCGATCCTTTGCCGGGGTCGGCATGGTAGGCATCCAGGCGCCTGTCCAGCTCAATCTTCTGTTCGTCGGTCAACTGGACTGACTCGGGAACGCTGGCGATGCTGTCCCAGATATCCTCAACCAGTTGGATGCGTTCGGATATGCTGAGGTCCAGTATGTTTTCCTTTGCTAGTCTACCCATGGCGTAACCTCTTATGGAAAATTGTCCGGAGAGTGAGTGCATCTTAGCAAATATGGTTGATTTTTCCAATCATCCGTACTGCCGGTAGCCGTGGCGGTCTTAAGGAGGGGACAATGGCTGAGACAGACGGGAGTATTCCTCTCATCCCGGTTCGCATGCTCAACGAACACGTCTACTGCCCGCGACTGGCCTATCTCATGTGGGTGCAGGGTGAGTTCTCCCACAATGAGTTCACGGTTGATGGCGTTATCCGCCACCGCAGGGTCGATGCTGGCGGCGGAGTGCTGCCCTCCGAGACCCAGGAGGATTCCAGGATACATGCCCGCTCGGTGAGTCTCAGCTCGGAACGGCTGGGAATTACCGCCAAGATCGATCTGGTGGAAGGGGAGGGAGCATACGTTTCTCCTGTCGATTACAAGCGGGGCAAACGCCCCCATGTGGCCGGCGGAGCATACGAGCCGGAGCGGGTTCAGCTCTGTGCCCAGGGGCTTCTTCTGCGGGAGCACGGATTTGCCAGCGATGGCGGCGCTCTCTACTTCGTTGCCTCCCGCGAACGGGTGCCGGTTGCATTTGATGATGAACTGATCGGAAGAACCCTGGCCGCCATTGATGAGATGGGACGCACGGCGTTGTCGGGCACGATGCCCCCGCCGCTGGAGGACAGTCCCAAATGCCCTCGCTGCTCGCTGGTGGGGATCTGTCTGCCGGATGAAGTGCGCTTTCTCTCCCATTTGTCGGTGGAGCCCCGCCCGATCATCCCGGCCGACGGGCGGGGGCTTCCTCTTTATGTCCAGTCGCCTAAGGCCTATGTGCGCAAGGACGGCGATTGCCTGGTCATCGAAGAGGAGCGGGTACGGGTGGCCGAGGCCCGGTTGGGGGAGACGTCGCAGGTGGCGCTCTTCGGCAACGCGACCCTCACGACGGCGGCCCTCCACGAATGTCTGCGCCGGGAGATTCCCGTCACTTGGCTCTCCTACGGGGGCTGGTTCATGGGGCATACCGTCAGCACGGGGCACCGCAATGTGGAAACCCGCACCTACCAGTACCAGCGGAGCTTTGATCCGGAGACCTGCCTGAACCTCGCCCGGCGCTGGATCGTAGCCAAGATCGCCAACTGTCGGACGCTGCTGCGGCGCAACTGGCGGGGGGAAGGTGACGAAGCAAAGGCGCCCCCCGGTCTGCTCATGTCGCTGCAGGATGACATGCGCCACGCAATGCGAGCCCCTTCGCTGGAGGTGCTGCTCGGCATCGAGGGGGCTTCCGCCGGCCGCTACTTTCAGCATTTCAGCCGGATGCTCCGCGGTGGTGATGGCGAAGGGATGGGTTTTGACTTCACCACCCGCAACCGCCGTCCGCCCAAGGATCCGGTCAATGCCCTGCTCTCCTTCGCCTATGCCATGCTCACCCGGGAGTGGACCGTGGCGCTCGCCGCCGTGGGACTCGATCCCTACCGGGGCTTCTACCATCAGCCCCGCTTCGGCCGTCCGGCCCTGGCTCTTGACATGATGGAGCCGTTTCGGCCGCTGATCGCGGATTCAACGGTGCTTATGGCAATCAATAACGGCGAGATCCGCACCGGCGACTTCGTCCGTTCCGCCGGCGGCTGCAACCTGACCGACAGCGCACGCAAGCGTTTCATCGCTGGGTTCGAGCGCCGTATGGAGCAGGAGGTGACACACCCCATCTTCAAGTACACAATCAGTTACCGGCGGCTGCTGGAGGTGCAGGCGCGGCTTCTGACCCGTTACCTTTCGGGGGAGATCCCCGCCTATCCGAACTTTGTCACGAGGTGAGGGGATGGAGCATCTCTACATTGTGAGCTATGATATTCGCAACCAGCGCCGGTGGCGGCGGCTATTCAAGACCATGCACGGCTTCGGCTGCTGGCTGCAACTGTCGGTGTTTCAGTGCCGCCTTGACAGGATTCGAATCATCAAAATGGAGGCGGCAATCAACGAAATTGTCAACCACGCGGAAGACCACGTGCTTATCCTCGATCTTGGTCCGGCCGAGAACGTTAAACCAAAAGTGAGCAGCATAGGAAAGACATTTGACCCGATCTTGCGCCAAGCGGTGATAGTCTGATGCGGATGCCGTCCTTGGTCGAGTGGTCCAATGATGCTGCAAAGTACGCCAGTGCTCGAATTTCAAATGCTCTCTGGAAATTGAATAGATACGTAGTTTGGTATGTGAGTTCAATGATAAATCGGATGTGTAACGTGGAAGGTCTGTTATACTGCTCGAATTCCATGGTATGAGACCCCATGGAATCAAGGGCGGGAAAAGAGCCGTATTCCGGGGCCATGATGCCCCGGCCTCATTGAAGCAACTTTGCCGGGGATTCTCTTTTCTGTGAATGGGCTGTATTCCGGGGCCATGATGCCCCGGCCTCATTGAAGCTTTTATGCCAAATGTACGGACATTGCAAGTTAATCGTATTCCGGGGCCATGATGCCCCGGCCTCATTGAAGCTTGATGTCATCGCCCACCTGAAGGTACAGGTCGCCGTATTCCGGGGCCATGATGCCCCGGCCTCATTGAAGCGCAAGGGCTGTGCCGTCCGTAACGTTGTCCGGTTTGGTATTCCGGGGCCATGATGCCCCGGCCTCATTGAAGCGCGATGGTCGGACGCTTGAGGACCAGGTTGTACGCCGCGTATTCCGGGGCCATGATGCCCCGGCCTCATTGAAGCGTCTTCAAGCCCGCTGGTGATTTTGAGGGTAAATTCGGTATTCCGGGGCCATGATGCCCCGGCCTCATTGAAGCTCGTAGCGCGTTTCCCGCGTCAGGCAGTACCCCATGAAGTATTCCGGGGCCATGATGCCCCGGCCTCATTGAAGCCCGGTAACGGCCTTATTAACATCATCTGATGATTCTGTATTCCGGGGCCATGATGCCCCGGCCTCATTGAAGCCCAAATAGACTGAAGGCTGTTTATAAGTTCTGGATTGTATTCCGGGGCCATGATGCCCCGGCCTCATTGAAGCGCGTGCTCAGGGAGGGACAAAGGGTCGAACATGTCACGTATTCCGGGGCCATGATGCCCCGGCCTCATTGAAGCTAAACTTTTTGGGGGGCCAGCGGGGGGCTTGCCCCGTATTCCGGGGCCATGATGCCCCGGCCTCATTGAAGCAACCGCTCCAGGCCACCCTCCTGCCGGCACTGGGCGTATTCCGGGGCCATGATGCCCCGGCCTCATTGAAGCTTGATCATTGAGAGGGTGATCCGCTCTCCGGAGAGTGTATTCCGGGGCCATGATGCCCCGGCCTCATTGAAGCTTGTATAACGGCTGCCGGATCAACAAGGGGAGTTTCGGTATTCCGGGGCCATGATGCCCCGGCCTCATTGAAGCTTGTCAAGCTCCCCCTTCCTGTCTGGTGGACAATACGTATTCCGGGGCCATGATGCCCCGGCCTCATTGAAGCTGAATCTCAGTGAGTGTTTCAGCTCCCAACATCACAAGTATTCCGGGGCCATGATGCCCCGGCCTCATTGAAGCACGCTTGATCCAGTCCACCAACTGTTCTTCCACCCTGTATTCCGGGGCCATGATGCCCCGGCCTCATTGAAGCTCCTTGCGGGCGCGCTCGGCGTTTCGTTCCTGTTCGGGTATTCCGGGGCCATGATGCCCCGGCCTCATTGAAGCCGTCTGACCAGTTCATATTGTTGACGGCCCAGTCCGTATTCCGGGGCCATGATGCCCCGGCCTCATTGAAGCTTGGATATTAATGGCAAAGGCTACAAACGCATCGCCGTATTCCGGGGCCATGATGCCCCGGCCTCATTGAAGCGACGTCGACACCTGGCGCGCCGCCGGCATGGTGGCCGGTATTCCGGGGCCATGATGCCCCGGCCTCATTGAAGCCTATTGTAACCGGCGCTTGCGTAATCCAGGTGTATTGGTATTCCGGGGCCATGATGCCCCGGCCTCATTGAAGCGTCTCGATAGCCGCCGTGTTTTCGCCGACGGTGGTCGTATTCCGGGGCCATGATGCCCCGGCCTCATTGAAGCCTCTCTCAGGGCGCACAGGTAATCCTCCAGCGGCGGTATTCCGGGGCCATGATGCCCCGGCCTCATTGAAGCGTGGTGATGCTGGAAGTCGTGGGCACCTCCCCAGTCGGTATTCCGGGGCCATGATGCCCCGGCCTCATTGAAGCCACGTATACCGTCGCGCCCTTGTGCACGAAGTCGACCGTATTCCGGGGCCATGATGCCCCGGCCTCATTGAAGCTTCATGACTTTGCGGTACTTCTCATAGGCTTCGGATGTATTCCGGGGCCATGATGCCCCGGCCTCATTGAAGCTGCAACCCCTTCTCCTTCTCCTTCTCCTTATATAAAAGTATTCCGGGGCCATGATGCCCCGGCCTCATTGAAGCACGGCAGACCGGCCCGAGACACTGACCCAGGAAGAAGTATTCCGGGGCCATGATGCCCCGGCCTCATTGAAGCTACCTCTACCGCGACAAGGAATATCACGGACATCTCGTATTCCGGGGCCATGATGCCCCGGCCTCATTGAAGCATGTGTCCGCTGGTGAGCGTGACGCGATCCTCGCTGTATTCCGGGGCCATGATGCCCCGGCCTCATTGAAGCGGCATAGTTGTAGGTGACTTGCACCAGAGCGACCGGGTATTCCGGGGCCATGATGCCCCGGCCTCATTGAAGCTCGTACATCTGCACCACGGCGGCGTGCCGTTTTTCCTGTATTCCGGGGCCATGATGCCCCGGCCTCATTGAAGCATCGCTGTGCATGCTGTCGAATTCGGCGTGGGTGAGTATTCCGGGGCCATGATGCCCCGGCCTCATTGAAGCGGGTAACGTCTCGGGCAGGTAGTTGTTTTCCAAGGGTGTATTCCGGGGCCATGATGCCCCGGCCTCATTGAAGCTTGCTCAACGAAGAAATATTCCGCCTCTGCCCGTTGTATTCCGGGGCCATGATGCCCCGGCCTCATTGAAGCGACGAGATGCGCCCATCCAGCAAGCGAGCCCCTCCCCCGTATTCCGGGGCCATGATGCCCCGGCCTCATTGAAGCTCGGCCGTCGATTTGCCCGAACTGGCATACCCCTCGAAGTATTCCGGGGCCATTGCGATCATGACCAATGCCGCCATCACCTTTTCCGACGCAGTCGCTGACGTCGCCAGCACAAAAGAGTTGATCAACGCTCAACAAGAGCAACAAGGCTCGGGGTGGTGGAACGAAACACAAGCCTTCGCCAACATATCCAGCTCCAACTAGCGCTGTCCGCCTCCTCATCGGAGGCACCCGCCCGCTGCCGGGAGATTGTCCACGACACTCCCGCACGGGAGGAGTGTCTTCCCACTGAGGAGGCATATCATGTCCAGCCAATACCCCTTTCGGGCCTCCACCGAGGCCCTGATCCAAAAACAAATCACCGAGAGAAATAGCAGCACACGGTCACTGCCGGCACCAACCATCTCCGACATCATGGGCGTTGTCCTTGCGGGCCTTTTGGTGGTCGTGGCATGCGTGGTTATCTTCGGAAGCCTTGCCGGCACCATCATCAATGCCCCCACCGGTCCATCCCCCATGAGCAAGGAGGTGCGTCATGGCCGGCAGCATGACCCTGTCCCTCCACGGAGCAAACCGCTTCCTGGAAAGGGATGTGCCGTTAGAAGCCCTTCTGGGCGTGAAACTTGTCACGCCCATCCTGAACGATGACCCCTGAGGTTCACCTTCGGCGGCTGCACCATCGTCGCCAGAATGGCCCAGGGGGCACCCAAGATCATCACCGCATGGAAGAAGAAATAGCCTCCTTTCGAGGCACCCGCCCACCGCCGGGAGAACTGTCAACGACACTCCCGCGAGGGGGGGAGTGTCCCTTTCACAAGGAGGAAACCATGCAACAACCCACTGCATCCGTGGTATCATACGTCGCCGAGTATCACAAAGCGACGGAGACCACCATGGGAAGATACAAAAAGGTAATCGAGATCACCGGCCACGACGAGGTTGCTGCAAAGCTCCTCGAAGGGCTTATTGACGCAGGAACCCGGTACTTCAGCAAAGTTGTCGAGATGGAACACCGCATGGCATCCGCCAGGTTTCGCCTCGACGGTGAAGAACTGAGAGAGCTTACCGAAACCCTCGACCGCTCTCGCAGGCTCGCCCACGAAAGCCTCATTTCCAGCCTTCACGTATTCAACCGCTACATCGTCAAAGAATACGGCGAAGAACTGAAAGAAGCCGGCATCGAGGGAGGGATCTTCCCGAAGCCCGAAGCTAACCGGGACCGCATCGCCATTGCCGACTGGGCAGGTGAACTGCTCACAGGGATCTACGAAAACCGCCACCGCTAACCCCTCTTGACTCGCCTCCTTTCGAGGCCCCCGCTCACCCGGGACGTTCACCCTGTCTTAACAGCACAGTGATAAGCCATGGTCGAACATCGACATACCTTTGGATAACACCCCCTTCGTCAGGCAGCCATTGGACAAAAGGTGCGTCGGTTGGACGATTTTCAACGACTTAGAAACGACTATAGATATCCAGGCGCTCGCCGCGTCACTGATCCCGGCGGCAGCGGGCAACACAGACCCGTTCTGGAACGGCGCCGCTCGTGATGTTTTCACCGGAATCCTTTCGTCGCTTTGGCGGGACAATTACCGGAGCAATCGTGGGATCTGGAACTCGCTCACGGCTCCAATTGAGGAAATCGCCGAGATGATCCACGGTGTCGCCGGCGGGGAGGCTACCGTTACCACTGCCGGTACCAGGATGGTTTCGTGGTAACCGTTTCGCTGAACTCCCTCAAGACTCTTTGGAGTGGGCTAGGCATGCGGTTTCAGGAGGGATTCTGGATAAACGTCGAGAAATAGCGGTTGACGATCGTGGTTGGTATCCGGGGGGAGCGATCTCCCTTTTTTTCATGACAATCCTACCTCCCCCCTTAACACCCTTCTGATATTTCCTCCATAACATTTCAGGAGGTGTCGCATGGGTAGAATGATACGGTTGGCGGAGGTACTGTCGGTTGCAGGGTGTTCGGAGGCGACATTGTGGCGGTGGGAGCGGGCCGGGCTTTTCCCTCGCCGAAGAAGAATCGGTCTCCGTGCGGTGGCCTGGGATTCTGAGGAGGTAGAGGAGTGGCGGAGGACCCGGCCGCTCTGTTCAACTGCAACGGTAGGCGAGGTGGGCGAGGTGCGGGCGGCTCTATGAGCCGCCCTTGCTCAGATCGTAAATTACTACCGTAGTAGCTCTTCGAGATATGCGGCCCATTTGGTCAGGGCGGCTTTTTTTTGAGGATCGTAACGATACAAATCATATGTTTTCTGGATGCCTGGGAGGGTGTGGTTCAGCACTCTTTCCGCGTGCCTGGTGGGAATGTTGATGGCGGACATTCTAGTACGTGCTGTCCTCCGTAGGTCGTGAGGGGTCCATCGAGTCAGACCGTAGTATTTCTCCTTGTCGGGGTACGCGATTTCTTTCTCAAGTAGCTGCATCAGAGCTTTGGCAGCTACAGGGCCACAGGGGCCTGCGAAAACATGGCCCTCTGTGTCTCTGACGAGCTCAGGCACCAGTGGAGCTGCATGAACCACGTGGGATAGAGCTTTGGAGTCCATCGCGCCACCACGGGGGCTCTCGAAAATGTAGCCATCTTTATCGCCGATGAGCTCAAGCGCCAGTGGAGAGAGGTAGACCCTATGAGGTTGTGGGCCTACCGAATTGGACCGAGTGCGGTCCTTTTCTGTTTTTATTCTCTCAGGTGGGATTGTCCACCACTCGCCATCGATCTCTCTGCGATGCATACCGATGACTTCTCCGGGCCGCTGCGCGGTCACCAAGATCAATTTCAAAGCGCGCTTCGTCTCGTCCGAGCCCGCACTTTTATCGATGGCGCTCCAGATGTATTTAATTTCGCTTTCGGTTAGCACTCTTGACCTTGTGCGCGGCATAGTTGCCGGCACCGCCTTGCTTATTCTTGAAAACGGGTTAGCTTCCACGTACTTCCTCTCGATGGCGAACTCATACATTTTGCGGCCCACCTTCAGAATGTTCCGCGCTTGGCCAGGAGAGCCTCGCCGGACTATGCGCTCAAGCAGGGCGATGGCGTCGGTCCGTTTGATGTCTTTAGCTTTCCTCTTGCCCCAGTAAGGGAGAACATCCTTCGACAGGGCTCGCTCATCCTCGGTGGCGGATCGCTCGACCTTGTACACCTTGGCCCAGTTCTTAACGTATTCGTCGATGAGGTCGGCCACGGTTATCGCCTCGCGTCGCTCCCGCTTCTGTTCTTGTGTGGCAGCCAAGGGGTCGATGCCCTTAGCGTGCTGTGAAACTGCATCTCGGTGCTTCTGCCTCGCATCGGCCAATGAGAGCTGGGGGTATTTGCCGAGGTTCAAGAAGCGCCGCTTCCCGTCAAAGTGGTACATGTAGAAAAATGATCTTGCCCCGCTGGGGAAGACTCGCACTCCGAAGCCATCACCTTCGCGAATGTCATAGGGCTTTTCCTGCGGCTTTAGAGCCCGGAGAAACTTATCGCTAAACTTGGTAGACTGCCGTGCCATTGGTACCCTCCTTTTTGTGGATATTCGGAATATCCGGAGGGTGTTAAGGGGAGGCATTCGGAATTTTTCGCGTGGCCTCTTCCGTGGCCTCCAATAGGATGACAGGGCATGCAGGGAAATGAAATTTGCTGAAGCTCGGAAACGAAATAAAGCTTTAAAAATTCAAACAATTGTGCTAGATTTCTGGCGTGCTGAGGCTGCCCCTGAAACCCCATGAAATGAACTATGGTGCAGACTACGAATCTGGGGGTCAGGAGTTCGAATCTCTTCGAGCGCGCCATATCAGAGGGGCTAGGCAGATTGCCTAGCCCCTTTTTCTATCCGAGGCCGCTCGGGCAGGGTGGATTAACGTGACCTACCGGGAGCATGGCGACAGAGGAATGTCATCTTTGAAAAAGACCCCCATTCGCGACGATGCCTATTGGATGGGAAAGGCGATTCGAGAAGCCGCAAAAGCTGCAGCCCGTGACGAAGTTCCCATCGGGGCCGTTATCGTGCGTGACGGTGCAGTGATCGGGAGGGGGCACAACCTCCGCGAGGGTAGCAATGATCCCTCTGCCCATGCCGAAATGATCGCCATCCGGCAGGCCGCCCGCAGGTCGGCAAACTGGCGTCTTACGGGCGCAACTCTGTATGTGACGCTGGAACCGTGCCTCATGTGCATGGGGGCTATTATCCTCGCACGACTGGAACGGGTCGTTTTCGGCTGTTATGACCCCAAGGGGGGCGCAGCAGGGTCACTCTACGATCTCTCCGCGGACCCGCGCCTGAATCATCAGGTAAGGTTATCGCCCGGCGTCTGTCAGGAAGAATGTGGCACGATGCTGAGTGACTTTTTTCGTGATCTTCGCCGCAGGAAAAAGGCCAAGGCTACCCCCGCGCTTTTCATCGATGAAAGGAAAGTGCCACCAGAGCCTTGAGTTTTTTTTGTAAATGAGGTATAAACGACCCGCATTCCATGCAGGGTCCAGCAATGTTACGGAGAGATGGCCGAGTGGTCGAAGGCGGCAGACTCGAAATCTGTTGTACCGCTTGCGGTACCTAGGGTTCGAATCCCTATCTCTCCGCCATACCAAAAGGGGCAACCGGTAAAACGGTATGCCCCTTTTTCTTTGCAGTAACAGCATGATTGCTTCGATGCGGTCAACAGAGGTGCATTGACAGTCACTGCTCGACTGCTAAACTTTCTAAGACTATCCGTCCGGGCCGGCAGATTCTCCTGCGGGAGGTGCTATCTATGCTCATCCGGGTCCGATATGAGAATGACACCTACGATATGCTCAAGGCGTGGCGACTCCAGGAGTATCTGGACGATGGCAAGGTAGTTGCCTTCCTTCGATCTGACGGCTGGGCGGTGGTGGGGCGCGATCCGCTCAGACGGAGCATGGGCAGGGGATATCCGGGCCCTGAGCGACGGCGTATAGAGAACAACCTGCACCGGGCTGCCTGAACGTGCAGTATGGGGACCGGTGCCCGCCTTGAGCGGGTTCCGGTCTTTTTGTCTCCAGAGAGGAGGTTGTGGTGGCCATTGATGAGCAAAAACCCGTCTACGAACTACAGAAGGAGCTCGACGCTCTGAGAGAGGACTACCTTGCCGGTATGTCCCCCGAGCATGCGGCAACGCTGCAACGCACCGCTACCGAACTGGTACTGTCGGGGATAGTCGGACATGCTGCAACGATTGGCGATCGGGCGCAGGACTTCACCCTGCCCAATGCAGTGGGCAGGCAAATCCGGCTTTCCGAGGTCACGGCCCAGTCAACGGCAGTGGTGACGTTTTATCGGGGTGCATGGTGACCATACTGCAGCCTGCAGTTGCGGGCGTATCAGGCGGTGTTGCCACGGCTTCGGGAGCTGGGGGGCGAACTCTTGGCCATTTCACCCCAGACCCCGGACAAGTCGCAGGCGACGTTACTCAAGAACTTTTTGCAGTATGAGGTGTTGAGTGACGTGGGGAATCTGGTCGCCCGCAGCTTTGGCCTCGTGTATCCGCTGGGAGAGGAAATGCGTCGCATCTATCTCGGGTTCGGGGTAAATCTTGCGGACTACAACGGCGACGAATCCTGGGAGTTGCCGCTTCCCGGCACGTTCGTCATTGATGGCACGATGACCATCCGGTATTCATTCGTGGATGCCGATTACACCCGGCGCCTCGAGCCGGCGACGATACTAGACGTGTTGGAGCGGATCCGCGAGGAGAGGGGGCGTGATGATAACCAGGCTTCTTGAGGGGAACCGGCGTTTTGTGGCGGAGGTCTTTGAAAAGGAGCGCGAGACCTTTGCGACCCTTGCCCGGGGGCAGCGTCCGACAGTTCTCTGGATCGGTTGCTCCGACTCTCGAGTGCCGGTCAACACCATTACCCAGACCAAGGCGGGAGAAGTTTTCGTCCACCGTAACGTGGGGAACGTGGTCTCGGTCAACGACTGGAACCTTTCGGCAGTGCTCGAATTCTCGATCAACCATTTGTGCATCCCCGATATCGTTATCTGTGGTCACTACGGCTGCGGCGGCATTCAGGCCCTGGACGAGGAGCGGGCTGACGACAAATACATTCCCATCTGGCTCATCAATGCCTACAAGGCCAAGGAACGGGTCGACGAAAAGATCCGGGCGCTCCACATCGGTCTCCCTCCCGAGCAGCGTATGAAGCTCATCGTGGAGGAAAATGTCCGGCTCCAGCTGGAACACCTGCGCGAATATCCCTTTGTCCGTACCGCCATGCGCCAAGGCAAACTGAGCATCCATGGCTGGATTTACGACATGGAGAGCGGTGAAATCAAGATTCTGTCCACTGAGCGGCCAGGAGAGGGGGCGGCAGTTTCGTCCCGGGCCACGGAGTATTGCCCGCTCCCGTAAGTTTCGTCGCAAAGGGGCCTTGCTGTTCCCTCTAAGCAAACGCTGCCCCGGATCCCGGCTCTGCATCGCCGGAAGAATTGTAGAATGGTTGAAGAGGAGGTTGCGTGAAGAGCCATGTCTGGCGTCCCCTCTATGTTGCCCTTAGCGTGGCCGGAGCGCTGCTCTTGGCACGCAGCTTTCTGGTGCCTAACGATTTCGGGGTGCATGAGCAAGGGTACATGTACGGCTGGCACCGCAAGGGGAACGAGAACGAGTGGAAACAGGTTCCCGTCAAGTACCGGACCAAAGCCTACTGCGTTGGATGTCACGCTGCAAAGGTCGCCAGTATCGACCGCTCTCCCCATGGCGTCATTCCCTGTGAGAATTGTCACGGACCTGCCCTGGGGCACCCCAAGGACCCGCCGACCCTGACCATTGACCACAGCCGCCGGCTGTGCCTCCGTTGCCACGCAAAACTCGTGACGCCATCCAGCGGCAGATCGCAGATTCGCGGCATAGATCCCGATACACACAACCCCCAGGCCGAGTGCCGGCTCTGCCACGATCCCCACCACCCAAATCTGGAGGAGTTGAAGCGCTATGAATAGACGCGAGTTTCTCAGACGGAGCATGGTGGTTGTCGCGGGGTTGGCGGTGCCGGCGGCGGCTCTGGAGCTTGTCGACCCGAAAAGGCTGCTGGCGGCACGGCCGGAGTTGCGCTGGGCCTTTCTGGTTGATACCTACAAATGCGTGGGGTGTGGCTTCTGTGTCAAGGCGTGCAAGGTGGAGAACGAGGTCCCCTACGAGGCCAACGTGACTCGTACGTGGGTCGAGCGTTACGTGGTGAAACCGGATGGCGAGGTTCTCATTGATTCGCCACGTGGCGCCCGCGACGGTTTCACCGATAAGAGAATCGAGGTCGGAACGGGGAAACCCCGGGACGTGGGGGATGAAGAGGTGGAAAAAGCCTTCTTTGTCCCAAAACTCTGCAATCAGTGCGACAACCCGCCCTGCGTCCAGGTCTGCCCCGTGGGGGCCACCTACAAGACCGTCGACGGGGTCGTGCTCGTGGACCGCTCATGGTGCATCGGCTGCGGCTATTGCATCATGGGGTGCCCGTACGGGGTCCGTTTTTTTCATCCGGTGCACAAGGTGGCGGAGAAGTGCAACTTCTGTTACCACCGGATTTCCCAGGGGCAGGCGACGGCGTGCGTCGACGCCTGCCCGTTCGGCGCCCGCCGGATCGGCAATCTTCGCGATCCGCATGACCCGATCACCAAGATCATCATGGCCGGGCGGGTCGGCATCCTCAAGGAAGAGTACGGAACCAAGCCCCAGGTCTACTATGTGGGGCTCTCCAAGGAGGTACGCTAGCCATGGTGCACGGGGAGGCCTGGACCGTCAAAGAGCTGTTCGTCTATCCCAACGAGTACATCTACTGGACCATTCAGATCGTCATGTACCCGTTCCTGACCGGCCTCGTTGCCGGGGCCTTCGTGCTCTCGTCACTTTACCATGTGTTCGGAGTCAAGCAGTTGAAGGACATTGCCCGCTTTTCGCTCGTCTTTTCCTTCGCGCTTCTTCCCTGCGCGCCTCTGCCGCTTCTGCTCCACCTGCAGCAGCCGCTGCGCAACCATCATGTCCTCATGACGCCGCACTTCACATCGGCCATTGCCGCCTTTGGCATCGTCTTCCTCACCTACGGGATGATCGTCGCCTCGGAGCTCTGGTTCGTCTACCGGGGGTATTTTGCCGCCACGGCCCGGCAGCTGAAGGAACAGCGGGAGCACACCCGGGCGGAAACCATCAAGATGCGCCTCTATTCGGTGCTGGTGCTGGGCGCCTGGGACGTGAGCCACCGTGCCCTGGAGCAGGATGAAAGGGCCGTTAAGATATTGGCGGCTGTTGGCATTCCCGTTGCCTGCTTCCTTCACGGCTACGCGGGATTCATCTTCGGTTCCGTCAAGGCTAACGCCCTCTGGATGACTCCGCTCATGCCCGTCATCTTCATTTGCTCCGCCGTGGTGTCGGGGATTGCTCTCTGTATTCTGACCTACATTGTCACAATGGAGCTGCGCAAGTTCGTTGCGGCCTGGCGACGGAGGGACAACCCGGGGCTGCCGGCCCCCGCGGAACACGGAGGGGAGGAGGCCAACGTGGTGAGAATGACCTCGCGGTATCTCATTATGTTCCTCATTCTGGCCATTACTCTGGAGCTGCTGGACCTCATCTTCCGGGGCTACACGGCAGTCAAGTCGTGGGATATCCTGCGCAGCGTCATCTACGGCAAGGACTTTGTCGCCATCTTTGTGCTCCAGTACGGCCTCGGCAACCTTGTGCCGTTCATTCTGTTCCTTCTGCCCGGGCTCACCGTGCGCCGGGCGGTTGCGGGCACGCTGCTGGTACTGTTCGGCGTCTTTATGATGCGATGGAACGTCGTTATCGGCGGTCAGGCCTTCTCCGCTTCATTTGCAGGTTTCATGCACTATCATCTGCCGATCATTCCCCATGATCTGGAAACGTTCAAGGAGGGGTTGTTCGGGGCGCTTGCGGTCGGATCGGTGCCCTTTGTTCTGTTCTGGTTTCTTTCCCGGATTTTCCCGGTGTTCGGGTCCGATGAACGTCACTAACGATGTGTTTGCGACAAAAAAAGGGGCGGCATTGAGCCGCCCCATGAAAGGAGAGAAAGGGGTGTCCGCATTATCGGGCTGAGGATGGGAGCGATGATGTTTCCCGCTCGATAATCTCGATGATCTCGCGATAAATGGCGATCATCACGCCTATTTCGCGCCACTTCTTTGCAACCATCCGGAGCAGGGACCAGGCGTGCACCAGGGTTCCCGACAGGATGAAAATACCGGCCAGCCTGGTCTGTTCTTCGCTGAGCATGACGCACGAGACGATGCCGACTACGATCATGGAGGCAAACCAAGCGAGCTCCGGCCCCTTGAAGGGGTTCTCCATGAGGGTCAAAAAGTCGACGTAGTAGCGGGTCAGCCCCTTTGCCTTGCGCAGAAACTCGCCCACCTCATCCCCTGCATATTTGAGATAGGCATAGGACAGGAAGCGTTCCGCAGCACGCGTTTTTCCCTTCTCCATCCTTTCGTGCACGTATTTATCGATGGCTTCGTCGATCACTGTAGTGTCCATGGTCCCTCCCGCGGAGTATGGCGTTTTCTTGCGGGGCATGCCGGGTAGCCTGGAAGCCGGAGCATTGGCCTGCTCCGGTGAATGACTGTCGATTGTTGGTTACCCTCGCCCGGAATGCCGTGGCTGTCTGTGATAATTCATAAAACGTGCCATCTGGCAGCCTTTGCGAGGGACACCAATGAATCCCCTTGCGACTTCGGGATCTCGGAGCCGTGTATATAATTTTACTACAGATTTCAGCGGGTGCATTGTGTCTAAATTGTTTGCGCGTTGTATCAAATTGGGAGGGGGACGGTTCGCGTACCGGCAGTCGGTTTAAAGGAGGGCCGAAAATTTCGCATTACTGCGAGCAGGTTGGACAAAATGCGAGGAGCATAAGGATCGTTGCCGACAAAAAAAGAGGACGGCAGTAGCCGTCCTCTTTTTTGACGAGCATGTCGTCGAGTCAGTTGAAAAATAGTCTGACACCGAAGGTGGCGGCAACGCCGCTGGGATCGAAATTGCCCGATTTTCCCCCCGGTGCGTCGATGTCCACTTCGGGAGCCACGACCCCTCTTACCTCGGCATTCAGGACGAGGTGCTTGGTCAGGAAGTAATCAAGTCCGCCGCAGAGGTGAACGCCGACGGTGGGGTCCACATCGGCCCCGCCCGGGCGATCGTAATCGCTGATGAGGATGTCGATGCCTCCCCCTGCATAGGGAGAGAGCTTCGGCTGCGGGGTGTCGAAGCGGTACTGGACTCCCATAGCGATGTTGGTCACCGAGAAGTCGCCCTGGTCGAGGCCGGACACCAGCTCTGCGCCGAATTTGGTATAGGTCACATCGACCTCTGCCGCCAGGTTGTCCGTGACCCCGTAGATCAGTCCACCGCCACCGAGGAACCCGGCGTCGGTCTCCAGTTTGTAGTTGTCGAAATCGCTGTCGCCGGGGAGGTAAAAGCCGATTTTGCCGGTGATCCCGAGTCGCCCCTTGATGTTTTCCGCCAACGCGGTACCGCTGCCGGCAGCGACGGTCAGAGTCAGGCAGAGCAGGGCAATAAGTCGTTTCATGTCGAGAAACCTCCATGTCGTGATCGCGACGCCGCTTGGCGCCGCGGTAGTTATCAGGCCATCTCGACGACGGCCTTGACCGCTTTTTCGATCCCCTCTGCCGCTTCCGAGATACGGTTGGCGAGCATGTAGGCGGGCGTGGTGACGATTTTGTTTTCCCGGTCAACGACGAACTCGGCAACCGGGCAGGAAACATGTTCGCTGCCTGTTTCCGTAATGGCGGCGGCGGTGCCGGCGTCGGTGCCAATGGTCACCTTCGGCTTGTAGTCGCGGCCGAGGGTGGCGGCGATAAGGGCCGGGGCGATGCAGATGGCTCCGATGGGTTTTTTGGCCACGGCCATCTCGCGGATGAGGCGGGCCACTTCCGGGTTGATGGTGGCCGCCGCCCCTTTCTCGGCAAAGGTGCACAGGTTCTTTGCCGCGCCGTAACCGCCGGGGAAGATAACGGCATCGAGTTCCACAGCCGACACATCCTTCACATCCCGAATCTTACCCCGGGCGATCCGCGCTGCCTCCACAAGTGCGTTGCGGGTGGCACCGGTTTCCTGGGAGGTGAGGTGGTTCACCTCGCGAAACTCCATGCTCGGGGCCATGCAGACCGCCTCGGCACCGTTGCGGTCGATGGCGAGGAGCGTCAGGACCGCCTCGTGGATCTCGCTACCGTCATAGACGCCGCAGCCGGAAAGAACAACACCGATCTTTTTCATGGGCTCCTCCTTCGTTGTCCTGGAATCGTAATGATGCGGGACGATATTCGGTGGGTGCAGCTTAAAGCGGCACTAATTGTAATCATTCCCCTTATCTTCCGCAAGCGCGATCGTCACGGCCCGCTCGTAGGTGGTGAGCGGGAAGGGGATGAAGTCGCGAATCCGGTTTTCGCGGCAGACGACCTCATTTTTCAACCCCTCGATGAGCGGAATGGCGATAGAGGGTCGTACCGGCGTGACAAGACCCACCCAGTAGGACGAAAGTCTGGGCGTCAGCACCGGCACTGACAGGATCATGGTGAATGTTTTCTCCACCCCTGCGAGCCGTTCCATCATCTCTCGATAGGTGAGGATGTCGGGGCCGCCGATGTCGAAGGTTTCGCCCGTGGTCCGCTCGTCCTCCAGGCAGCCGGTCAGGTAGCTGATGACGTCCCCCACGGCGATTGGCTGGCAGCGCGTGGAGACCCACCGGGGAGTGATCATGACCGGCAGGCGCTCCACCAGCGCCCGGATCATTTCGAAGGAAGCGCCACCGGCACCGATGATGATGGCTGCCCGCAGGAACGTGGTGCGGAATGAGCCCCGCCGCAGAATGGCGGCTACTTCGAGGCGGCTCGCCAAGTGTTCCGACAGATGATCGCCCGTCTCGCCGAGCCCCCCGAGGTAGATGGCCCGCCTCAGGCCCGCCCGGTTGCCCGCAGCCACAAAATGCTCCGCTGCCTCCCGGTCCCGCCGTTCAAACCCGGCTCGGCCGCCGGCCATGGAATGAACCAGGTAGAAGGCGGTGTCGATCCCCGCCAGGGCGGCATCGAGCCCTTCGCGGGTCAGGATGTCGCCCACCACGCGCTCTGCCCCGTCGGGAAGCGGGGCATCGGGCCGTCGGACGAGACAGCGCACCCGGTGGCCGCCGGCCAGTAGGGCCGACACGAGCCTCTTGCCGATAAATCCGGTTGCACCGGTGACCAATACGATCCCTTCTCCGGGGTTCATAAATTCCTCCTGGGCAGATGGCGGCGAAAATCTATCTATCTACCTATTGTACACGCTTCTGCCGTAAGACAAGGGCAGGCGGCTGTGGTATGGTTGTGGCGGGAGGAGGCGATGCGCAAAACGGAAGGTCCGTTCACGAGAGAGATAGCCTGCCAGCAGATCCTCATGGAGGATTCCTCTGTATTCTCGGTCCAGTGGACGACGGTACCCTCAGACCTCCGCCCGCGGCTTTCCGCTGAGTTTCTCCTCGAGCGGTATCTTGCCTACATCCGGCGCTTCACGCTTACCCTGATCCGGCCGATGGTCGCGGCGGACGGTATCGCCTTCCGTCTGGCCGGGACGCGCCGGAGCCTGATTCTCTTTACCCCGCCGGCACGACGGGAGGGTCCCGGCCATGAATCGCTCTCCCTCCGCATCTGCGGCGGATTCCTGGTTCAGGGCCGTCAGTGCGACCGCGGAGAGCTTTCGTTCATGCTGGATGACGACGTTTCCGGGGTGCGTCTCACTCTGCGACTGACCGACTACTGCCCGCTGCTGCTCGGGAGCAGTGAACCGTCGCGGCTTCGGAAATGGCTCTATCGCTTCACGCAGGCTTACATCCACAAAGTGGTGACGGTCCGTTTCCTGGCACGGGTATATGCTGACCTGGCCGGGGGCGGAGGGTGCGTGCGGGTGGTCCGGGCGAGGGTCCGGGAAGGCGAGGATCTGTAGCATCCCCGGCGGACCTGGTTGCAAAGCGGATGGCCCGTGCTAGGCTTTTTTCGTCAGAACCGAACACGAGGGAGGGACGCCATGAAAGAGCAGGACCGCACAGCGGTATGCAATCGCACCGAACACAAGGAAGAGAATGTCAGGGTCCGGAACGTGAAAACCGGCGAGATCGGCTTCACCTTCGGCTGCACCGAGGAGGGGGGAACCATTCAGGTTCGGCTGACGAATGGTCAGTTGGACAGCTGGGTGGCTGCTGACTGCGAGGAAGCGCCCGAGTAGGGGAGTGCCGTGGAAGGACGAAAGAGCAAGCGGCTGTCGGTGGAGGTGGGGTGCTGGCTCGTGGAAATGGACGGAGCCACCTGCCTCTACACCTTTGATCTGTCGGACGAGGGGGTGGCGGTCATTACGGAGGACCCGCTGCCGGTCGGGCGCAGCGTTATCCTCCAGTTTTTCACCCCCCGCTCGGCCAGTGCCGTGACCCTGAAGGCCCAGGTGGTCTGGAGCCGCCTGGAGCCGGAAGGGGCCATGGGCCTGCGGTTCGTGGAGATGGATGTCCGGGGCCGGGAGACGTTGCGTGAGTTCATGCGACTGCTGTTGGAGCAGCGGCAGCGGGAACGGCCCGTTCGTTAACCTTTCGGCCGGACCGGCTCAGTCCCGGGTATAGAGAACCGCCACTGCCCGGGCCCGTTCTTCTCCCACCGACACGTAGCCGTGGGGCTCCGAGGAATCGTAGTAGATGCTGTCGCCCGGCAGGAGCCGCATGACATCGCTACCGTAGTGGAATTCCAGCTCTCCGTCGAGCAGATAGATGAACTCGAAGCCATCGTGCCGGTAGAAGAAGCTGTCGCTCCAGTCGGTCAACTCGAACTCCACCAGGAAGGGTTCCATGGGCTTGTGCCTGATGCCTGGGGCCAGGGACCGGTAGATGTAGCCATGGGGCGCATCATTGCCTGAGCGCCGCCGGGTCGGCTGCTGCTGTGCTGCCCGGGTCAGCACCACTTTCTGCTGGTCTTCTTCCTCTTCGAAAAAGTAGTGGATGCCCACCTTCAGTCCTTTGGATATCTTGAGCAACGTGGCAATCGGAGGGGTGACCTGATCGTTTTCGATCTGGGAAAGAAGGGGTTTCGAGAGTCCCGAGAGCTCAGACAGTTCCTGGAGGGTGAGCCGCCGATCCTGACGGAGTTTTCTGATCTTGGCGCCGAGCCGCAATTCCTTGATCTGGGATTTGATATCGTCCACGATGAACTCCTCTCCTGCCCGTTATAGGTCAACTCCCGCGGGAGCGTCAAGTGCTAATCCGAATGGCCGCGGGGCGCGGCTCGGCGCCGAAAGGGCGTTGACATCCCCGGGCATATTGGCTACTCTTTCAAAGGGTTAGAGCGATCAGCTCTCATGAACCGGTATGAGCGAGGTTCTTTGCATGTTCGTCCGTCGTCTGCTACTGATATCGTTGGTCTTTGTCACAACTCTCACCGCCTGCTCGAAGAAGGAAGAAAAGCTCTTCTATGAGTCGGGCCGTGCCGACGCGCCGGTCAAGGAGGTTCCCAGAGACATCCTTGCCACCCAGCAGGCCTTCGTCGAGCTGGTCAAGAAGGTTACTCCGTCGGTCGTGAACATCTCCACCGTCAGCCGGAGAAAGATCGAGCAGCCCTTCTTCGAGTTTTCCCCCTTCTTCAATGATTTCTTCGACAATCGCCCCCGGTTCCGGCGGGAACAGAGCCTCGGCTCTGGCTTCATCATCAACCGGGAAGGGTACATCGTCACCAATGACCATGTGGTGCGCGACGCCGAAAGCATCAAGGTCAAACTCTCCAATGAGAACGTCTACGACGGCCACATCGTCGGCAGCGACCCCAAGACCGACATCGCGGTCATCAAGATCGACTCGCGGGAGGAACTCCCCGTGGCGGTCCTGGCCGATTCGGACAAGCTTCAAGTGGGGCAGTGGGCGGTGGCCATCGGCAACCCCTTCGGCCTGGACCGGACCGTGACCGTCGGCGTGGTGTCGGCCACCGGCCGGTCCAACATGGGAATCGAGACCTATGAAGATTTCATCCAGACCGACGCCTCCATCAACCCGGGCAATTCGGGGGGGCCGCTGCTGAACGTCCACGGCGAGGTGATCGGCATCAACACCGCCATCGTGGCCGCCGGTCAGGGGATCGGCTTTGCCATCCCGGTCAACATGGCAAAGCAGATCGTAACTCAGCTCATCACCAAGGGCAAGGTCACCCGCGGCTGGCTCGGCGTTACCATTCAACCGGTCACCGACGATCTTGCCAAGGAATTCGGCCTGAAAAAGGCCCAGGGCGTCCTGGTGAGTGATGTGGTTAAGGGGAGCCCCGCTGCCGGCGCCGGTATCCGGCAGGGGGACATCATCCTCAGGTTCGCCGGCAAGGAGATCAAGGATGCCCAGCACCTCCAGCGGGTGGTGGGCGACACGGCGCCGGGGACAAAGGTGCCGGTGGTGGTCTTCCGAGAAGGGAAAGAGGTTCAACTCTCCCTGGCGACGGCCAGTTCCGACAGTGCCCAGGCACGCCAGGCGCGCCCTCAGGGAGGGGCGCCCGACACCCTTGGCCTCGCCGTGGAGGAACTACCCCGCGAATACCGTCAGGAAGGTTTCACCGGCGTCCTGGTGGTCCAGGTGGATGATGGGAGCGCCGCCGGCGAGGCGGGCATCCGGGAGGGGGACGTGATCGTGGCGGTGAACCGGCGGCCCGTGGCGAACCTGGCAGAGTACGACCGCGTCATGCGCGAGGCGGCCCGGCGCGGTTCGGTAGTGCTTCTGGTGCGACGAGGCGAGGCGAGCATCTATTTCTCCCTCAGGCTCAGGTAGCGGACTTCCGGCTCACGGGCCGGCCAACGACAGGGGACATACCATGACAATGATCGACAATCCCGACCAGGCCCGCCGCCTTGCCCGCGCCATCATCTCGGACATCGCCATTTACAACCGGGAAAAGGTCGAGCAGGGGATCAAGAACGACACCATCTTCGATCTGCTGGCCGAAGAGATTGAGGAGGGGCGCCAGCATTTCGCCTCGCGGGTGGCGCCGGAGCTGGCGGGGGCCGGCATTTTCGACTTGGCGCTAGTTGATGTCCTGATCAAGCGGGCGGGCAAGATCGAGTCGGCCATCTGGTAGCGGCGGAAAAGCGGGAAAGGGTTCGGACGGGGGCACGGCCGGCGGTCGCGCCCCCGTCCTGTTCAGGGACGGAGAGGAGCAAGGGTGGAGAGACAAGATGAGCGATACGATCTGTCGGTGCCGACGGAAGGTGAAGCGGAACGGCTCGACCAGTTCGTGGCCCGCTCGGTCCAGGGAATAACCCGTTCGGCGGCCCAGCGCCTGATCGAAGAGGGGCGGGTGACGGTGGACGATCGCCTCGAGAAGCCGTCTCTCAAGCTTCGGGGCGGAGAGCGGGTGGTGGTGACGGTGCCGCCACCGGCCCCCGCAGTGCCTGAAGCGGAAGAGATTCCGCTGGTTGTCCTCCACGAAGATGGCGACGTGGTGGTGGTCGACAAGCCGGCGGGCATGGTGGTTCACCCGGCCGCGGGAAATCCCGGCGGGACCCTGGTCAACGCCCTTCTGGCCCACTGTACGGATCTCTCGGGCATTGGCGGTGAGATTCGTCCCGGCATCGTCCATCGCATCGACAAGGATACCTCGGGCGTCCTGGTGGTGGCCAAGAGTGACCGGGCCCACGAATCGCTTTCGCGGCAGTTCCATGACCACACGGTCAAGAGGGTCTACCTGGCCCTGGTCTACGGCTCGCCCCGCGAGGACAAGGGGCGGATCGAGGGGGCCATCGGCCGGCATCCCACGGACCGGAAGAAGATGTCGGGCGCGGCGCGTCACGGCAAGCACGCGGTCACCCACTGGCGGGTGGCCGCCCGTTTCACCGGCGTGACGCTGCTGCGGCTCCGGCTGGAAACGGGGCGTACCCACCAGATCCGGGTGCACATGGCCGAGGCCGGGTTTCCCCTGGTGGGAGACGAGGTCTATGGGGGCGCTGGCCGGATCAACAATCTCAGGGACCCGGTTTTGCGTAAGCTCATCCGGGAACTGGGACGTCAGGCACTGCACGCCAAAACCCTTGGTTTTGTCCACCCGGTCACGGGGGAATACCTGGAGTTCGACACTGAGCTGCCCGAGGATATGGCGCGGATTATCGATTATCTGGAACGACAAGGAGCCTGATCATGGAGATGAAACGAGCCGACAAGGTTCATTACGTGGAACCGTCCTTGCTGGCCGCCGCAGGTGTGGCGGTGCAGGGATTCACCACCCGCCACGAAGGGGTGTCGCGCACCCCCTACAATTCCCTCAACCTGGGTACCGGTACCGCGGACGCCTCCCACAGCGTTGAGGGGAACCGCAGCATCCTGGCCCGGGCATTCGGCGGCACCGTGGAGCGCCTGGTGACCGTCACCCAGGTCCATGGGACCGACCTGTTGGTCATTGATGCGCCGAACCCCGATTACGGCTACTTCCAACGGCTGGAAGCCGATGGGATCATCACTAACCAGCCCGGCGTGATGATCGGCGTCTGCGTTGCCGACTGCGTGCCGGTGCTCCTGCTGGACCCGGTGAAGGGCGTTGCTGCGGCGCTCCACGCAGGATGGAAGGGAACCGCATCGGGCATCTGCCGCAAGGGGGTGGACGCCTTTGTCTCGGTTTTCGGCTCCGATCCCCGGGATATCCTGGCGGCCGTGGGGCCGGCCATCGGTCCCTGCTGCTACGAGGTGGATACCCCCGTTTTCCAGGCGTTTCGCCAGGCGGGCTGCGAGTGGGATGAGGTCGCAACCCTCAGCGGCGTGGCCCGGTGGCATCTGGACCTGGCGCGGGCCAACGCGCGGCAGCTGGCAGCCTCGGGTATTGCGGAGCGGAATATCGAGACGAGCGGCCAGTGTGTCTGCTGTTCGCCGGAGCAGTTCTTCTCCTACCGTCGCGACAAGGGAGATACCGGTCGACAGATGGGATTCATCATGCTGAAAGGATAGGGCGGGGGCGCCGATGAAGTTTCCCATTTCCGATCAGATCCGGTCAGTCCAGTGCGCGCCCATCGCCGAGGTTAAGAGCTGGCTCGCTCACCGGGAGCCCGATCCGGAGCGCCCGCTGGTGGATCTGTGCCAGGCCGTGCCCGACTATCCGCCGGCCCGTCAGCTGACCGACTACCTGGCGGCGCTCCTGGACGATCCGCTGGTGTCGAAATACTCGCCCGACGAGGGGCTCCCCGAGGTGCGGGAGGGGGTGTGCGCCCGCTACGGCCGGGTCTACGGCGCGGCCATGAATCCGGATCAGCTTTGCCTCACCATCGGCGCCAGCCAGGCGTTCTGGCTCGCCATGGTTACCCTCTGCCGCGCCGGGGACGAGGTGATCGTCCCGCTCCCCGCCTACTTCGACCATCCCATGGCCCTGGATATTCTGGGCGTCAGGCCGGTCTACCTCCCCTTTGACGAGGAACGGGGCGGGGTGCCTGACCCGGCCGCGGTGGAGCGTCTCATCACCCCGCGCACCAGGGCCATTCTGCTGGTGACCCCTTCCAACCCCACCGGCGTGGTCACTCCACCGGAAACGATCCAGGAACTCCACGGGGTGGCCCGGCGCCGGGGCATCGCGCTGGTCCTCGACGAAACCTATGCCGACTTCATCCCCGGCGGCGAGCGGCCCCACGATCTTTTCCTTGACCCCCGCTGGGGTGACCACCTGATCCACCTGATGTCCTTCGGCAAGACCTATGCCCTCACGGGGTACCGGGCCGGCTGTCTCGCCGCGTCGAAAGAGTTCATCGGCCACGCCCTTAAGGCCCAGGACACCATGGCGGTTTGCCAGCCGCGCATCACCCAGTATGCCGTGCTCTACGGGGTCAGTCACCTGGACGGCTGGGTGGAAGAGAACCGGCTCATGATGACCCGACGGCACGACCTCTTCCGGTCGCTCTTTACCCGTCCCGGCAATCCGTTCAGCCTTGTGGCGAGCGGCACCTTCTTCGCCTGGGTGCGGCATCCCCTGCAGGAGGGCACCGGCCGTGAGGCTGCCCGCAGGCTGGCCGTGGAAGCCGGCATCATCTGTCTCCCCGGCGAAGTATTCGGCCCCGGCCTCGAACCCTACCTCCGCCTCGCCTTCGGCAACATCCGCGACGAAGCCATCCCCGGGGCGGTGGAGCGATTCCGAGCGTTTGCCCTCTGAGATTCTCCTCTTCCGATCCTCATCCGCCAGTCGCGGAACGAAAAAAGCCCCCTGCCGAACGTTACGGCAGGGGGCTTTTGCTCAGAATCGCTCGCGGTTCAGAACTCCTGGGGCATGGCCTTGACCTGGGCCGCGGTGAAGACCGGGCCGTCCTTGCAGACATAGACATTGCCCACGTTGCAGCGGCCGCACTTGCCGAGACCGCACTTCATCCGGTTCTCCAGGGTCGTGTAGATGGCCGTGTCGGCGAATCCCAGTTTCTCCAGGACGGGAAGGGTGAACTTGATCATGACGGGCGGTCCGCAGACCAGGGCGATGGTGTTGTCCGCGGCTGGCGCGGCCTGCTCCAGGACCGTCGGCACAAAGCCCACCTGCCCGTCCCATGAGGGGGAATTCCCTCCGGGATCCACGGTCTTTACCAGGCGTACGTCGCTCCGCTCTTCCCACTCCCTGAGTTCCCGCTTGTAGACGAGGTCGGCCTCGGTCCGGGCGCCGTAGACGATGGTGATGTCGCCGAATTTCTCCCGCCAGTCCAGGCACTGCCAGATGAGCGTCCGCAGCGGCGGCAGCGCGATACCTCCGGCCACGAAGACGAGGTTCTTGCCGAAGAACTCTTCGACGGGAAACGAGTTGCCGTAGGGTCCGCGCACACCGATGGTGTCGCCGGTCTCCAGGGAACGCAATGCTTCCGTGACCCGCCCCACGGCCCGGAAGCAGCACTCGATGTATCCCTGCCGGGTGGGGGCCGAGGCGATGCAGAAGGTGGCCTCGCCGGCGCCGAAGGCCGAGTACTCGGCAAACTGGCCGGCCCTGAAGGTAAAATGCTCCCGTACCCGTTCATCCTGAAAGACGAGCCGGAAGGTGCGGATGTCGGGGGTCTCGTCAACGATTTCCTCGATCGTTGCCAGGTGGGGGAGGTAGATGTTCTTGTGATCGCACATGGTGGAGCCCTTTTATCCTTCCGCCAGTTTTGCCGCCAGGTCCGAGAATGCCTGGCCCTTTACCTTGAGCTCCACGGGGCGGTTGTTGTCTCCGAAGCCGATGGTGATCACGCCACCCAGCAGGTGGTTTTCCATTTCCGCGAACAAAACTGCCCTGGGATTGATCAGCAGGTTGCCGGACTGCACGAAGCCGCGCTTCAGCAGGTTGGCCGCGAATTGTTCCTGCTCCGTTCTGGATACCTTCTTAAAGAGCTGTTTCCGGATGGCTGGTCCGTCGAACCAGACATCCATGATCCGGCTGGCATCGGTCACCAGCGGATTGTCCTCCGGTGTGGTCATCTGGACGGCGACAACCCGGTCGATGTTGATGAAGCGTTCCATGGGGTGCCCCCTTACTTCCTATTAATGTCGTCAATGATCTGGGCGATGTCGATCCCCACCGGGCAGGCACGAATGCATCGTCCGCAGCCGGTGCAGAGGCGCTGGCCGAACTTGTCGTGGTAGTACTTGAACTTGTGCATGATCCGGTTGCGGTAGCGATGAGGCTGTACCTCGCGGGGGTTGTGGCCCGACGCATGGTAGGTGAATTTGCCGAAGCCGCAGGCGTCCCAGTGCTTGCGGCGCGCCCCCTGCTTCTCGCTCCCCTCGTCACTGATGTCGAAACAGTGGCAGGCGGGGCAGAGAAAGGCGCAGGCGCCGCAGCCGGCACAGCGGGCGGCGATCTCTTCCCAGAGGGGGTCCTCAAAATGGGTGTCGAGCCAGGCCTTGATCCGGTCCAGGTCGAGCGGCCCCAACTGGGGTTCGGCAAGGGAAACGGGCTCGGCGGTATCCGTTTCGGCGAAGAGTCCGGCATGGGCGGCCAGGAGCGCCTCTCCCTTGTCTGAAATCACGTCGCAGCGGTAACTTCCTCCGGCAAGGGGGGTGAGGAAGAGATCGCTTCCCCTGGTGTCCGCCGGGGAAAGCCCCACCGCCGTGCAGAAACAGGCATCGTCCGCGGTGGTACAGGCAAGGCCGATGATCGTGGTCTTGCGCCGCCGCTCCAGAAAAAACTCGTCCTTGAAGTCCCAGGAGAAAATTGCGTCGAGCACCGGGGCCGCCGCCACGTCGCAGGGGCGGGCGCCGATGAGCACCGTTTCCGGGAAGCGGGCCGGGTCGATGTCGTGTACCGTGGTCCCGGAACTGCTTTTTTCATAGGTGAGGATATTTTCGCACAGGGGGAAAAAGGTCTCCTTGGCGGAACGGCGGGGCAGCTCTCCCAAGGACAGCTCTTCCGCAGAGGCCAGCGGCTCGTACAGGGTCAGGGTGCCCGCGGCTTTCGGGCCGATGACCCGTTTGCCCTCGCCCACGAGCGTATCGATGAGAAGGCGGAGATTCTGGTCGGTGATGATTTTCGGCATGGTGGTTCCTGGAGGGGCGGCCCGGCCGGGCGCCCCTGCATGGTTATTTTATGAACGATTGATTGTCGTCTTCCCGGTACTCCGCCAACGGACCCTTTTCCTTTGCCTGGAAGCCCGCCTCGTGGCCGTAGAGTTCCTTCAGTTCCTTGGCCATCTTGCGATTGAGGAGGTTGAGCGGGATGTCCATGGGGCACGCCCGTTCGCACTCGGCACAGCCGGCGCAGCGGCCGGCCAGGTGCATGGCCCGGACCATGTGCCAGGCCATGTTTCCCGCCGGACGCGGCGTGGTCTCCACCGCCTGGGGGCGGTTGCGGTCGCAGAGGCATTGCTCGCAGTAGCAGAAGGGGCAGACCTGGCGGCAGGCGTAGCAGCGGATGCAGCGGGAGAAATGCTCCTTCCAGAACGCCCACCGCTCGGCCGGTGTCATGGCTTCGAGCCGGGCCAGTTCAGCCGCCTCATGGGGGGTGAAGGCGGGCCGCCGGGGGACGGTCCCCAGGGATACATCGGCCCCTTCGGGGAGTTCTGCAGCGCACTCCCGGCACTTGCGGGCCAGGGTGCCGTCGTCCAGGGGAGCGTTGCCGCGGATCGCCGGACCGTAGACCCCGGCACAGGCCACGCCGATGATGTAGACGTCGTCGCGCTTGAGCTGGTTCTCGCCCATGAGGCCGGCCAGGGCCTTCATGTCGCACCCTTTCGCCACCACGGCCAGCTTGCCTTTTTCCCGGACTTCCTTCTTGGCCTTGGTCAGGTAAAGGGCCAGATTGTTGACGCAGGAGGGGGAAAAAATGAGCTTTTCAGCGTCGGCGGGATCGGTGACGATGGCCGGAACGGCGCTCCCCCTGCGGCGCCCCGCCTGCCAGCCGATCACGGCGGCAGCCGTGCCCGATTCCAGGACCTTTTTCGCTTCCGCCCGCAGGGCGTCGGTGACGGCGTCATAGAGCGCCGTGTCGATAGTATGTGCGGTATTCGTCATGATGAACCCTTGCAAGCTCCGTGGGAGCCGGCTTCAGATGTCGTTGTACGCGGCATTGAGCTCGGGCGTGTCGATGGCCCCGGACCAGTGTTCCTCGGCTTCCAGTTCCTTGAATTCGGGCATGGGCCCCTGGGCGCGAACCCGTTCGGTCAGCTCGGTCACCACCTCAACCCACTTCCCCCCCTCGGCGGCCGAAACCCAGGAGAACTGGAGCCGCTGGAGATCGACTCCGATGAAGTCCAGGAGTTGGCGAAAAACAGCGAAGCGGCGCCGCGCGTGGAAGTTGCCGGCCATGTAGTGGCAGTCGCCCGGGTGGCAACCCGATACCAGGATGCCGTCTGCACCTTTCTGGAAGGCCCTGAGGATGAAGACTGGATCGATCCGGCCGGTGCAGGGGAACTTGACCACCCGGACGTTGGCGGGATAATGCATCCGCGAGGTCCCGGCCAGGTCGGCGCCGGCATAGGTGCACCAGGTGCAGACAAAGGCAACGATCTTGGGTTCGAAAGCGTGTTTCTCTTTGTGTATGTGCATTAGAGCACCTCGATCATGGCCATGATCTGCTCGTCGGTGTAGCCATCCAGCTCCACGCTTTTTGAAGGGCAGGTGGCCTGGCAGGTGCCGCAGCCGCCGCAGACCCCCGGGTTCACGTAAGCCACGACCCGGATCAGATTCCCCTGGCGGTCGCGGATCTCCTTCTCCTCCACGGCACCGTAGGGGCAGATCTTCTTGCAGTAGAGGCAGGCAACGCAGCGCCGCTCGTCCACCTTGGCCACGATGGGCTCACGCTCCAGCTCGTCGCGGGCGAAGAGGGTCATGACCTTTGCCGCTGCAGCCGACGCCTGGCTGACGGTGTCGGGGATGTCCTTGGGCCCCTGGCAGGCCCCGGCCAGATAGACCCCGGCGGTGGCGCACTCCACGGGCTTGAGCTTGGCGTGGGCCTCGGAGTAGAAGTTGTAGTTGTCATAGGAGATGCCGAGCTTCTGGGCGAGGGAGTCGGCCCCCTCCCGCGCCTGCACGGCGGTGGCGAGCACCACCAGGTCCGCCTCGATCTCCACCTGGACACCCACATGGACGTCGCTCCCCATGACCACCACCTTGTCCCCCTTCTGGTAGAGGCGGGAGACCATTCCCCTGATGTAGACCGCCTCCTCTTCCTCGATGGCCCGGCGCCAGAACTCGTCGTAGTTCTTACCCGGCGTCCGCGCGTCCATGAAGAAGACATAGGCCTGGCCGTCGTGCACCTTGTGCTTGTAGAGCATGGTGTGCTTTGCCGTGTACATGCAGCAGATCTTGGAACAGTAGGAGATCCCCTTTTCGCGGGCCCGTGAGCCGACGCACTGGACAAAGACCACCTGTTTCGGCTCCTTCCCGTCGGAGGGGCGGACGATCTTGCCCCCCGTGGGGCCCGAGGCGGAGGCAAGCCGCTCGAAGGTGAGCCCGTCGATCACGTCGGGGATGGTGCCGTAGCCGAACTCGCCGTACCCCTCGATGGGGGAGCCGGCCGGCTTGGGGCCGATGTCGTAGAGCGAAAAGCCGGTGGCAACCACGATGGCTCCGGCCGGCTCGACGATGAGCTGGTCCTGCTGTTCGTAGTCCACGGCCCGGGGGCCGCAGACCTTGGCGCAGACGCCACATTTGCCAGACTTGAAATAGGTGCAGTTTTCCCGGTCGATGACCGGCGTGTTGGGCACAGCCTGGGGGAAGGGGACGTAGATGGCGGGGCGCATCCCCAGGTTCTTGTCGAAACTGTTCGGGATCTTCTTCTGGGGACACTTGGCCATGCAGACCCCGCAGCCGGTGCATTTTGACTCGTCCACGGAGCGGGCCTTCTTCCGGATGGTCACCTGGAAATTGCCGATGTAGCCGTCAACGCTCTCGATTTCGCTGTAGGTGTGGAGGGTTATGTTGGGGTGGTTGGCCACATCCACCATCTTGGGGGTCATGATGCACTGGGAACAGTCCAGGGTGGGAAAGGTCTCGGAGAGCTGGGCCATGTGCCCGCCGATGGAGGGCTCCCGCTCCACGAGCACCACCTTGTGGCCCGCGTCGGCTATATCCAGGGCCGCCTGGATGCCGGCGATGCCGCCGCCGATGACCAGGGCCCGCTTGGTGACCGGTACGGTGATCGGCACGAGCCGCCGGTCCTTTTTGACGCGGGCCACCATCATCTCCACAATGGAGATGGCCTTGGCGGTTGCCTCGTCCCGGTCCTCGTGAACCCAGGAACAGTGTTCGCGGATGTTGGCCATCTCGCAGAGGAAGGGGTTCAGGCCGGCCGCCTTGGCCGCGGTGCGAAAGGTCTTTTCATGCATCCGGGGAGAGCAGGCCGCCACCACGACACCGTCGAGCCGGTGCTCGGCCACCGCCTTCTTCAATAGGCCCTGCCCCGGATCGGAGCACATATACTTGTAGTCGGTGGCAAAAGCGACGCCGGGAACCTTGGCCAGTTCCCCGGCCACGCGCTCCACGTCAACGGTACGGGAGATGTTTTCGCCGCAATGGCAGACAAATACGCCGATTCGGGACATCTAGACCAACCCTTTCTCTTTCAGAAGCGGCAGGGGATTGACGATCATGCTGTCGAACCCGAGCTTCGCCGGCGCAACCCCTACCGCCAGGGCCAGGAGCTGGGTCATGTAGAAGACCGGCATGCCGAACCACTGGCCGCTGGCCTCCTCAATCTCCTTCTGGCGAATGTCCAGATTGCCGTGGCACAGGGGGCAGGCCACCAGGATGCAGTTGGCGCCGGCTGCTTTGGCCGAGGCAAGGATATCGCCGGAGAGCTTCAGTACCACGCCGGGACGCGAAAGGGTGAAGTTTGCGCCGCAGCACTCCATCCGGTGGCTCCAGGTAACTGTTTCGGCCCCGGCTGCGCCGATGACCCGCTCCATGATGGTCGGCGCCTCGCAGTCGTCCAGTTCCGGCACCTCGGGCGGCCGGGTCAGCAGGCAGCCGTAGTAGCAGGCAACCTTGAGCCCCTCCAGCGGCTTCCTCACGGCTGCCGTCAGCCGGTCGAGGCCGAAGTCCTTGGCCAGGATTTCCAGAAGATGCTTCACCTTGTTGTCGAAGGAAACCTTCCCGTCGATGGCGTACTCCACCTGCCGGCGCTTTTCTTCATTGTCCGCCAGTCGGTGCTGGGTCACCTTCAGGCGCGAAAAGCAGGCGGCACAGGCCACGGCCAGGTCGCCGCCGACCTCCTCGGCCAAGGACAGGTTTTTGGCGCAGAGGGAGAGGGAGAGGAGCTCGTCCACGTTGTGGGCCGGGGTCGCACCGCAGCAGAGCCAGTCGGGAACCTCGTGGAGTCCGATCTTCAGCGCCCGGAACAGCCCCCGGGTCGACTCGTCGTACTCTTTTGCCGAAGCGTGGAGGGAGCAGCCGGGATAGTAGGAATAGTTCAGCAGGTTCTTTGCGGGGGTCACGGGGCTTCACCTTTTTTACGCAGCGCTTCGATTCGGGCGAAGATGTTCTCGATCTCTGCGATGTTGCGGTTTTTCTGGTGGAACATCCGGAGCTTTCCCTTGGTGATCAGCTTCGGCCCAAGCATCAGGTCTTTGAGGAACTGGCCGCTTTTCACGTTGAAGACCGCGGCAAGCCGCATCTCGTACTGACGGCCGTAGGTGCGGATGTTTTCGATGAACAGCCGGTTCGCCAGCTGTACCAGGCTTTCCTTGGACGGGCCCTTGGCATCCCACGAGCACTTGCGCAGGGCGTCCATTATGGCGGCCAGATCCACCTTGTTGGGGCAACGGGTGGTGCAGGTCTCGCAGGAGGCACAGTACCAGATGCTGCGTCCAGCCAGCACGCGTTCGTACTGACCCAGCTGCAGGAATCGGACGATCCGGTTGGGGGGGTGCTCCATGAACGAGCGCATGGGGCAGCCGGCCGAACACTTGCCACACTGGAAACAGCGGCGGACCGAACTGCCGGAGAGAGCTTCGACCTTGCGCACGAAACCGAGATTCATGGTTTCGGTCGAGAGGCGCATCTTGGAGTGCTTCACACTACCTCCTGGTGGCGGGTGGGGCCGCAGGAAAACAGCGGCGGTGAACGGACCAAGATCTGGGGGCGGGAGGATGAGGTGTCTTCCGCGGATGCGGCAGGATGATGCCCCGGCGGATCTTGCCGGATGGTAGCAGGGCCAACAGCTGTTTTATTTTTACTAAACAGGTGTCGCGGCCATCAGTGTATTGACGGACGGGAACAGGGGCGTTTTTTAGTCTTAATAAATTGTGCTATCACACGAAAGGTCGCCTTGTCAACGCCAAAGTAAAACGGTGTGTGGTAGCGATGTGATCTGCCAAAAGCTCGTATGTGATCAAAGCGTTGAATAAGTGGTAAGACCACTTTTGTGTTTACCATGTAACTCCTTGGTACGTCAAGGTAAAATACCACTTGTAAATGCCCGTGAAGACTGGTGAAGGAGATGCGATAATTGGCAATTGCTACGAATTTTAGTCATTCAAAGCTGTTATTGCTGGTCAGACCAAGATAGCTGTTCACCGTGTGCTGGCCTCGCTGGGTGTATGGTAACAAAAAAGAAACAGCTTGTGGAAGCCTCTTTTGACAAGGTGGGCGAAATGGATTACAAGGGGTGGTAATCCTGTTGGTTCCGAGGTTTCTCATCAGCGAGCTTTCCCGATTATACGGTTACATGCGTCCCTGTTGGCGCACGTATCTTCTTGGCGCCCTCTGCCTGGTCGGCACGAACGGATGCGCACTCCTGATTCCGTGGCTCCTGAAGCTTGCCGTGGAAGGGCTGCGGTCTCCCGGTCAGGCGACCCGCTCACCGGATTGGTATGGCGGGGTCATTATCGGCGCGGCACTTGTGCAAGGGGTCATTCGCATTTTCTCGCGCACCAAGCTTCTGCACGCCGCGCGCAGGATTGAGTTCGCAATCCGCGAGGACCTTTTCGCCAAGCTTCTCTCCCTCGACATGCCCTATTTTTCCGGGGAGCGGACCGGCGACCTCATGTCGCGCTTCGCCAACGACCTGACCAATATCCGGATGCTCCTGGGCTTCGGGGTGCTGAACGTCATCAATACGGTCGTCATTTATGGGGCGGCGCTGGTGCTCATGGCGAACATTGACGTGACGCTCACCGTTCTGGCTGTTGCGCCGTTCCCTCTTATGATCCTGGTGGTCAAGGGGCTCACGCGAAGGATGTATCACTGCTCGCGGCGGGCGCAGGAGGAGTTGGCGAAGCTTTCCAGTCAGGCTGAGGAAAATGTCTCTGCAGCCGTAGTGGTGAGGGCCTACCGTCGCGAGGCGGCGGCGGTGAATGCCTTTCGCCGGGCAAGTCTCGACTACTTTGCCAGCAATATGGCGATGGCGCGCCTGAGGGGGCTCATGCTCCCTCTCATGGCGGCCACGTCGGCCCTAGGCACCCTGGTGGTTCTTTTTGTGGGCGGAAGCCGCGTCATCGAGGGGATTCTCACCCTGGGTGATTTCGTCGCTTTTAGTGGCTACCTGGCCATGCTCGTCTGGCCTACGGTCATCTTTGGCTGGATACTCAACCTGATCCAGCGGGGAGGCGCCTCCATGGCCCGCCTGAATGAGATCTTCGACGCCCGGTCGCTGGTGGCGGACCCGGAGGCACCGGCGCCGATCGCCGCCATCCGGGGGGAGATCGAGCTGCGGGGCCTCCGCTTCAGCTACAACGGCGGAGAGGTGTTGCGAGGCGTATCGCTCCGGGTGCAGGCGGGCAAACGGGTCGGCATTGTGGGGGGGGTCGGATCGGGCAAGACGACCCTCGTACGCCTGCTTGCGCGACTCTATCCCGTTGGTGATGGGCAGCTTTTCATTGATGGAACCGATATCAACCAGATTCCCCTGGAGGTGCTTCGACGCGGTGTCGGCTTTGTGCCCCAAGAGAGTTTCCTCTTTTCCCGGACGATCGGCGAGAACATTGCCTGCGGCAGGGACGGGGCCACGGAGCACGAGGTGATGGAGGCGGCGCGGCTGGCGAGCCTGGATGGCGATCTGGCCCGTTTTCCCCGGGGGCTTGCCACTGTCGTCGGCGAACGGGGGGTCACCTTGTCGGGGGGGCAGCGGCAGCGGGTGGCCATCGCCCGCGCGTTGTTGCGCAACCCTTCCGTCTTGGTGCTTGACGATCCGCTTTCTGCGGTGGATGCCCGGACCGAGGAGGAAATCCTCCGGTCATTGGCCGGGTATTACGGTGATCGGACCGTGGTCATCATCTCCCATCGACTCTCAGCCGTTCGTACCTGTGATGTCATTGTGCTGCTCAAAGACGGTGTCATTGCCGAGCAGGGAAGCCATGATGAACTTGTTGCCCGGGGTGGAGCCTACGCGGCCCTCTGGCACGAGCAGCAGTTGCGCGACGAGATCGCCGGTTTCCGGGAAGATGGCGTGGAAAAGGAAGGGGAAAAAGGGGCTTTACAAACGGAAAATGCTGTATTATAGTCCATCGTTCCGGAGAGATGTCCGAGTGGCCGAAGGAGCACGATTGGAAATCGTGTGTACTGCAAGGTACCGAGGGTTCGAATCCCTCTCTCTCCGCCATAAGCAATCCATGCCCCTTGGGCTAGCCTTCATATCCGCGCTGTCCGGGCGCTCCGATCCGGTGGCCGGAACCCCTTTGCGGGCAGAGCTGATAGCTGGGTCCCGCGCAACGGTAGGTTATGAACCCCGCCAGATCCGGAAGGAAGCAACGGTAGTAGCTGATTCCGTGTGCCGCGGGGGAGCCCAGCTATCAGTTGTGCCCGCAAAATCCCCGATGTGCCCCTCTCCCTTCGCAAGCGCACGAACCGAACCCGTAGTGAGGTGTTGACCCGTGTCCTATCTCGTTCTCGCACGAAAGTGGCGTCCCCAGACCTTCAGCGACCTCACGGGACAGGAGCACGTCAGCCGAACCCTTCAGAACGCCATTGATTCCGGCAGGATCGCCCACGCGTTCCTCTTCACAGGGGCCCGCGGCGTCGGCAAAACCTCGTCGGCCCGGATTCTGGCCAAGGCCCTCAACTGCGAGCAGGGTATGAGTCCCGAGCCGTGCAACGTCTGTCCCGCCTGTACCGAGATCACGGCCGGCACCTCGGTCGATGTTCTTGAAATTGACGGGGCCTCCAACACCGGTGTCGACGATATTCGCGAACTGCGGGAGAACGTCAAGTACCTTCCGTCGCGGTTGCGCTACAAGATCTTCATCATTGATGAAGTCCACATGCTCTCCACCAACGCCTTCAACGCCCTGTTGAAGACCCTGGAGGAGCCACCGCCCCACGTGAAGTTCATCTTTGCCACCACCGAGCCCCACAAGCTTCCCATCACCATACTCTCACGCTGCCAACGCTTCGATTTCCGGCGGATTCCGCTTGCAAAGGTGGTGGCCCGACTGCGTTACATCGTCGACCGTGAGGGGATTTCCATCAGCGACGAGTCCCTTGCCGTGGTGGCGCGCAAGGGAGACGGCAGCATGCGGGACTCCCTGTCGGTCCTGGACCAGGTGCTTGCCTTCTGTGGCGAGACGGTGAACGATGATGATGTGGTGAGCCTTCTGGGTGTCGTGGACCGGCGCCTGCTGCTGGAGGCGTCGGCCGCCGTTTTGGGCCGTGATACGCGCAGTGTGCTCGGGGTGGTTGCCCGGGTGGACGAATTCGGTTACAACATGCGTCAGTTTTGCGGCGAACTTATCGACCATTTCCGCAATCTGACCATCATGAGGGCCGTGGGCGATGCGGGAGACCTGCTCGACCTCTCCGAGGCGGAGCTCCAGTCGGTTCGTGAACAGGCATCCTCGGCGCTGCTGGAGGATCTGCAGCGGCACATGACAATCCTCCTGCGGGCCGACGGCGAGTTGGCTCACTCGGGCTACCCCCGGCTGGTCCTGGAGATGGCGCTGGTTCGAATGGCGACGCTGGCGCCCCTGGTGCCGGTGGGTGAACTGCTGGACAGGCTCGGCAGAATCGAGGAGCGGGGCAGCGGTGTTGCGGCCGACGCCCGGGCGTCATGGCGCCCCTCACCCCCGCCGGAGGCCGGGGTCGCCCCTGTGCCGCGTCCGGCACCCTCTGCCCTGGCCGAACAACGACCCCGCCCCGTTCCTGCCGGGGCTGAGGCAAAGCCGCCCCCGTCGCGTAGTGACTCGCCCGTTCAGGAACCTCGGCGGACCGGGGATGAGTGGGCCGATTTTGTTGCATTCGTCAAGGGGGCCAAGCCCCGGATCGGCACATCGCTGGAGTACGGCAGTCCGCTGCATATTGCCGCTGACCGCCTAGAAATCGGTTTTCCGGAAAACTCCTTTGCTCTGTCGAGCCTCCGGGACGGCGATGCGCAAGCATCTCTCAAGGCCTTGGCGGAGCGCTTCTTCTCGGCACCCATGACGGTTGCCCTCAAGGTGTTGACCGGTGAAGGCCATGCGCCTCCCAACCTGCTTGAAAAAAAAAGAGCTGAAGATGAGCAGCGCCGCACCGGCCTGAAGCGGTCGGCCGAATCCCATCCGGCGGTATCCTCGGCCCTTGAGGTCTTTGACGGAACACTCGCAGAGGTTGCCCCGCTGGGGACGCGAGGCAAGCTATAACCATGTTTTAGTTTCAACAAAAGTCATTGAGCGAGAGTAAATTTACATCACAGTAACAATGGAGGAGAAGATGTCCAAGGGTTTGGCCGGAATCATGAAACAGGCTCAGATGATGCAACAGAAAATGGCGAAACTTCAAGAGGAAGCCGCCAATCGGACCGCCGAGGCCACCGCGGGGGGCGGCGCGGTCACCGCCGTGGTGAGTGGCAAGAATCAGATTGTTTCTCTGGCGATCAAGCCCGAGGCAGTTGATCCGGAAGATGTCGAAATGCTTCAGGACCTGGTCGTCACGGCCGTAAATGAGGCGCTCAAGAAGGTTCAATCCCAGTTTGCCGAGGAGATGAGCAAGGTTACGGGCGGACTCAATATCCCCGGCCTGTTTTAAAGGGCAGTATACGCGAACTTGATTTGCTGTTCGTTTCCGGGAAAGATCGGACTTCGGACAGGCGTTCGGCGAGGGGGTTCCTCTCTGAATAAAGCCACTTGTAATTAGCAATTTAGCCGAAATTTTATTTCGGCTAAATTTTTTTATTAACATTATAATAAAAAAATGTTTTAAATGGCGGATAAAGTATGGTACATTTTTCAGACTCATTGTCACGGTTGCTCGCGGAACTGCAAAAGCTGCCGGGAGTTGGCGAGAAAACCGCCCTGCGCCTCGCCTTTCATCTTTTGAAATCCCCCGACAACGCCGCTGCCCTGGCTGACAGTCTTCGGGACGTCATGTCCCGGGTGCGGTTCTGTTCCGTCTGTTTCGGCATTACCGAGGACGATCCCTGCCGGTTTTGCTCCGATGCCCGAGATGACGGTGCCATCTGCGTCGTCGAGGAACCCCAGGACCTTCTGGCCGTTGAGCGGACCCGAGCCTTCAGGGGGCGTTATCATGTGCTCCAGGGGGCGCTGTCCCCGCTCAACGGTGTTACCCCCGACCGGCTCCGCGTTGCGGAGCTCATGAAGCGGCTGGAGGGGGGAGGGGTTCGGGAAGTGGTTATTGCCACCAACTTCACCGTGGAGGGCGAAGCAACCGCGCTCTATCTGGCCAGGATGATCAAGCCCCTGGGGGTCAGGGTGACACGACTCGCCCACGGGATACCGCTCGGCAGCGATCTGGAGTTCGTGGATGCGGCCACGGTGCAGCGGGCGCTGGAAGGACGGAGCGAGCTGTAACAACGTTGTACTAATTCAACGCACAGATTTCGGGCTGTACGTACCTATCGCAGAGGAGGAGAGCATGAGTCGCAAAATGGTAACCATCGACGGCAATACCGCGGCTGCCCACGTGGCGCACGCCACCAACGAGGTCATTGCCATCTACCCCATTACCCCTTCGTCGGTCATGGGTGAGATTTCCGACATCAAGAGCGCCATGGGCGAGAAAAACATCTGGGGAACCGTACCGTCGGTTGTCGAGATGCAGTCGGAAGGCGGCGCTGCCGGTGCCGTGCACGGTGCCCTCCAGGCAGGTGCGCTGACCACCACTTTTACCGCCAGCCAGGGTCTGCTCCTGATGATCCCGAACATGTTCAAGATCGCCGGCGAGCTGACCTCTACGGTCTTCCATGTCTCCGCCCGCGCCATCGCGGCCCAGGCCCTCTCCATCTTTGGCGACCATTCGGACGTCATGTCCTGCCGTTCCACCGGTTGGGCCATGCTCTGCTCCAACAACTCCCAGGAGGTCATGGACTTCGCCCTGATTGCCCAGTCCGCGACGCTTCGTTCCCGGGTGCCGTTCCTCCATTTCTTCGACGGCTTCCGGACCTCCCACGAGGTTCTCAAGGTGGAGGAGCTGACTTTCGACGACATGCGCGCCATGCTGGACGACGAACTGATCGCCGCCCACAAGGCCCGGGGCCTCTCTCCGGACCATCCCGTCATGCGCGGCACCGCCCAGAACCCTGACGTCTACTTCCAGGGGCGCGAGACCGTTAACCCCTTCTACCCGAAATGTATCGAGATCGTGGCAGAGGAGATGGACAAGTTCGCCAAGATCACGGGCCGCCAGTACAAGCTGGTGGACTACGTGGGCGCCCCCGACGCCGACCGGGTCATCGTCATCATGGGATCCGGCGCCGACACGGTGCAGGAGACCGTGGAGCACCTGAACACCAAGGGTGAGAAGATCGGCGTGGTGAAGGTCCACCTCTACCGGCCGTTCCCCATCGATGCCTTCATTGCCGCCCTGCCCAAGACCGTGAAGAAGATCGCGGTCCTCGACCGGACCAAGGAGCCCGGCGCCCTGGGCGAGCCCCTGTACCTGGATGTCCGCACTGCCATCGGCGAGGCCATGGCCGACGGGAAGTGCCAGTTCGACGGCTACCCGGTCATCGTGGGCGGTCGCTACGGCCTTGGTTCCAAGGAGTTCACCCCGGCCCAGGCCAAGGCGGTGTTCGATAACCTAGCCACTGCCAAGCCGCAGAACAAGTTCGTGGTCGGCATCACCGAGGACGTGACCAACAGCAGCCTCCCGTGTGATCCGTCCTTCTTCAACCCGATGGAAGGGGCCTACCAGGCCATGTTCTTCGGCCTCGGCTCCGACGGTACCGTGGGCGCCAACAAGAACTCCATCAAGATCATCGGCGAGATGACCGACAACAACGCCCAGGCCTACTTCGTCTACGACTCCAAGAAGGCCGGCTCCATGACCACCTCGCACCTGCGCTTCGGCAAGAAGTACATCAGAGCGCCGTACCTGGTGCAGGAGGCCGACTTCGTGGCCTGCCACAACTTCGCCTTCGTGGAAAAGTACGACATGCTGGCCAAGGCCAAGCAGGGTGCCACGTTCCTCCTGAACGCCCCTTACGACCACAACGAGGTGTGGGACAGGCTCCCCGCCGACATGCAGCAGCAGATCATCGACAAGAAGCTCAAGTTCTTCGTGATCGATGGGGTACGCCTCGGCAACGAGATCGGGCTCGGTCCCCGGATCAACGTGATCATGCAGACCGCCTTCTTCAAGATATCCAACATCATCCCGCTGGATCAGGCCATTGACGAGATCAAGGACGCTATCAAGAAAACCTATGGCAAGGCAGGCGAGAAGGTCGTGGAGATGAACTACAAGGCGGTTGAGGCCGGCCTCAACAACTTCTACGAGGTAACGGTACCGGCAACGGCAACCAGTACCCTCCAGAAGCCTCCCGTGGTCAGCGCCAGGGCCCCCCAGTTCGTGCAGGAGACCACCGCCCCCATCATCGCCGGCCTCGGCGACGACCTGCCGGTGTCCAAGATGCCGGCCGACGGCACCTTCCCGACGGCGACCTCCCAGTTCGAAAAGCGGAACATCGCCGTGGAGATCCCCGTGTGGGACGAGCAGCTCTGCATCCAGTGCGGCATCTGCTCCTTCGTCTGCCCCCACGCCACCATCAGGATGAAGGCCTATGACGCCTCCGCCCTTGCCGGCGCCCCGGCAGCGTTCAAGTCGGTTGACTGCAAGATTCCCGAGTTCAAGGGGCAGAAGTTCACCATCCAGGTAGCCCCGGAAGACTGCACCGGCTGCGGCGCCTGCGTCCACAACTGCCCGGCCAAGAGTAAGGAAGACCCGAACCACAAGGCCATCAATATGGCATACCAGCCGCCCCTGCGTTCTCAAGAGGTCGAGAACTGGGACTTCTTCCTCACCATCCCGGACGTGGACCCCACCGTAGCCAAGCTGGACACGGTCCGCGGTTCCCAGTTGGTGCGGCCGCTGTTCGAATTCTCCGGCGCCTGCCTCGGCTGCGGCGAGACCCCGTACCTGAAGCTCCTGACCCAGCTCTTCGGCGACCGGACCGTCATTGCCAACGCCACCGGCTGCTCCTCCATCTACGGCGGAAACCTGCCCACCACCCCCTATGCCCAGCGGGCCGACGGGCTTGGGCCGGCATGGTCGAACTCCCTGTTCGAGGACAACGCCGAGTTCGGCTACGGCATGCGTCTGGCCGTGGATAAATTCAACGCCATGGCCCTTGAGCTGGTCGACAAGCTTTCGTCTTCCTGCTCCTGCTCTTCCTGCACGAGCGCGGTGCCCCTCATGAACGAGATCAAGGGCGCCGACCAGTCGAGCCAGGCCGGCATCGAGGCCCAGCGGGCCCGGGTGGCGGAGCTGAAGAAGACCCTTGCTTCCTGTCCCGAGCCGGATGCCAAGCGCCTGCTCACCGTGGCCGACTACCTGGTCAAGAAGTCCGTCTGGTGCATCGGCGGCGACGGCTGGGCGTACGATATCGGCTACGGCGGCCTCGACCACGTCATCGCCAGCGGCAAGAACATCAATCTGCTGGTGCTCGACACCGAGGTCTACTCCAACACCGGCGGCCAGGCTTCCAAGTCGACCCCGCTGGGCGCCGTGGCCCAGTTCGCCGCCGGCGGTAAGCCGGTCTCCAAGAAGGATCTCGGCATGATGGCCATGGCCTACGGGTCGGTCTACGTGGCCACTGTCTCCCTCGCCAATCCGGCCCAGTGCATCAAGGCGTTCCTGGAGGCCGAGGCCTATGACGGTCCGTCGCTCATCATCGCCTATGCCCACTGCATCGCCCACGGCATCGACATGACCAGCGGCGTGGATGCCCAGAAGCGGGCGGTTCAGTCCGGTTACTGGCCCCTCTACCGCTATAATCCGCAGCTGGCCGCCGAGTGCAAGAACCCGCTCCAGCTCGACAGCAAGGCCCCGACCATCGCCTTTGAAGAGTACGTCAACAGCGAGAACCGCTACCGCGTCCTCAAGAAGAACAACCCGAAAGGGTACGAGGATCTCATGAGAAAAGCGGCGGCATGGTCCAAGGCCCACTTCAGCTACTACCAGAAGCTGGCGGCCCTCAACTTCGAGGATACCTGCGAGAAGTAGCAGTTGACCCATAACAGCCAGAAGGCCCCGACGGGATGAACTCGTCGGGGCCTTTGTTTTAGGGGATGGGGCGGACGGTGAGGCCCCTCTTCCGGGAGGAAACTCTCGACTGATTTGGCCCTGATGTTGCATTGTAAACGGTTGCTGCCGGGCACGCGGCGCCTGAAAGGACGACAAGCGTCACACTGACCGTTAGAATCCTTGTGTGAGTGTCAAATTTTTGTTATAACGGGCCGTCATTCCACAACCCGGTCGAGGGGTGTTTCATGTCCTATCCTCAGATGGTCATGTACGACGAGGAGTTCAAGCTGATCAATGCGGTCATCGAGAAGCTTCTCCGGGAAGCCAACGCCAAGGTCATCTTTCTGGTCGACAAGAACGGCCAGCTCATCTCGGGCGTGGGAGAAACCGAGCGGTTCGACACCACCTCGCTTGCTTCGCTCACGGCGGGCAACATCGCGGCCACGGGCGGCCTGGCCAAGCTGATCGGCGAGAAGGAGTTCTCCATCCTTTTCCACGAAGGTGAAAAGGACAACCTTCACATCTCCATCGTCGGGGGCAGGGTGATCCTGGTGGTCCTGTTCGACAACCGCTCGTCCCTGGGGCTCGTCCGGCTGAGGGTGAAGAAGGCGTCGGACGAACTGACCACCGTGTTCGACCGACTCATGAAAAAGGCTGAGGAAAAGGAGCGAAGCGGTATCCAGGAGTTTCCCTTCGCCGAGATCACCGACGACGACATCGACAATCTTTTCAGCTAGCGGCGGGGGTACGGCGCAATGTCTTTCATCAACTACGCTTCGCGAGAGATAAACTGCAAAATAGTCTATTACGGCCCCGGCCTGTGCGGCAAGACCACCAATCTCCAGTACGTCTACCAGAAGACCGCTCCGGAGGCTAAGGGGAAGATGATCAGTCTCGCCACCGAGACCGAACGGACCCTGTTCTTTGACTTCCTTCCCCTTGCCCTGGGTGAGATCAGAGGGTTCAAGACCCGGTTCCACCTCTATACGGTGCCGGGACAGGTCTTTTACGACGCATCCCGCAAGTTGATCCTCAAAGGGGTCGACGGAGTCGTTTTCGTGGCCGACTCCCAAGAGGAGCGGATGGATGCCAATATCGAGTCCCTGGAGAACCTGGCGGTTAACCTAAAGGAACAAGGGTACGATCTGGAGAAGATCCCCTTTGTGATACAGTACAACAAGCGGGATCTCCCCGGCATAGTGCCGGTTGAGGAGTTGCGCCGGGAACTCAATCACCGGAACGTGCCCGACTTCGAGGCATGCGCAGCCACCGGCGAAGGGGTGTTCGAGACCCTCAAGGCCGTGGCCAAACTGATCCTCATCGATCTCAAAAAGGGGCGCTGAAGCCCTCGCGGTTGGCAACCAGCCGGCAAATAACTACGAAAAGTCCAAGGGTTTCCTTGGGCTTTTTTCGTTGTGCGGAGCCGAACATTAGCGCTACTATGGGCTCCGGCGACAGCTACCAAAGCGGACGGACAGCCCGGCAGGAGAGCGATGCACTACGGCAGCGCCTACGAAGATGAAATAGTCGGCAAGGCATACGATCGGGGGCTCATGCTGCGGTTCATCCGCTATGTGCATCCCTATCGCTGGCTGGCGCTGGCGGCGCTCGTGCTCCTGCCGCTCTCGGCGGCGGCCCGGCTGGCGCAGCCGCTGGTCCTCAAGGCCGCCATCGACGATCACATCGTCACGGGACGGCTGGAGGGATTGCCGCTGGTTGCCGCAGGGTTTCTCCTGCTCATCGTGGCCGAATCGCTGATAACCTTTCTCGAAGTGTGGCTTCTCCAGTACCTGGGACAGCGGGTAATGCTCGACCTGCGGTTGGAGCTGTTCGCCCACGTGCAGCGACTTCCCGTCTCTTTCTTCGACCGTACCGCCACCGGCGGCCTCGTGACACGGCTTACCAGCGACGTGGAGGTGCTCGGCGAAATGTTTGCCGCCGGCATCATAACTGTTGTTGGCGACATCCTCTTTCTGGCCGGTATCGTCGGCGTAATGCTCTGGTTGAACCCCCCGCTTTCGTTGATCACCTTTTCGGTGCTGCCGCTGCTTGTCTGGGTCGCTTTCACATTCAGGATCAGGATGCGCAAGGCGTTTCGGGAGGTGCGCGCCCGCCTGGCGAACCTGAACACTTTTTTGGCCGAAACCATCGGCGGAATGTCGGTGATTCAGCTCTTCAACCGGCAAGCCGGGGAGCGCGCCGAGTTTTCCCGGCTCAACGGCTCATACCGTGACGCCAATCTGCCGGTCATCACCTGGGACGCCTCTCTCTACGCTCTTGTGGAGACACTCTCCTCGGTGGCTGTCGGCCTCATCATCTGGTACGGCGGAGGAGAGGTCCTCAGGGGAGCCCTTACCTTCGGAGCGCTGGTTGCCTTCATTCAGTACATCGAGAAATTTTTCGGCCCGATCCGGGACCTGTCGGCAAAATACTCCATCATGCAGGGCGCCATGGCCGCCCTTGAGCGGATCTTCGGCCTGCTCGACACGGCACCCGATCATGACGCCGGGGTCAGCGGTCCTGCCGTCAGCGCCGGCGCGCCTCCCATCGAAACCATCCGGTTTCGCAACGTCTGGTTTGCCTACCAGGAGGACGACTACGTCCTGCGTGGAATCGACCTGACGATTCGCCGGGGCGAGACCGTGGCGCTCGTTGGGGAGACCGGCGGCGGCAAGACGACGGTGACCCGACTCCTTTCGCGCTTCTACGACGTAAATAGGGGCGACATCCTTTTCAACGGCGATGATGTCCGCTCAATCCCCCTGTCAGAGCTCCGCCGACGGATCGGGGTGGTTCTCCAGGACCCTTATCTCTTCACCGGCACGGTGGGCTTCAACATTCATCTGGGAGACGAGCGTGCCCGTGCCCGGATGGATGACGCAGCCCGACTGGTGGGGGCAGACCGCTTTATCCGTCTCCTCCCCGGAGGTTACGACGAGCAGGTGCGCGAGCGAGGGAGCAACCTGTCGGCCGGGGAGCGCCAACTCATTTCCTTTGCCCGCGCCGTTGCCTTCGACCCTGAGATTCTCGTGCTGGACGAAGCAACCGCCAGCATCGACACCGAGTCGGAGCGGCTCATTCAGGACGGGCTTGCCGCACTCATGGCTGGTCGCACTTCCATTGTGGTGGCGCACCGCCTCTCGACGGTCCAGGGGGCGGACCGGATAGTGGTCATCCACCGGGGAGAAAAGGTAGAAGAGGGGACCCACGGCGAGCTCCTGGCGCAAGGGGGCATCTATGCACGGCTCTATCAGCTTCAGTTCAGGGATTGACCTGATGTTGCATTTTCCGGAGGTATTGTTATGAAGCATTTGATTCTCGGCACTGCCGGGCACATCGACCACGGCAAGACGTCACTGGTACGGGCCCTTACCGGCATCGACACCGATCGCCTCCCCGAGGAAAAGGCGCGCGGCATTACCATCGAGCTGGGATTCGCCCACCTTGAGCTGCCGGGAGGGCTTCAGTTCGGCATCGTGGACGTGCCGGGGCATGAGCGTTTCGTCAGGACCATGGTGGCGGGGGTCGGCGGCATGGACCTGGTGATGCTCGTCATTGCCGCAGACGAAGGTGTCATGCCCCAGACCCGGGAGCACCTGGAGATCTGTCAGCTCTTGGGGGTCAAAAAGGGGCTTGTTGCCCTTACCAAGAGCGATATGGTCGATCCTGACTGGCTGGAGCTGGTAGTGGAGGAGGTCCGGGACTATCTGGCAGGGAGCTTTCTTGAGGAGGCGCCCATCGTGCCGGTCTCTTCCCGGACCGGTGCCGGCATCGAGGCCGTCAAGGCGGAGCTGGCGCGACTGGCAGGCCAGGTGGACGAAAAGAAGACAGAGGGTCCCTTTCGCCTTCCGGTTGATCGAGTCTTCACGGTTACGGGCTTTGGCACGGTGGTCACCGGCACCCTGCTGTCGGGCGCCATCAGCGTGGGAGACGAGGTAGAGCTTCTGCCGTCGGGGCTGTCCGCCCGGGTTCGGGGGGTCCAGACCCACGGCCGCCGGGGGGATGCCGCCAGCGCTGGGCAGCGGGTGGCGGTCAACCTTCAGGGGGTGGAGCATACGGAGGTAGGACGGGGAGATATCGTGGTTCCGCGTGGCGTCTACCGGACCACTCGCGCCGTGGATGCCCGGCTCGACTATCTGCCGTCGGCACCTCGGGAGTTGCGGCACCGCTCGACGCTCCGGCTGCACTCCGCCACCTATGAGGTGCCTGCCCAAGTGATTCTGCTGGACCGTGACGTGCTCGCCCCCGGAGATTCGACGTTCGTCCAGCTGCGCCTCAGGCACCCCGTCCTCCTGCTGCCGGGAGACCCCTTCGTGCTCCGCTCCTACTCTCCCCAAGCAACCCTTGGCGGGGGAAAAGTGCTCGACCCCATGCCCCCGCGCCGCCGCCGCCGTTCCGACGAAGCTCTTGCGCTCCTGGAGGCGCTCGGTGAGCGTTCCGAGTCCGATACGGTGCGGCTTCTCGTGTCGGGCAGCCTGCTCACCGGCATCTGCTTCGAGGACATTGTCGTGCGCGGCGGTCTCAGCGCCCGGCGCGCCGAGGCTACCATGGCAACGCTTCTGTCATCCGGCGAAGTGGTCCAGATGGTGCGCGAACCGCGCATATTCCTCTCCCGCGCCTCCTTTGTCTCGCTCAAAGGGGGTCTGTTGTCTGAGGTCGAGGGGTATCTCCGGGACAACCCACTCAGGGAAGGTCTCGGCAAGGAAGAACTCAAGACCCGCCTGCCGCGGCGCAGCGATCCACGGTTCTTCACGCCCCTTCTCACTTCCCTCGAGAAAGAGGGCAAGATCGTTGTGGATCGTGATCTGGTGAAGCTGCCGGGCCGCAAGGGAACGATAACTGTGGACCAGGCGGATCTTCAGGTCCGCCTCGAGAAAGCGCTCCAGCGCGGCGGGTATGAGCCGCCCACCATCAAGGAGATGTGCGACTCCCTGCGCTGCGCTGAAAAAATGCTGCTGGAGCACCTCAACATTCTGGCCCGCGAGGAGCGGGCGGTCAAGGTGAAGAGCGACATTTTCTATGCACCAGAGCCTGTGGCTGACATCCGAGAGAAACTCATGGCATACCTCCGTGAGAAGGGAGAAATAATGCCGCCGGAGTTCCGGGAGCTCACGGGGCTGTCGCGTAAGTTCATGATCCCGCTGCTCGAATTTTTCGACCAGGAAAAAATAACGATTCGTGTGGGCGACAAACGGGTTCTCAGGCGGGGATGATGCGTCGTATAGGGAAATCCCTGAATTGCATAGGTGATGGCATAGGGTATTATTTCTCTGAATAATGCTTAATAGCTTTCGGCAGCTCAGAGGGAATTTTATTGGCCCGTACCATGGGTGTATTCATTTGTGTGGCTGGGTGCAGACATGGACAATGCACTGACGCTTCAACCCCTCGAACGAATTGTCACCGAACACGAAGGATGGCTTGCGGCTCGCGCGCTCGGCTACGCCAAAAGCTGCGGCTACACGCGCTATACGTCCACGCTTGAAGAAGCCTGGCGGATTTCCATCGCTGGCCTTTCCGCGTCGCTCATCCATGCTCTCCGGGCAAAAGAGCCGATTCCCGAGTTGTCGCCGGATTACGATTCCGTTGCAGACCCCGTTACGCTGTTCGGCATTGAGGAAGCCCGACGTCACCGCATGCGCGGTGTGACGCTCGGTATGTTCCTCGGCCTCATGAAATACTACCGCCGCAGCTACCAGGATCTGGTGCGCGGCAGTGGGGTGGATGAGAAAACCCTTGAATCCGGCCGGCTCTTCATCGACCGTTTTTTTGACCGTGTTGAAATTGGGTTCACCACTGAATGGTCATCGGTTTCCGATCCCCAGCGGCTTGCCGAACTGGAGGAGGCCAACCGGTCCATCACCAACGAGAAGAACAGGCTCCTCACACTGTTTGAAAGCATCCCTTCTCCTGTTATGCTTCTGGGTGCCGACGGCCGGCCAGTACTCATGAACCATGCTGCAGTCGAGTTATTCGCCGGTCCGACGCCGCCCGGCACGCATTACTATCGTGAGAGTGGAAGCCCAGGGCTGGAGGTGGCCGTCCCCCGCTGGAGCCGGCTGAAGCGTTTTCTGAAGGGGAAGGCGCGGGAGGCGCGTTTCGAGGAGAGCATCGACACAGCTGCCGGGTGCCGGTATTTTCTGGTTACCGTGCAGCGGATGCTCGACGTCAGTGAAAAATTTTGCGGAACGACTATCATCCTTTCCGACCTCACCGGCCGCAAACTCGCCGAAGATGAACTCCAGCACCTTGTGGCAGAGATGGAAGATCGGATCAGGTCTCGAACCGCTGAATTGCTGGATGCGAACACGCGTCTGCTGGAAGAGATTGAGGAGCGCCGCAGGTCTGAGCGCTTTTTCCACGCCACGATTGATTCTCTGACAGCTCCAGTTGCCATTTTGAACGGCGAGGGGGACATCGTCACCGTCAACCGGGCTTGGCGAAAATTCGCCGATGAAAACGGGGGGCTTCACCCCAATCACTTCATTGGGTACAATTATCTCGGATTGTGCGATAACGTGAAGGGTGACGATGCCGTCACCGCTTCCGCTGTGGCGCGGGGTATTCGAGAGTTGATAGCCGGCCGCATCAATGAGTTCCATGTGGATTATCCATGCCACTCCCCCGATGAGCAACGGTGGTTCCAGGTCCGTGTCACGAGGCTTGAGAACGGCAGCCGTGGCCGGGTCGCCGTGGTCCATGAAAACATCTCCGAGGTGAAGAAGGCCCAGGAGGAAATTCTGTCCCTGAACCGTAGCCTCGAGGAGCGAATCAGGCACCGGACCCAGCAGCTCGAATGCTCTAACAGGGAGCTCGAAGGATTCTGCTACGCCGTATCCCATGATCTTCGCTCCCATCTGGCGAGGCTTGAGGGCCTTGGCCGGGGACTGCTCGAAGACTGTTTCGCAGGTCTCGACAACCAGGCCCGTCACTATGCGGAGCGAATTTGCCGCATCAGTATGGACCTGCGCAGGGCCATTGACTCCTTGCTGGACCTCAGTCGGCTCGCTCGGTGCGAACTTTCTAACGTAACCGTGGATTTGAGTGGGGTGGCGGAGCGGGTCGCTGAAGAACTGCACCAGTTGCAGCCGTTAAGACGGGTGAGTTTTTCCCTTGAGCCCGGCGTAATCGTGCGAGGTGACCCGCAGCTCCTGGAAACGGTCATGCGGCACTTGATGGGTAATGCATGGAAATTCACCAGCCGCCGCGAGGACGCAGAGATAGCCTTCGGCTCGACCATGCTCCACGGTATGAAGACCTGCTTTGTGCGTGACAACGGCGTCGGTTTCGACATGAGGTATGCCGGCACTCTGTTCCAGCCATTCCAGCGGCTTCATGGCCCTGCCGAGTTCGACGGCGCCGGGATTGGACTGGCAACTGTGCAGAGGATCATTCAGCGTCACGGCGGGCGCATCTGGGCCGAAGGAGAGAGTGGAAAAGGTGCCGTATTTTTCTTCGTTTTTCCCGATTAATCGATAGAGGTGGGGTGGTGGACACCAAGACGATACTACTTGTGGAGGACAATCCCGACGACGAGTTCCTTGCGCTACGGGCGTTGCGGCGTCATGGGCTGCAGGACGTTGTCGTGGCCCGTGACGGAGAACAGGCGGTCGGCCAGCTCTTCGAGGCGGCCCCCCCCCTGGACCCCTGGCTCGTGCTTCTCGACCTCAAGCTGCCGAAGATGAACGGCCTTGAGGTCTTGCGCACCATTCGCAGCGAAGAGCGTACCCGGCATACTCCGGTCATCGTCATCAGCTCGTCCCAGGAGGAAACCGATGTGGTAAAATGCCGCGAACTGGGCGTTCTGGCTTATCTGACGAAGCCCATTGATGGTGAGAAGATCATGGCGCTTCTCGCGACGGCGGGCCTGTCATTCTGACCGGCTCTGCGTCACGGCCCTCCGCCTGCTCGCAGCTCGCAGTGGCCGGGTGCAGGCGGGCTATTCTCCAGCCTGCGGTTTCACCTTGTGACATTCAAGGCAGGCGGCATCTTTCACGCGGCGCTCCATCAGCGACGCCTTGTCCTTAGGCTGCCCCTTTCCCATGAGGCGTTCGCCGACTTTGTGGCAACCGAAGCAGCCCCGTCCCCGCACGGCCTCGTGCATTTTTACCATGGCCGGGTTTTTACTGTGACAGACGTTGCATTCGAAGGCCCCGGCCAGAGAAATATCTCCTGCCAGGAACCAAACCATCGCCATTGCCAGAACGAGATGCATGTTCATACGTAACCTCGGGAGTTTTAGCCATACCATACCCTGAGTGGCTCCCCGAAGGTTTGACGTAAGTCAAAGAGAAACCCCCTCCCGTTCAACAGCTTGAAAGAACGCAGGAAAAATACCTTCACAAACGGTGTCGAGTATGGTAACTATCACGAGTTTCCAGGACTGCCAACGACGAAGCGATTGAGCCATGGCCAAAATAATCTGTATCGCCAATCAAAAAGGGGGGGTCGGCAAGACCACCACGGCCGTTAATCTGGCAGCATCCCTTGCTGCAGCCGAGAAGCAAACGCTGCTGGTCGACATGGATCCCCAGGGGAATGCCGGCAGCGGTGTCGGTGTTGACAAGGCTGGGCTGGAGGAATCGGTCTACGACGCCATCATCAATGATGTGGACCCGTCGGGACTCATCGTCGGAACCGACCTTGCCCACCTGGATCTGCTCCCCTCGACCACCGACCTGGCCGGTGCTGAACTCGAGCTGGTCTCCATGCCCGAGAGGGAGCGCAGGCTCAAGGCGGCGCTCGCCCGTCTCTCGCAGCGTTATGACTATATCATCATTGATTGCCCCCCATCCCTGGGGCTGCTCACCGTGAATGCCATGACCGCCGCCGATTCGGTCCTGATCCCTCTCCAGTGCGAATACTACGCCATGGAGGGGCTCTCGCAGATTATCAAGACCATAAAGCTCGTGCAGAAGGGGCTCAACCCCGGCCTTGCCATCGAAGGGATCGTTCTGACCATGTACGATGGCCGAAACAACCTGTCCCGTCAGGTGAGCGAGGAAATACGAGGTCATTTTGCGGACATTGCCTTCCAGACGGTCATTCCTCGCAATGTCCGCCTCTCCGAGGCGCCCAGCCATGGTCGCCCCGTCATCCTCTATGACATCACGTCCCGGGGGGCGGTGAGCTACATGGAACTGGCCCGGGAACTCATGACAAGGGAGGTCCGTCGTGGTTAAAAAAACCGGCCTCGGCAAGGGGATGGCGGCCCTTCTTCCCGTCGTGGAAGAGGAAGGGAAGCGCTACTTCTCGTGCCCCATCGAAGATATCCGCCCCCATAAAAATCAGCCCCGCAAGACTTTTGTCCCGGAAAAGCTGGAAGAGCTGGCCGCCTCGATCCGTGAAAAAGGTATTATCCAACCCCTGGTGGTCCGGAAAAAAGGGGATCACTACGAACTCATCGCCGGTGAGCGGCGCTGGCGTGCCGCCCAGAAGGCGGGCCTGCGCGAAGTCCCGGTGGTGATCCAGGATGTTTCCGAAGATACGGCCCTGGAGATGGCCCTCATCGAAAACATCCAGCGCGAGGACCTGAATGCCGTGGAGGAGGCCGAGGCCTACCATGCGCTCATGGAGAATTTCGGCCTCACCCAGGAGGAGCTGGCGAAGCGGGTCGGCAAGGACCGCTCCACCATAGCCAACTCGTTGCGGTTACTGAAGCTCCCGGTCGAACTGAAGAGAGATATCGTCGAGGAGCGCCTTGCCATGGGGCACGCCCGGGCGGTTCTTGCGCTTGATTCCGACGCCCAGATCAAAGAGGCGCGAGACGCTATCATCAAGGGGAATCTCACGGTCCGGGAGGCTGAGGGCCTGGTCAAGCGACTCAAGGCCGGAGCCAGGACCGGCGCGAAGGCAAAAACTGCCGATGTCCATTCCGCGGACCTCGTGGAACAACTCCAGCGGCGGCTCATGACCCGCGTGGTCATCCGGCGCGGTGGCCGGGGCGGAAAAATCGAGATAGCATTCGGCAACCAGGAAGAGCTGTCGAGGATTGTCGATATGCTTATCGCGTAGTCTTTTGCGGGGCACGGGGCAGCCCGCAAAGGCGAGGCAACCGGCATAAATCCCTTGACATGCAGGATAGCCTGTGGTAGCTAACGTCTGTTTACGGCCACGCCAGAGTATTTTTTTTTAATACAGCCGATTTGTATACTGTATACAAAATTCAGTCGGATCACGAACGGGGTGTAGAGTGATAAGTCTCGATCTTGCCTTTGTTATTCAGGTAATCAACTTCTTGGTTCTCATGATCATCCTGAACGTTTTTCTGTTCAAGCCGATCAGGAAGGTTATCGCGGACCGGAAAGCGCAGATCGACGGATCCAGGGAACGCGCTGCGGTAGTCGACAAAGAGGTGCAGGAGAAGATGGCCCTCTATGAGGCGCGCCTGCGCGATGTGAAGGCCAAGGCCGGTGCTGAGCGCGAGGTGCTGCGTAAGGAGGCCCAGCAGGAGGAGTCGGCGATTCTTGAGAAGGCCCGGAAGGAAGCTGCCGATTCCCTTGCGTCCATCAAGAGCCGGGTGGCCAAGGAAACCGTCGATGCCAAGGAGTTCCTGAAGGAGCAATCCCGTTCCCTGTCCCTTGAAATCTGCCAGAAAGTGCTCGGGAGGAGTCTGTAACAATGGCCTACGCGTTTAAGAAAAACGGGCTCCTGAAGCCTTTTGTGTCGACTGCCGCGATCTGCCTTCTGGTGGCCGGCACTGTTGTACTCTGCCATGCCTCGGGTGGCGGGGAAGGCGCCCACCACGTGGATACCGGCAAGCAGATGAAGGATTTCATGTGGCGGGTCATCGACTTCATCGCTTTGGCCGGCGTGATTGTCTGGGCGCTCAAGAAGGCCAATGCCAAAGGGGCCCTGGCTGATCGCTCAGCCAATGTGGAAAAGGCCCTGCGTGAGGCCGAAGAGGCGCGGACCGCTGCCGAGAAGAAATTCGCCGAGTACAGCGAGAAACTTGAAAAAGCCAATCAGGAAATCGACGGAATTTATGCCGCCATCCGCAAGGAAGGTGAGCTGGAGAAAGAGCGCATTATCGCTGAGGCCAGAATCACTGCCGAAAAGATACGTGAACAGGCTACGGCGACCGCTACTCAGGAAGTTCTCAAGGCCCGGGCCGAACTTCGTGACGAAGCGGCGCGCCTCGCGGTACAGATGGCCGAGCAGGCTCTGCGCGAGGCTATCAAGAAAGATGACCAGGATCGGCTGGTTAGCGAATATCTTACCAAGGTGGAGAACTTACATTGATCTCGAACGCTATTGCACGTCGCTACGCCAAGGCGCTGGTGCAGCTCGGGGCCGAGGAGGGAGCGGTCGACCGGTTCGGTGTCGAGTTGGGGCAGTTCACGGCCCTTCTCGACGGGAATGCCGACCTGGCTTCCGTTCTCAAGAGCCCCGCGTACCGCATTGAAGCCAAGAGGGAAATTCTCAGGGATGTCCTTGCGAAGCTTAATCTCTCCGGCACCGTCTCCAATTTTCTGCAGGTACTCCTCGATAGGGGGCGAATCGGCTTCACTCCCCAGATCGCGCACAGCTACGCAGTATTTGCCGATGAACTCTCCGGCATTGTCCGCCCGGTCCTCACGTCGGCATTTCCTTTGGACGATGCCCAGGTTGAGGGGATGAAGAGTGCCCTTGCCAAAGCGACCGGCAAGCGGGTAGAGCTTTCGGCTCAAGTGGACTCCGCTCTCATCGGCGGAGTGGTCACCAAGATTGGCGACAAGGTATTTGACGGCAGCGTACGGACCCAGTTGAACAGGATTCAGGATATATTACAGAAGGGGTGAGAGGTTCCATGGAAATCAGAGCCGAAGAAATCAGCGAAATTATCCGTAAGCAGATCAAGGAGTACGGCAAGGAGGTAGAGGTTGCCGAGACCGGCACCATCATCTCCGTCGGTGACGGTATCGCCCGTATCCACGGCCTGGACAAGGCCATGGCCGGCGAGCTCCTGGAGTTCCCCGGCGGGGTCTCCGGCATGGTTCTCAACCTCGAAGAGGACAACGTCGGTGCGGCGATCCTCGGTGAAGACAACGAGAACATCAAGGAAGGGACCACCGTCAAGCGGACCGGCAGGATCGTGGAGGTTCCGGTAGGCGAAGCCCTCATCGGTCGCGTGGTCAACGCCATCGGCCAGCCCATCGACGGTAAGGGGCCGATCAATACCACCACCTTCGGCAAGGTCGAAGTCAAGGCCCCCGGTATCGTCAAGCGGAAGTCGGTCCATCAGCCGATGCAGACCGGCCTCAAGGCCATCGACTCCATGGTGCCGATCGGCCGCGGTCAGCGGGAGCTCATCATCGGCGACCGCCAGACCGGTAAGACCGCTGTTGCCATCGACACCATCATCAATCAGAAGGGCGGCGACCTGATCTGCATTTACGTCGCCATCGGCCAAAAGCGTTCCACTGTTGCCCAGGTGGTGAGCAAGCTGCAGGAATACGGCGCGATGGATTACACCATCGTCGTATCCGCTTCCGCTTCCGAGCCGGCACCGCTCCAGTTCATCGCTCCCTATACCGGCGTCACCATGGGCGAGTACTTCCGGGACAACGGCAAGCATGCTCTCATCATTTACGATGACCTGTCCAAGCAGGCCGTTGCCTACCGTCAGCTCTCCCTGCTCCTCCGTCGTCCGCCGGGACGTGAAGCCTATCCGGGTGACGTCTTCTACCTGCACAGCCGTCTCCTCGAGCGTGCCGCCAAGCTCTCCGACGACTGCGGAGCCGGATCGCTTACGGCGCTCCCGATCATCGAGACCCAGGCCGGTGACGTTTCCGCCTACATTCCGACCAACGTTATTTCTATTACCGACGGCCAGATTTATCTGGAGAGCGACCTGTTCTACTCAGGTGTGCGTCCGGCCATCAACGTCGGTCTCTCGGTTTCCCGGGTCGGTGGCTCTGCCCAGGTAAAAGCCATGAAGCAGGTTGCCGGTACGCTCCGTCTGAACCTCGCCCAGTATCGCGAGATGGCTGCGTTCGCCCAGTTCGGTTCCGACCTGGACAAGGCGACCCAGATGCAGCTTGCCCGTGGCGAGCGTCTGGTCGAGATCCTCAAGCAGCCCCAGTATCGGCCGATCCCGAACGAGAAGCAGGTTCTCGTCATCTTCGCCGCCAACAACGGCTTTGTTGACGAGTATCCCGTCTCCTCCCTGCGTCGCTATGAAAGTGAGCTCTACTCCTTCTTCGACAGCAGAAAGGCCGATATCCTCGCCGAACTGCGTGACAAGAAGGCCATTGACGACGATCTGAAGGCAAAGATGATCGCCGCTCTGGAAGAGCTGAAGAAGGAATTTACTGCGTAATCTAAGGACGGTCCTCACCATATGGCAAGCCTTAAAAGCATAAAAAAGCGTATTGTCTCGGTCAAAAATACCAGACAGATAACCAAGGCCATGAAAATGGTCTCGGCCGCCAAACTGCGCCGCGCTCAGGAAAACGTGGTTGCCGCCCGTCCCTATGCGAAGAAGCTGGGGGAAGTGCTCCAGCGACTGGCAAAGAGCCAGGACGAGAGCGGGAGTCCGCTGATGCAGCAGCGTCTCAGCCAGAAGGCTCTCTTGATCGTGGTCACCTCTGACCGGGGCCTGTGCGGTGGCTTTAACGCCAATATCTGCAAAGCGGCGGAACGCTTCATCAAGGAAAAAAAGGCCGAGTTCGCCGAAATTTCCGTCACGACCGTCGGCCGCAAAGGGTACGAGTTCCTGAAGAACCGTCAGAAAATCCATAAAAACTATGGAAACGTTCTGGCGAATCTCAGCTACCCGGCAGCTGCTCTGCTGGCCCAGGAAATGATAGAAGGGTACATCGCCGAAGAATACGATGAGGTTTACATACTCTTCAACGCATTCAAGAGCGTCATGTCCCAGGATATCACCTTGGAGAAGCTTTTGCCGATCGCACCCGAGGCCGCCTCTACAGAGGAGTATGCTCCCGAGTACATCTACGAGCCTTCGAAGGGTGAACTCCTGGCGGAACTTCTTCCCAAGCACATCGAAGTGCAGGTGTTCAAGGCACTGCTCGAGTCGGTTGCGTCCGAGCACGGCGCCCGTATGACCGCCATGGACAGCGCGTCCAAAAACGCGACCGAGATGATCGGCAAGCTGACGCTCCAGTACAACAGGGCACGTCAGGCCGCCATCACGACCGAGCTCATGGAGATTATCTCCGGTGCCGAGTCGATCAAGGGCTAAGCAATCTCACGATTATAAAATAGAGGCCCGGCACGGGCCGCAGGAGGAAGAGGCACCATGAGTCAGAACTTCGGTAAAATTTCGCAGGTCATCGGCGCGGTTATTGACGTCGAGTTTGAGCCGGGCAAACTGCCTCCCATCTACAACGCCCTCCGGGTGACCAACCCGGCCATTGACGATAAGGAATACAACTTGGTGCTCGAAGTGGCCCAGCACCTGGGTGAAAACGCGGTCCGGACCATCGCCATGGATTCCACCGACGGTCTTGTCCGGGGCCAGGCAGTGCTCGATACCGGTAAGCAGATTTCCGTGCCGGTGGGCCGCAAGACCCTGGGTCGAATCCTCAACGTCATCGGCGAGCCGGTGGACGAGATGGGTCCGGTCAACGCCGAGAAAGAGTACGGAATCCACCGCGAAGCTCCCGCCTTCGTGGACCAGTCCACCAAGGTTGAAGCCTTCACCACCGGGATCAAGGTCGTCGACCTTCTCGCTCCCTACGCTCGGGGCGGCAAGATTGGCCTCTTCGGCGGCGCCGGCGTCGGCAAGACCGTTCTCATCATGGAGCTCATCAACAACATCGCCAAGCAGCACGGTGGCTTCTCCGTGTTTGCCGGCGTCGGTGAGCGGACCCGCGAAGGAAACGATCTCTGGATGGAGATGAAGGAGTCCGGGGTTCTCGACAAGGCCGCCCTCGTCTACGGCCAGATGAACGAGCCGCCGGGAGCACGTGCCCGGGTTGCCCTCTCCGCCCTTTCCATCGCCGAGTACTTCCGTGACGAAGAAGGTCAGAACGTGCTTCTCTTCGTTGACAATATCTTCCGCTTCACCCAGGCGGGTTCCGAAGTTTCCGCGCTCCTCGGCCGGATTCCCTCCGCCGTTGGTTACCAGCCCACACTGGCCACAGAGATGGGAGAGCTTCAGGAGCGAATCACCTCCACCACCAAGGGCTCCATTACCTCGGTTCAGGCGATCTACGTTCCGGCCGACGACCTTACCGACCCGGCTCCGGCAACCGCCTTCGCCCACCTGGACGCAACGACCGTTCTTTCCCGTCAGATTGCCGAGCTCGGTATCTACCCGGCCGTTGACCCGCTGGACTCCACGTCGCGGATTCTCGATCCCCAGGTAATCGGCGAGGAGCACTACTCCATTGCCCGGCAGGTCCAGTACGTGCTCCAGAAGTACAAGGATCTCCAGGACATCATCGCTATTCTCGGTATGGACGAACTCTCCGAGGAGGACAAGCTGGTCGTTGCCCGGGCCCGGAAGATCCAGCGTTTCCTCTCCCAGCCGTTCCACGTTGCCGAAGCCTTCACCGGCAGCCCCGGCAAGTACGTTGAGCTGAAGGACACCATCAAGGGCTTCCAGGAGATCGTCGCCGGCAAGCATGACGATGTCCCCGAGCAGGCCTTCTACATGGTCGGAACCATTGAAGAGGCCCTCGAAAAGGCCAAGAAGCTCGCTGCCTAAGGATTTATATGACCTCGTCGCGGGGGAGGATGGTATCCCCCGCATAAAGGACTACGATAGATGGCTGAAAAACTGAAAGTCGATCTGGTTACCCCTTATAAGAAGATCCTGTCGGAAGAAGTCGATGAGATCACGGCAACAGGTGCGCTGGGTGAATTCAGCGTTCTGCCGGGGCATGCCCCCTTTCTTACCTCACTGAAGATTGGGGAGCTTACCTATAAGAAAAGTGGGCAAATCGTCCATCTTGCACTCAACTGGGGGTATTTCGAGGTTGAGGACGACAAGGTTACGGTACTGGTTGAGACCGCCGAGCGTGCCGACGAGATAGACCTCGAGCGCGCCAAGGCTGCCCTGGGGCGCGCTGAAGCTGCACTCAAGAAGCTTTCTCCCGAAGACAAGGATTACCGCGTTATGGAAGCGGCACTGGAGCGTGCCCTTATCCGGATGCAGGTTGCCGGAAAAGCTGCGAGAAAATAACCACCATCGACAACATGCTGAAAAGAGCGGCTCTGCCGCTCTTTTTTTTTCACCGGGATGCGCTTGAAACCTGCTATGATTCCGCCATGCAGATGAAAAAACCTCGCATTGTTATCACGATGGGTGATCCGACCGGCGTCGGCCCCGAGATCATAGCGAAAGCCCTGGCCGATCCGGCGGTGAGAGAGTGCTGTCGACACCTTGTGGTCGGCGACGAGTTCGCCATGAGCCGGGGAATTGCTCTGACCGGAACCGGTTTCAGAATAGAGACGTCAGAGAGCGTTCCCTTTGAGGAACCTGCCGACGGAGTCATTACGCTGCGCAAGGTTACGTCCCTCTCCGCCGAAGACCTTTGCTATGGTCAACCGACGATCGCCAGCGGTGATGCAGTCTTTCGCTCCATCTGTCATGCAGCAGACCTCTGTCTCAAGGGTGAGGCTGACGGTATGGCAACGGCACCGATCAACAAAGGGGCTCTCAACCGGGCGGGACACCGGTATCCCGGCCACACGGAGCTTCTTGCCGAGCTTACCGGAGCAGATCGCGTCGTCATGATGCTGGCAGGGGCACGGCTGCGGGTAGCGCTGGTAACCATTCATGAGGCCCTGGTGCGGGTCCCCGCACTGGTGACATTCGAACAAGTCCTTGAAACCATTCGTATCACGCACCGGGACGTGCACCGCTACTTTACACGCAATCCCCGCATCGCGGTGCTTGCCCTCAACCCCCACTGCGGCGAGGGCGGTATGTTCGGGGACGAAGAGTCTCGGATCATTGCTCCAGCTGTCCAGGCGGCACGGCAGGAAGGTATTGACGCGACAGGCCCTCTATCCGCAGATACCCTCTTTCACTTTGCCGTGCACGGAGCCTATGATGCGGTTGTCTGCATGTACCACGACCAGGGGCTCATTCCCCTGAAGCTCCTCCATTTTGACGATGGTGTGAACGTTACCCTGGGACTCCCCATTATTCGGACCTCAGTGGACCACGGTACCGCCTACGACCTGGCGGGCACAGGGAAGGCTTCTGCCGAGAGTATGAAGGCCGCCATCATGATGGCCGCGGCAATGGCCGGGAGCAGGCGAGAGGAGAGCGGAGCGCCGTGAGGATGAAGAAACTGCTGTATCTGGCCATAGGTGCCGTGGTTGCGTATGGGATCTATATCGCCATATCGCTCATGTTTCTCCCGTCGGTTGCAGAACTGAAGAACCGTCGCACCACCATGACCATTCAGGTCAAGGATTGGCACGGAGAGTACCATCCCTTCACGGTAGGGCCCAAGAACCGATACTGGACACCGTCAGGCAGCATCCCCCCGGAGATGAAGTGGGCGGTTATCCTGGCTGAGGACGCCAATTTCTACAAGCACGAAGGAATCGACGTCAAGGCGATCAAGAACGCCATCAAGTACGATCTCGAAAAAAAGAGCTTTGCCCGCGGTGCATCGACCATCACGCAGCAGGTCGCCAAGAACCTGTTCCTCTCCCGTGAGAAAACCATCTCGCGAAAGATCAAGGAAATTGTCCTTGCCAAAAGGATGGAAGAGGAACTGACCAAGGGGAGGATAATCGAGCTTTACCTGAACGTCGTGGAGTTAGGTCCCATGGTCTACGGCATAGGCCACGGTGCGCGATACTACTTCGGCAAACCTGCTTCTGCGCTTACTCCACGCGAGTGTGCCTTCCTGGCCGCCATGCTGCCGGGGCCGCGGGTGGCCTACAACCCGTACAAGAACCTTGGCAAGGTCCTGAAACGCTCGGACATGATCCTGCGCCTGCTGCGCGGCAAGGGAGTGCTGTCGGACGACGAATACCGGCAGGCCCTTGCCCAGACGCCGAACATTGCCGGACTCCAGCGGAAGGTGGATGCGAGCATTGAGAAGGAGGAAACGACCTTCGAGAACAGGACGGGCGCAACCGTGCCGCTTGAGCCCCAGTCAACGACAGCGCCCGACGAGCAGGCGCCCGAAGAGGTGCCGGCGGCGTCGTCACAACCAGCTGCGAACGGCGAACCGGCCGCAGGAGATGGTGGCGAACAGCAGAGCCCGCCGCCTGCTCGCTGAGGTAGCCGGACGTGCTCGGACTGCTGTCCGTTGGTGCGGCAATCGGAGAGAAGAAAAAAAGGGGTGACCGATTGTTCCGGTCACCCCTTTTGATGTTACCACGGCGAATCGTGATCAGGAGTTCAAGTACTCCTTGATCCTCTCCGCCAGGGTACGGTAAATGCGCATGCACTCGTTCTCATCCTTTTCAAGCAGCGTAACCCGGAAGCCCTGAAGCGGGGTGTTGAAGGAAGAAAGAGGTACGATGCAGATGCCAGTGCTTGCCAGGATATAATAGACGAAACGTTTGTCCGGCGAAACCCCGGGGGCGTTCACGAGCTTCTCCACCAGTTCACGGACCTCCACGCTCTCGATGGGCAGCGACTGCCGGTCGGTGAGGAGTCCGTCCCGGAACGCGACCGACATGTAGAAGGCACCGTTGGTCCGGTTAACCATGAGACCCGGAACCTGCTTGAGGCAGTCGTAGGTGATGGTGCTCATCCGCTCGTAGCATGCGATTCGCTCCCGAAGGTACGTCTGGTACTCGGGATGCTTCATGATGGCCGGGATGCACTTCTGCGGCAGGGTGGTGGAGCAGACTTCGTTCATCTTGGCGGTGAGGATGGAGTTCAGGAACTTGTGGAACTGCTCGTCGCGGTTGCCGTTATAGACCTCGATCCAGCCGCAGCGCGAGCCGGGCCAGGGGATTTCCTTTGAAATTCCCTTCATGGCAATGGCCGGCACCTCGCCGATCACGTCGGAGATGGGCACGGTGGTCTGGCCGTTGTACGTGATGTTGTTGTAGACCTCGTCGGCAATGATGAAGAGATCGTACCTGCGGGCGATGGCTACGATCTGTTCGAGGATCTCCCTGGGGTAGACCATGCCGGTGGGATTGTCCGGATTAATGAGAAGGATGCCGGAGATCTGCGGATTATATTTTACATGGTTCTCCAGATCTTCCACGTCGGGGAACCAGTTGTCTTCGGGCTTCAGCCTGTAGCAGACCGGCGCTGCCTGGGCGTGGGCGGCTTCCCCGATGGAGTGGGTGGTATAGGTGGGGGATGGCATCAGAATACGGCTTTCGTGGCGAAGATTGCCATAAACCGTGGAGATGGCATCGCCAAGTCCGTTGAAGAAGATGATGTCGTCGGGGGTGATCTGGGCCCCGCCGCGGTTGTTGGTCAGCCCGCAGAGAAACTCCCGGGTTTCCAGTACCCCACGGGTATGGCAGTAGCCCCAGGTATCGTTCTCCATCACGGCGGCTGCCACGATTTCCTTCATCCAGCGGGGGATTTCCTCCTTCTTCACGATCGGATCGCCGATATTCTCCCAGTTGATCTTGACGCCGTGCTTCTGGAGCTTTTCCGCCACATTCACGATGTTGCGGATTTCATAGGTCAGTTCGCCGGCTCCTGGCGTAACCAGTTCATTTCTCACGTCAGTCGTCCCCCTTGTAGTCCTGTTGTGGTTGCCTGAAAATGAAAAAGGCCGTGGGGGTCACCCACGGCCTTCCGATACACGAAGCGTATACGCCTCCTCACACGGCAGCGGGTAACCCTGCGGCGACGGACGCCGCTGCGGTGATAGCTCGTGCTGCTATAGCGATGGAAACGATGTTTTTCTTCATAGCGACTTCAGATACCACGGTGAGTGCGTGGCGTCAATGTTTTTTTCCGCAGAGAATGTGCCGTTACCGGACAGTCTGCCCGCCAGCGTCACTCAACGGTGATCAGTAAGCGCCCGTCCGGGTCGCGCCAGCGCAGCCACGCCATCACGCTCAGGTCCACAAGGACCCTGGCCCGGTCTCCGTCAACGTCAAGAATTCGCATGCTCCGCTCCGGCGTGAGCGGGGGGAGTTCCGGGGCACTGCCGTCCGGCCCGCTCCGGGCCAGGTAGAATTCTTTCCTCAGTCCGCGCAGCAGCCGTGCCGTCTTACCGCGAAGATACTCTTCCCAGGTAAGGTAGGTCCAGGTCCGGCGGGGTTCCAGCCAGCCGGACCGGCCTGCATCGTCATAGTGAACCCTCAGCCACTCCCCCTTTGTAGCGGTTACCGCCAGGGCAAGTACCCCTGGCGGGGTCTTGACCACTCCGGCGAGAGCGGGAAGCGATGCCACCCGCAGTTCGCCGATGCGACCAATGCCGGGTTCCCGATAGATGACGACAAAAGACCCCCCGCCGGCATTATCATGCGCGAGCGAGTTTTTTACCAGCAGGACGCCCTTGCCGGTTTCGGGGCGGGCAGGCGGGGGCGCAGCCGACACTGTGCCGATGGCAACGGTCGACAGGAGCCAGAGAAGTACACCGGTGCGGAGAAACCACATGATAGAGCCGGAATGCCTTACCGGTCCACCAGGGCGAAGAGGTTGCCGTCCGGATCGCTGACCACCGCCATCTTGCCCCAAGGGCTCTGCTCAAGGGGTTGATCGAAACGGACGCCGGCCTGGACCAATTCCTTGCAGAAGCTGTCGATGTCCTTCACCCGGAACGTGATGCCGGTATGCCGCCCCACGAAGACCAGTGCGTCGGGGGTGAGGGCCTGAGCCACCCCAAGCGTGGTGCCGCCGGAGAAGAACTCCATCATGGTCATGCCGGCCTGGGCAAGGGGAAGTTTGAGCTGTTCACTGTAGAACCGCTTTGCCGCCTCTAAATCGCGGACGAAAACCACCACGTTTTTCATTGCTTCGATCATGGGAATCCTTCCGAAAAAGTATACGGATCACAATGGATCGAACCATAGCAGACGGTACCGTCCGCGGCAAGGGGGAATCGCTTCCCGCCAAAATTGACGGGCGCGGGGACACTCGGGTCCGCGCCCGTCATGAAGGAGTGTGTCGACATTGGCGGGATCAAACGGGATGGATGCCCCATGCCGCCAGTTCGGCCAGCACCTGGTCCACCAGCAGGGGGAGCGCCCGCGATACCGGCGCCGACAGGTCAGTCCCGGGTTCCACGGAACAGTACTGGATTCCCCAAAGGACCATCTCCCCAGGAAGGTTTCCCTGGAGATCGGCCACGGCAAGAAGATCCTGGAGTCCCATCTGGTGGGGGGAAACCTTGGTGCGGAGCGCTGTCGGAATATCCTCTCCCTCGAGCCGCACCAGGGTGCCCGCCGGCGCGCCCGTGTCGATGGCATCCACTACCAGCAGCCGGTCGACTCCATCGAACCGGGGAAGCAGGTCGAGGCCAAGGGTGCCGCCGTCCAGGAGCGTCACCCCGGCAGGCAAGGGATGGAGTTCCCGGATCAGTTCCACCGCCCGCACGCCGGCGCCGTCATCGGACATGATGAGGTTTCCTATGCCGAGAACCAGGATGCTCAGCGGTTACTCCCTCCGCTTCACCGGCTTGTAGCCGCCGAAAATGCTCGACATGACGCCGCCGCGTTCCTTCACGTCCATGAGCCACGCGCTGTACACATGGTGGATAGCAAAGGCGATGAGAAGCCACATGACCATATGGTGGGTCAGGCGCATCCCCTGGTTACTGAACAGCCAGTAGAGGGGCGAAAGGAGCACGTGCATGGCGCCGCCGGGGCGGTGCTCGGCATAGAGGGCGAGCCCGGTGAAGATCATGGTCAGGTAGAGCAGGAAGACCAGAAGGTAGGTGGCGCCCGCCAGGGCATTGTGGCCGATGGGGTGCGGGACCTTCCGGGAGAGGAAGGTGTAGTAGGTGAACATCCGCCACATGTTCCGGCGACCCTCCGGGTAGAGGAACGGGACGAATTCACACCATCCCGCGTGACGATTGCCGGCAAAGGCCCACCACATCCGGCTCGCGACGCTTACGGCAAAGGTGTAGCCCGCCGTGAAGTGGATGACGCGGACCCAGCCCATGACATAGTCAGAGGCGGAGAGTCCCAGGGTCTTGGGCGATCCGATGTAAATGCCGGTCACCGACAGCACGACGATGGCGAGCATGTTGACCCAGTGGGTCACCCGCACCGGGACCTCCCAGACGTACTCCTCGTAGAGACAATTCCGGTTCCGTGCCATGAATTCCTCCTACAGGACCTTCACGCTGACCAGTTCTCCTCCTTTCGGGTCGACCACGTGCACGGCGCAGGCCAAGCACGGGTCGAAGGAGTGGATGGTCCGGAGGATCTCCAGTGGCCTGCCGGGGTCCGCCATGGGAGTCCCTACCAGCGCAGCCTCGTAGGGGCCCAGCTGCCCCTTTTCATCCCGGGGCGAGGCGTTCCAGGTGGAGGGAACCACGGCCTGGTAGTTCTCGATCTTCTGGTCTTTGATCCTGATCCAGTGCCCGAGCGCGCCGCGGGGGGCATTGTGCCAGCCATACCCGGCAGCCTCCCGGGGCCAGGTGGCCGGGTCCCACTTTTCGCCGTTGTGGATGGTGAGGTCGCCACCGGCGATGTTGGCCACGAGCATGTCGAGCCACGAGGAGAGTTCGCGGGCCACGAGCAGGGTCTCGATTCCCCTGGCCGCGGTACGTCCCAGGGTTGAGAAGAGTGCTTCGGGGCCCGCGCCGAGCTTGCCGAGGACCATGTCCACCGCGCCTCTTGCCCCGGGGTGGCCTGCCGCGTAGGCTACCAAAATGGTCGCCAGGGGCCCGGTTTCCATGGGTTTGCCGTCGTAACGGGGCGACTTTACCCAGGAATACTTGCCGTCGGTGTCGAGCATCTCGTACGGCGGTGTCGGCCCGGTGTACCTGGCCTCGGTCGTCTCGTCATAGGGGTGGACCCCCGCGGCTTCCCCCTCGTACCAGGAGTGAGCCACGCTCTCGGTGATCTTACGCTGGTCGATGGGGTAGACCCGGGACAGATCCCGATTCAGAATGATCCCTTGGGGGAGCCAGAGCTTTTCGGGTTTGCCGCTGTTGTCCAGGGGATATTCGCCGTAGGAGAGGTAGTTCCCGACCCCGCCGCCGATGCCGGCCCATTCTGTATAGAAGGACGCCACCGCCAGCAGGTCGGGGATGTAGACCTTTTCCACGAAGGCCCGGGTCTTTTTCAAGAGTTGGCCGATCTCGGCGATCTTGTCTGCGTTGAGGGCGTTCTGAGAGTTCGGATCTATCGGCACCGCCATGCCGCCCACCAGGAAGGTCTGGGGATGGGGGTTCTTGGACCCGAGGATGGCGTGGATCTTGATGATCTCCCGCTGCCAGTCCAGCGCCTCGAGGTAGTGGGCCGTGGCCATGAGGTTCGCCTCGGGCGGCAACTTGTAGGCCGGGTGACCCCAGTAGGCATTGCCGAAGGGGCCCAGTCGTCCCTTGTTGACAAAGGCCGCCAGCCGGTCCTGGATCGACTTGAAGTAGGTGGGAGAATTGAGGGGCCAGTCAGAGATGGAAGCCGCCAGGGTCGCCGTCTTTGATGGATCGGCTTTGAGGGCCGAGACCACGTCGACCCAGTCCAGGGCGTGGAGATGGTAGAAGTGAATAACGTGATCCTGAACCACCTGGCTCCCGATGATGAGGTTGCGGATCAGTTCGGCGTTCAGGGGGATCTTCACGTTCAGGGCATTTTCCACCGCCCGGATGGAGGCGATGGAGTGCACGGTGGTGCAGACGCCGCAGAAACGCTGAGTGAAATACCAGGCGTCGCGGGGATCGCGCCCCTTCAGGATTTTTTCGATCCCACGGAACATGGTGCAGGAGCTCCAGGCATCGGTGATCCGTCCGCCGTTCACCTCGGCCTGGATGCGCAGATGTCCCTCGATTCTCGTGATCGGGTCAACAACGATCATGGCCATGAGCTACCCCTCCTTCTCATCGTCGGAATCGTTCCCCTTGCGCAGGGCGCTCACCACGCCGTGGATGCCGAATGCGGCCGCTGTGGCCGCTGCGATTCCCAGGCCGATCTGGTCGGCGGTAGCCTCTATGCCGAAGCCGGGCACATTGGGGAGCCGCTTGTAGAGCGGTGTCATGGAATCCCAGAAGTGGGGCTCGGAGCAGCCGGCGCAGCCATGGCCCGCCGAAACCGGCCAGGCTGTCTTTTCGTTGTAGCGCTGGGAGGGGCAGTTGTGGAAGGTTTCGGGGCCCTTGCAGCCCATTTTGTAGAGGCAGTGGCCCGCCCGGTGTGCCTGATCGCCCCATTGTTCCACATACTGGCCCGCGTCAAAGTGGGGCCGTCGCTCGCAGTTATCGTGAATCCGCTTGCCGTAGGCGAAGAGAGGGCGGCCCTTGCCGTCGGTGGCCGGCGGGGAGCCGAAGGTGAGCAGGTGGACCACGGTAGCCACCAGGTTGTCGGTGTTGACGGGGCAGCCGGGGAGGTTGATGACCGTGGCCCCCGGCACCGCATCCTTGACGCCGACCGCCCCGGTCGGGTTGGGCGCCGCCGCCGGTATCCCCCCGTAGGAGGCGCAGGTGCCGACGGTGATAGTTGCCATGGCGCCGCCGCAGACTTCGCGGGTGATGTCCAGGGCCGACCGGCCGCCGATGCAGCAGTAGGCGCCGTTTGCTCCGGTCGGAATCGCTCCTTCCACCACGGCGATGTACGTGCCGGATCGCGCTTTCATGGTTGCGTGCCTGGCAGCTTCGGCCTGGAAGCCCGCCGCTGCCATGATGGTCTCGGCGTAGTCCACGGAGAGGACGTCCAGGACGATGTCGGCCACGGTGGGATTGGCGGCTCTCAGGAGTGCCTCGGTATCGCCGGTGCAGCTCTGGAATTCGAGCCAGATGACCGAGGGGCGCTTGTCATCCTCCAGGGCCTCGGCGATTCGAGGCACCAGGGTAACCGGCAGGGCCAGCACCGCCGACATTGCGGTGCAGAACTTCAGGAAGTCACGCCGGGAAATCCCCTGTTCTTCCCATGTTCCCGAGCTCTTGCAATGCTGTTTCACCAAGTCGTTGCCATCGTCGTTACCTGCCATGAAAGCATCCTCCTTCATTAGGCGTGGGAAGGCTCAGGTGGGGATATTCACGATAGGGCAGTATGATAAAACGTTATTTGTTAGTGTATACTTTCCGCGATGGTCCTGGTGTTGTCAAGTGACAATCTGGGTGGAAACCCGAGGTGGGGAAGGGGGAGCTAGGGGGTTCTGGCAACAGTTGCGGCGTGGACTGCGGCGGCTCCGGCCTTCCGGAGGACCAGGGCACATTCGGCAATGGTGCTACCCGTGGTGAAGACGTCGTCCAGCAGCAGTACCCTCCGGCCGGCCACCGCAGCGGGGGAGGGGACGGCAAAGGCTCCCCGGATATTTTCCCGCCGCTGGGCGGAGGTGAGCCCCACTTGGGGGGCCGTGGCGCGGACCCGGCCCAGGGTGGCGCGGTGCAAAGGGATGCGCCACCGTCTGGCAAGCAGTTCGCCCATCAGGATCGCCTGGTTGAAGCCGCGCTCCCGGAGACGGGAGCGATGAAGGGGGACCGGGATGATCAGGTCGGAGGCTGACTCGGCCACGAAGGAAGAAAGCCGCTCCGCTGCCAGGAGGGCCAGGGGGCGGCGCAGGTGAGCCTTGTGGCCGTACTTGAAGCGGTGCACCAGTTCCTGCACCGGTCCCTCGAAGAGGTAGGCGGCCCGGGCTCCCTCATAGGGAGGCGGGGAGACGATGCAGTCGCCGCAGCGGTGGTCGATTCCCCCTTCGGTGGCGAAGGGAACTCCGCACACAGTGCAGAGGGGCGAGCCGATCGGCTTTGCCCGGGCGAGGCAGGCGGGGCAGAGGTGAAGCTTCTCCGCCCCCGGGATGGGGGCGCGACACAGGTGGCAGAGGGGAGGGAAGAGGATGTCGAGCAGCGCCCGGACGATCACCGGCTAGAGCCCCATGTCTTCGTTCACCACCAGGACCCTGAGGTCCGTGAGCCGGGGGTTGCGGTCGATCACCGTGGTGATCCGGCAGATCCGGTCCGGGGAGTTGCAGTCGGAGCAGAAGCCGGTGGTGGCGCAGGGTGTCTTGTAGCTGAGCCGTCGGGCGTTGGGGGGCGATGCCCACTCCTTCACCCGTGCGATGGCCTCGGTCACCCCGCCGTCCACGATTTTGTTCCTGCCGGCGACCACGATCACCGTGCGCGGGCCGAAGAACATGGAGGCAACCCGGTTCCCCGTGGCATCGATGTTCACGAGCCAGCCAGAGAGGGTAAGGGCGTTGGTACCGGTGAGAAAGAGGTCGCAGGTGAGCTGACGTCGCATGATGGCAACACGTTCCTCAAGAGAAAGTCCCGGCAGGCCGTGGATCAGGAGCTCTTTGTCCATCTCCCTGAGCCGGTCGATCACCTGCAGGTCAACTACCGACAGGGAGCCGCCGAAACCAATGCTCCGGGCGTCCACCGCCTCGGTCAGGATGTAGTCGAAGGCCTCCCTGCCGCTCGGGCAATAGACGGCGGTGAAGCCGTTCTTCTCAAGTGCGGCCACTGCCTTGCGGCACTTCTGTTCATGGGTCCAGTCCACGAGTTCCGTGGTAAGTGACATGGTTAGACTCCTTTCTTCAGGGGGTCACGGTCCCAGAAGCCGCATGTACTCGGCATAGGGAATCTGAGATTTCCAGTGTCCGGTGGCGCGCCCCGCAACGGATCCTCCAACGAAGATCACCACCACCAGCACGGCGAAGACGGTGCCGCTGACCGCCACCCGCCTGCCGGTGAGCTTCATGGACAGGGCTCCCTGGGCGCGGCAGTGGCTGACGCAGCGCCAGCAGCCGATGCACTCTTCCGAATGGACCCGCTCCTTGGCCATGACTGGGATGTAGGCCGGACAGACCTGGGTGCAGACTCCGCAGGAGACGCAGACGGTCCGCTCCCGCGTCACCTTCACCGGCGAGAGGAGGGAGACGAGGCCGAGCAGCGCTCCGTAGGGGCAGAGGTAGCGGCAGAAGGGGTTGCGCACAGGCAGCGACAGGACCAGCAGCACCAGGATGACCACCAAGGGGATGCCTGACAGGTGCAGGAAGAAGTTCAGCAGTTTCACATCGGCAATCAGGTGATCATCCATGAAAATGAAGGCCTTTACCGCCGGAGGTGGCATGACCCACAGAATTGAATAGAGAAAGAAGGCCAAAAGCAGGTACTTCAGGCCGCGCAGGGCCACATCGAGCCAGCGGGGAGGCCTCAGATTGCGGCGGAAGAGGGTGAAACCACGCTTCCAGAGCAGTTCCGACAGGGTCCCCACAGGGCAGATCCAGGAGCAGAAGGAGCGCTTGAGCAAGAGCGACACCGCTACTACCGTCACAAAGACCACCACGGCCGCGGGATGCACCGGATTTATTGTGCCGCCGGCAAACCAGTCCTTGAGCCCCAGCAGGCCCGATATGGGCAGAAATCCGTCCACGCCGTCGGGGCGGGGCACAAAGGGGGTCGCGCCCCCTGTGCGGAAGTGCTGTACGAAGAGATACAACCGCACCCCCAGGTAGAGCATGAAAACAAGAAATCCCAACTGGATGGCGATGCGGAGGGGTTGCATGTAGCGGTTGCTCATGTTGATCTCCCGTTGAGACATATTGTGTCGCGATGTCCTGGTACCCTTTCCGTATCAGATACTCAAGGAGGCTGCCATGGAACCGCTTGTCGCCTTTGGCGTTATTCTCGTTGTCTACTGTGCCGGCATCGCCCTTGCGGACGTGTTGCGCGACCGGCCCGTTCCCCGAGGGGAGGCACAGGGGGCCTCACAACCCCGTCCCCTGGTCAGGGAACGTCGCAGAGCCGCTGCAGTTCGAGGTCGAGGAGGTAGCGCGGCTGCACGTTGCCCAGAGCGCGCAGCAGGCTCCGCTTGACTGCCGGGTTTTCCTTTTCCAGTTCGGTCAGGAGCTTTTTCATCCGCCGGCGCTGGAGATCAGCGGTGCCGCAGACCGGGCAAGAGCAGCAAACCACCGGAAAGCGGTTCTCCCGGGCAAAGGGGATGATCTCCCGTTCCTCCACGTAGACCAGCGGCCGGATTACCGTTGTCTCGCCGTTGTCGGCCAGCATCCGGGGCGCCATGGCTTTGAGGGTCCCCACAAAGAACTGGTTCAGAAGCAGGGTCTCCACGAAATCGTCCAGGTGATGTCCCAGGGCCAGTTTGTTGCAGCCCAATTTCTGGGCCAGGGTATAGAGGACGCCGCGCTTCAGCCGGGCGCAGATGGAGCAGTAGGACGAGCCGGGGCGGCGCTTTTCGCGGATGATGTCATAGTGGTCCGTGGTCTCCAGGTGGTGGGCAAACCCTTGTTCCCGCAAGTAGGAGGCTATCACGTCGCTGCGGAATCCGGGGTAGCCGGAATCGATGGTGACGGCAACCAGCTCGTATTTCACCGGTGCCCGGCGCCGCAGTCCCTCAAGGATGTGCAGCAGGGTGTACGAGTCTTTGCCCCCGGACACCGCCACCGCGATCCGATCCCCGTCCCGGATGAGGCCGAAGTCGGCCACTGCCCGGCCCACGGCATTTTTTATCTTCTTGTATCGTATGTTATCGATGAATTCCACCCGAATCTCCCTTCCGTGCAAGCCCTCAGGGTAGCGGAAACGCGCCGGTTTCGTCAAGGCGTGCCATCCGGGCATTCAGGTCTCTCCTTGTCCGGATGCCCGACTGCTGGTACCATGGGGCCATGTCATCATTCCCCGTGAACGAACGGCAGACCGTCATTGTCCACGTGGCGGTTCCGCTTCCGCTCGATGCCCCCTTTTCCTACCGCGTGCCCGCTCCGCTGGCTCCGGCGGCTGCGGTGGGGCGGCGGCTCCTCGTCCCCTTCGGCCGACGGAAAGTGACCGGCTACGTGCTGGAGGTTGCCGATGACGACGGACGGGAGCTGCGCGACGTTCTTGAGTTCCTGGACGATGGCCCCCTCTTCACACCCGGCGAACTGGCTCTGTACCGCTGGGCTTCTTCCTATTATCTCCACCCCCTCGGCGAGGTGATCAAGGCGGCGCTCCCGGCGGGGATCAACGTCCAGAGTCGCCGCGGCGCGGGCCTGGACGAGGGAGAGCTCACCGGTGGCCGCTCGGTGAAGACCGAACGGGTCTATCGCGCCGTTGCCGAGGTGCCGGATACTGTCCCTCCGCCGGGCAAGGCCTCGGAGCTGCTGGCGCACCTGGCGGAGCGGGAGGAGGAATCGGCGTCGGAGCTGCGGCGTCTCTTCGGTGAATGTTCAGTTCAGCTCAGGCGGCTGCGGGAGCTGGGATTCGTGGAGATGGCTGAGCGGGAAATCTACCGGGACCCGTTCCGGATGGAAGCCGTTGGTCACGACCGTCCCCTTGAGCTCAACGAGCGGCAGTCCGCTGCCCTGGTCCGGCTGCGGGCGGCCCTGGACGCTGGACGGTTCACCCCTTTCCTGCTCCGGGGCGTCACCGGCAGCGGCAAGACGGAAGTCTATCTCCAGGCCATCGCCCATTGTCTCGAACAGGGAAGGAGCGCCTTGGTCCTGGTCCCCGAGATCGCCCTCACTCCCCAGCTGGTAAGCCGGTTCCGCCGGCGGTTCCGGTGCGGGGTGGCAGTGCTCCACAGCGGTCTCTCCGATGGAGAGCGCTTCGATGAATGGCGCCGGATCCGCCGGGGTGAGGCGGCCATCGTCATCGGTGCCCGCTCGGCGATTTTCGCTCCTCTGGCCGATCTGGGCATGATCGTGGTGGACGAGGAACACGAAGGTTCTTACAAGCAGGGGGAGGGGTTCCGCTACAACGCCCGCGACATGGCCCTGGTACGGGGCAAGATGGCCGGGGCTTGCGTGGTCCTCGGCACCGCTACGCCCCAGGTCACTACCTGGTATGCGGTTGCCGGCGGCAAGCTCGAATGCCTCGATCTCCCCGAACGGGTGAACGGCCTTCCCCTGCCGTCGGCAGAGATCATCGACGTCCGGGGTGCCAGGGGACATGTCCTCCATCCACGCCTCGCCGCGGAGGTGGAGGCGAACCTGGCGCGCGGCGAGCAAACCCTCCTCTTCCTCAACCGCCGCGGCTTCTCCACCTGGCTCACCTGCGAAGAATGCGGCCACGTGCTCCGCTGCCCGAATTGCCAGGTAACCCTCACCTACCACCAGGGCAGGAACCGGCACATCTGCCACTACTGCGATTATGCCGTTCCGGCCCCGTCCATGTGTCCGGGGTGCGGCTGCGGACGGATCATCCACCTGGGGCTCGGCACCGAACAGGTGGAAGCGTACGTGCGGGAGCACTTTCCCCATGCCCGGGTGGACCGGATGGACCGGGACACCACTGCCCGCAGGGGGGGGCACGCCCGGATCCTGCGCAAGGTGGCGGAGCGACAGACCGACATCCTCATCGGCACCCAGATGGTGGCCAAAGGGCATGACTTCCCGGGGATCACCCTGGTGGGGATACTGTCGGTGGAATCGACCCTCAATATCCCCGATTACCGGAGTGCCGAGCGGACGTTCCAGCTGGTGACCCAACTCATCGGACGGGCAGGACGGGGGGATGATCCGGGCCGGGTGCTGATCCAGAGCCTCAATCCCGATCACTACGCCCTGGCCCACGCCGTGGCCGGCGATATGGACGGTTTTTACGGGGCAGAACTGGCGTTCCGCCAGGAGACCGGCTACCCCCCCTTTGCCCATCTGGCGGCCCTCTGTCTGAGCGGCACCGCCGCATCGGCCGTGGAGCGGACAAGTGAGCTCCTGGCGGCGCGGCTGCGCGAATTGCGCCGGGATGGGGGCGGGCGGGTCGAGATTCTGGGGCCCGCGCCCGCGCCCCTGGCCAAGCTTCGCGGCCGTTTCCGCCGGCAGATCCTTCTGAAGGCCGCAGGCCGGACTGCCCTCCATCGCCTCGTCTGTCGGGCGCGCGAGAGCTTCCAGCCTCAGGCTGGCGTGAGGCTCCTGGTTGACATCGACCCCGTGGATCTCATGTAAACCCCCATGCCCCTCGTTTAGATTTGATTTTTCCCGCCGCAATTGGCTATTATCAAAAAGATTAACCCATTACGGAAGGTTCAGACCATGGTACGCACGATCCTCACCTATCCCGATCCGGTGCTGAAGAAAAAAGCGGTGCCGGTTACCATCATCAACGACGCCACCCGTGAACTGGTTCGCGACATGGCCGAAACCATGTACGATGCCCAGGGCGTCGGGCTGGCGGCCCCCCAGATCGGCGTGAGCCAGCGGGTCATCGTCATTGATGTTTCACAGCGCGACGAGCGGCCCGAGCTGATCGTCTGCATCAACCCGGTCATCATTCATGGCGAGGGAGAGTCCTACGAGGAGGAGGGGTGCCTTTCGGTCCCCAAGTACTCGGCCAATGTCCACCGCCACGAGCGGGTGGTGGTCAAGTCCCTCAACCTGGAGGGAGAGGAGGTCGTCCATCGGGCGGAGGGACTGCTTGCCATCGCCTTTCAGCATGAGATCGACCACCTGGACGGCGTCCTTTTTGTGGATCACCTCTCCGCGCTCAAGAAGGAAATGTTCAAGAAAAAATACCGCCGCATGACCGAAGAGGAGTGAGGATCAACCTATGGCCGGACTGCGCATCATCTTCATGGGAACCCCCGAATTTGCCTGCCCCACGCTCAGGAAGCTGATCGAGCGCGGCGAGGAGGTCATCGCCGTCGTCACCCAGCCCGACCGTCCCAAGGGGCGCGGCCAGAAGCTCGTGCCGCCACCGGTGAAGGCCCTGGCCCAAGAGCACGACATCCCGGTGCTCCAGCCCCTCAAGGTGCGAACCCCGGAGTCCGTCGATGAGATTCGCCGGCTCGCCCCCGATCTCATCGTCGTCGTGGCCTTCGGCCAGATTCTGCCCCAGAGCCTGCTCGATATCCCGAAGCACGGCTGTATCAACATTCATGCCTCGCTCCTTCCCCGCTACCGGGGAGCGGCTCCTCTCAACTGGTGTCTCATCAACGGCGAGACCGAGACCGGAATCACTACCATGATGATGGATGCGGGCCTCGACACCGGGGACATGCTCGTGAAACGGGCCATCCCCATCGGGCCCGACGAGGATGCCCAGTCCCTCCATGACCGCCTGTCGCAATTGGGTGCCGAGACCATCGACGAGACCCTCGATCTCTTGCTGGCCGGCAAACTGGTGCGCGAAAAGCAGGATGATTCCCTCACCTGCTACGCTCCCATGCTCAAGAAGGAGGATGGCCTCGTCGACTGGACCCGAGAGCCGGTGCAAGTCAAGAACCAGGTGCGGGGCTTTACCCCGTGGCCGGGAGCCTATACCTTCCTGGACGGGAAGACCCTCAAGCTCTACCGGGTGGCTGTCGCCGGTGAAACCGGCGAGCCCGGCGAGATCCTGAGGGTTGGCAGGGAGGGGATTCTCGTGGGATGCGGCTCCGGCAGCATTCTGATCCAGGAGTTGCAGCTGGAGGGACGCAAGCGGCTCCCGACTGCCGAGTTTCTTGCCGGATTCCGCCTGGAACCGGGAACGCGCCTCGGTGAGGCAGGGAGCGTGGAGCACTGACAATGGCGGAACACCCTCCCCAGAAACGTCTGTTCATCGCCCTGATGGGGCTTACCTGCCTCCTGATCGTGGGGGGAATCTACCTTCTCTGGTGGGTACCCACCACCGGGCTCGCTAATATCCATCCGAGCCTGCCGAGGGTTGTGGGAATCGTGCTCGGCGGCCTCTCGCTCCTGGCACTCCTGGGCACTGCCGTGCTCGTGTTGACCACCGCCCTGGGCAAGGACATGTACTTCACCCGCTTTCTGCGAGGCGTGGTCATAAAGTTTCTGCTCCCGGTCATCGAACTTCTGGGGCGCGCCTTCGGCATTTCCACTGACACCATCCGCCAATCGTTCATTGCCATGAACAACAGCCTGGTCCTGTCCCAGCGCTACAAGGTGAAACCGGACCGGATTCTCATCCTGCTGCCCCACTGCCTCCAGCTCTTCGACTGCGAGATCAAAGTGACAGGCGACATCAACAAGTGCATCCGTTGCGGCCGATGCGACATCAAGGGGCTGGCTGAGCTGGCCGAGAAGTACCGGATCGACATCTCGGTGGCCACCGGCGGCACCCTTGCCCGCAAGGTCATCATTGAGAAGCGTCCCAAGCTCGTGGTGGCTGTGGCCTGTGAACGGGATCTTACCTCGGGCATCAAGGACTGCTATCCTCTGCCGGTCATCGGCGTTCTCAACGACCGCCCCTTCGGGCCCTGCTTCAATACCTCGGTGGACATCGCCAAGATAGACGAATCCCTCCAGGTCATTATGGGATGATGCGCTGCCGTACGGCAGCGTTCATTCCGCACTCTGTTTCACGTTCCCTGTAGATGTATTGCAGTTCAGGTGTGTGCTGAAGGCGGCTCAGCGGAGAAAAGGGAGGGGCCGGGCGGCAACGACGCTGTTCGGCGCGCCCGGGCAGACGGTATGTGTGCTACGCCTCGATCTGCAGCGTTGCCAGGAAGCGGTGTTCGTTGCGGTTGAAGGGGACCACCACGGCGGCCCCGCTGGAAACCACCTCTACCGTATAATCGCTGCCGGAGATAATCGACGGGGTGGAAAGACCCACCGTGAGGTTGTTGGCGGAAAAGAGCATCTTGATTTCGCCGGCGAGCATGTTGGTGATCTCGCCCACGGCATCGTGGATGTCGTCTTCGCCTTCGAGTTCATCCAACTCCATGCCGAGCATGGATGCGGTCGCCTCCTTGGCGAATTCGATGGGAATGTGAATGCCGACCATCCCCGAAAAATCGCCCCCGAGGCCGACCATCCCCGAGATACTGGCGATGAAGTGGGATTCGGGTTTGGCAAGGGGATACTCATCGACGATGTCATCTATGAAGATCATGGTCGAGAATATTTTTTTGACCGACTCCACGATGTGTCCCACCAGGTCCGCTTCTTTGAAGGTGGCTTCCTTGACGGTAAAACTCAACGCCATACGCATGCTCCTTTACTCGCCTGGACACGGCTCTGCTCTCACTTTGCAGGGATTGTTCGGACGACGCGTTCTGCTTCCGCCATCCACCGCGTGCGATCCCGGTATTCGCGTTCCCGCATAAACATATATCGGCGCTCACGGATAAAACTGCAATAATTTTTTCATGTGTTGAATAAATCCATTGCATCGCGCCCGTCGATCGATAATCTGCTTGCGCCCCGGCGCCCCGCCGGTGTATCACTGATCCCTTTCCACCTCATCCGAAGGAGCAGAACCATGGGTATTCTTTCAACAACAACAGCCATATGCCAGTTCCGGGTCGCGGGGGATCTCCCTGCCGGTGACCTCTATCCCTGGATTGCCGAACATCTCGCCCGACAGGCCTTTCAGTCCATCGATCAAGGGGTCGCCGAGCAGTCCGTGGGGTGGGTTCATCTGGATGACCATCGGCAGATGAGCTTCGACATCCCCGCCGCCTTCTGGCGTGACCATTACGTGGCCTTCACCCTGCGCCGCGACCAGCGCAAGCTTCCGGCGGCGCTGGTAAAGGCCTATCTTCAGGTGGCCGAGCATGAGTACCTCTCGGCCCATCCCGGCCTCAACCGGGTGCCCAAGCAGAAGCGCGAGGAGCTGAAAGAGGCGGTGCGCCTCAACCTCCTGGCCAAGACCTTGCCGGTTCCCTCCACCTGGGATGCGGTCTGGGACACCCGCACCGGTATCGTCACCTTTACCTCCCTGTCGGCTCCCATTATCGAGCTGTTCGAGACCCAGTTCAAGAAGACCTTCGAGGGGACGCGCCTGGTGGCGATCCATCCCTATGCCCGGGCAGAGGCCGTGGGAGGCGAAGGGCTGAAGCCTGCCCTCGAACAGGCCAACCTCGCCACGAGCGATGCCGCCATCGATCTGATCAGGAGCAACCAGTGGCTCGGGTGGGATTTCCTCCTCTGGCTTCTCCACCGGACCATGACCGATTCTTCCGAGTACTGCGTGGGGCAGCCCGGCCCGGCTCTGGCAGGCGAGCCCTTCGTGGCTTACCTGAACGATCGCCTGGTCCTCGTGAGCGCCGGGGAGGCAGGAACCCAGAAAATCACCGTGGCCGGTCCCCAGGACCACTTCCGAGAAGCCCGCACTGCCCTTGCCCACGGCAAGCGGATCACCGAATCGACTCTCTACCTGGAAAAGGAGGAGCATGTCTGGAAGTTGACCCTCAAGGGGGAACTCTTCCATTTTGCTTCCCTCAAGTCCCCCAAGGTGGCCATCGAAAAGGGCGAGCACGTGGACGAAGGGAGCGAACGGGAAGCGGCCTTTTACGAGCGGATGTATGTTCTGGAACAGGGACTCCAGCTCTTCGACAGCCTGTACGGCGAATTCCTCACGGTGCGTCTGGGTGCCGGATGGGGCGAAGAACTGGCTCGGATCGAAGGGTGGCTGGCAGGGGAGTAAGCCCCCCTCTATTCCGCGATTTTCCAGAGGCCCGGAAACTCCCCCGGCAGAAGCGGCCGGGGGGTAAGATGCTCGGGCAGGCGGATCAGCCGGGTTTCCGGCGCAAGGGTCAGCTCCCGGTAGAGGAGGTGGCCCTTTGTATTGTAGCTCTTGGAAAGATGCATGGGAAGGAGCCAGCCGGGACGGATCTCCCGGGCGAGGGCCGATACATCCGCCGTGCAGAGGTGGTGGGAGGTGCGGGCCTTGGCCACGTCGGCTGCTAGAAACGAGCACTCGCAGGCAAGGAGCGTGACACCGGCAAGTAATCGCCGCACCGTCGCCAGGTTGGTGTCGCCGGCGCCGATGTCGGTGAGGTAGCCAATGCTGGCAGGCTCCTGGCTCCTCCGGATTGCCTCGAACAGCTCCCGTCCTTCCCGGATCCGTTGTGCCACCGTGTCGCCGGCCGTGCGCACGGGCACGGTGATCGTCTTCCCATCCAGTCTGCCGCGATAGAAGCGGTGCTTCAGCTCCCGCAGCCATTCCCCCGGCACAAGACCCTCCTGATCGACTTTTGCCTCGTCGATCCAGAAGGTGGGACGTTCGGTGATGCGAAAGACCAGGGTCGGCAGGGTGTTATGGTCGCAGAGATCCGCGTCGACCGCGAGAAAGTCGTTGCGGAAGATCTCGGTCCCCTCCCGCGTTGTCTCTTCCTCGGGCAGGCAGGGAAATCCTTCGGAGCCGGGGAACGTGAACCGGACAATACGCTCGGGATGGACTTCGCTCACCCGGAAGGTGCACCAGTAGGATTCGGTCAGGTTCCAGTCGTAACCGGCCAGCTTTGCAGCCACTTTCCGGGCGATCCCCGGCGGGCCGAAGAGTTCGACCGTCCGCGGGGAGACGTGAATGTGGCGGACCAGGGTGTCCAGCCCCATGAAGTGATCCATATGGGCATGGGAGACGAAGACGGCATCGATGGATTTCAGGACCCGCTTGGCCAGATGGTGAATCTGGCCGCAGTCCACCAGGATCGAGCGCCCCAGGGGCCGGACGTTCACCAGGAGGACCGGGTCGTCCAGGAGCCCCGCGCAGAAGGTGGGCTCCAGGTAACGGAAGGGGAGGCGGCTCTTCATAGGATGCCTCGCGAATGCGGCTGATACGAAAAAAGGCCCGCCACCCGGCAGGCCTTTTCAGTGTATCACGGAAACAGGCTATCCTCTCTTGAGGACCCGCGCAGCCTCCTTGGCGTGGTAAGTGAGGATCAGGTCAGCGCCGGCCCGCTTGAAGGAGAGGAGGGTCTCCATCATGACCCGCTCTTCGTCGATCCAGCCGGCCCGGCCGGCGGCCTTGATCATGCTGTACTCGCCGGAGACGTTGTAGACCGCCACGGGGAGATCGAATTCCTCCCGCAGGTCCCGGACGATGTCGAGGTAGGGAAGCCCCGGCTTCACCATGATGATGTCGGCGCCTTCTTCCACGTCCATGCGGGCTTCGCGGATGGCCTCCCGGCGGTTCCCCGGGTCCATCTGGTAGGAGCGGCGGTCGCCGAACTGGGGGGTCGACTCGGCCGCCTCCCGGAACGGGCCGTAGTAACCGGAGGCGTATTTTACGGCATAGCTCATGATCGGGATGTTCTTGTAGCCGTTGTTGTCCAGAATTTCGCGGATCGCCATGACTCGTCCGTCCATCATGTCCGAAGGAGCCACCATGTCGGCCCCGGCCTCGGCGTGGGAGAGGGCCTCTCTGGCCAGGAGCTCCAGGGTCTCGTCGTTGTCCACGTCGCCGTCCTTGATGATGCCGCAGTGACCGTGGTCGGTGTATTCGCACATGCAGACGTCGGTAATGACTGCCAGCCCCGGCACCTGTTTCTTCAGGGCCCGGATCGTCTCCTGAATGATGCCGTGCTCGGCGTAGGCGTCGCTGCCCACGGCGTCCTTGGTCTCGGGGATGCCGAACAGGATCACCGCCGGCACGCCCAGCTCATGGACCTCCTGGGCCTCGGCCACGATGTGCTCGATGGATTGTTGATAAATCCCCGGCATGGAAGAGATTTCCTTCCTGATGCCCGTGCCGAAGGCGGAAAACATCGGATAGATCAGGTCGGTGGCGGAAAGGGTGGTCTCGCTGACCATCCGGCGAAAGACCTCCTTGCCTCTGATCCTGCGTGCTCTGAAGGTGGGATAGAACATGGCGTCTGATCTCCTTGCTGTCTGATGGCAGCCTGGGCGGCTGCTGCCCAACCTGGTCATACTAACTCATCTGGTGGCTCTCACTCAAATAGTTTTCCGCAGCGACGCTGAGACGACGAAAGCCGCTTCCGGCAAGGGGTATTTACCGTTGCGCGCGGACGGCTCTTGTGGCAAGAATAGCAGTGGCCGGTCATGCGTGATGCGCACGCCGGCACGCCAATGCAGGAGGTTCCCATGGCCAAGTCGAACATGGGCGCCGTGGCAGATTCACTGGCGCTTCTCATGATCAGGGTGCCGCTCGGCGCCATATTCATTGCCCACGGCTCCCAGAAGCTTCTCGGTGCCTTCGGGGGGCAGGGGCTCACCGCCACCTTCAGAGTATTCGAGGAAAAGCTGGGAATCCCGCCGATTTTCACGCTGCTGGCCATCATTGCCGAATTCGGGGGTGGTGTTGGCGTCCTCTGCGGTTTCCTCACCCGGCTGTCCGGCTTCGGCATCGCCTCGACCATGGCGGTCGCCATGTACAAGGTTCACTGGGCGAACGGCTTCTTCCTCAACGGCCCCCGGGGGAACGGCATCGAGTACAACCTCGCCCTGCTCGGTATGGCGCTGGCTCTCGTCTTTGCCGGGGGCGGGGCGTGGTCTGTTGATCGCTATCTCTTCAAACGGTAACTTTTTGCCCTTGATTTCATAGTCGTCCCATCGGGGTCGAATGAGTGCCGGATTGGCCGCGACGACTGGGCATGGCCACAGACGTAACTGCGTCATGTGGAGGGTCGAACGACGGAGGGGCGGACGACGGGCATGCAGGTGGTGCGCCTGCTAGAAAATAGAGTCCTTCAGTTCCCTGATGATCTCAACTTGGCGCTGAAAGATGTATTGGGATATCCCCTTCTCAGTCCGGTTGTCGGGTTGGATCTCAATGATGCAGAGGTCTGTCTGTTTCGCGGGGATGACCCGCAGAACCTGGGCTGGCATCTCAAAGGGCCCTCCGGGCAGGCGCAGCGTGACCTTCCCCTTGATGCCCGCATCGGGATGGGTGGGGATCGTTGCGGAGATGGCCACGCCTCCCAGGGAGATGTCGTTCAACAGGCCGGCCACGGTGAAGCCGTCCCCCGAGAAGCTTGCCTCGATTTTGTCCTTGACCTCCACCCGCACGAATTGACGGCGTTCCGACCTGATCACCGCATAGGCGAAGTTGGCGAGGATGGCCACGCTCTTGTCGATATTGACGTAGGTGACGGCCGCCAGCACGTCTTTGGGGAAGTGGCCGCTTTTGAGGAACACCTGCTTTTCCAGCTGCATGACGATGGCCTGCTGCTGGTTTACCGTCAGCTCCACCGAGCCGCGTTCCACTGATTCCACTGTGGCGCCGTAGTTGACCGGTATGGAGCGGTAGTAGTTCAGGAGTCTCAGGTCGTTGGGCAGCTTGCCCGCGCCGATGGCTGTCAGTGTGTCCAGAATTTGCCGGTTGTCCTGGGGAAGGTCGGCAACCGTAACCAACTGGTAGTAGTCGTGCATTACTCCATCCTTGAGCGAGGTGTCGCCCCCGGCGTTCTTTTGGTTGTAAACCGTCGGGGTGCTGGTGTATTATTGATTTTCAAGGCGAAGAGTAGCTTCTTCGCCTTTTCTTTGTCCAGATATTTTCAAGCCTTTCGGAGCTCCACGCAATGAAGTACAACGAACAGGAAGTCGATCGTCGGCGGACCTTTGCCATTGTCAGTCATCCGGACGCCGGTAAAACCACCATCACCGAAAAACTGCTGCTGTTTGGCGGCGCCATCCAGCAGGCGGGCGAGGTCCGTGCCCGCAAGGCGGCCCGCCACGCCACCTCGGACTGGATGGAGATGGAAAAGCAGCGCGGCATCTCCGTCACCTCGTCGGTCATGAAATTCACCTACCGGGATTACGAAGTGAACCTGCTGGACACTCCCGGTCACAATGACTTTTCAGAGGACACCTATCGGGTCCTTACCGCCGTCGACTCGGCCCTGATGGTCATCGATTCGGTGAAGGGCGTTGAGAGCCAGACCATCAAGCTCCTGGATGTGTGTCGCCTGCGCCACACGCCGATCATGACCTTCATCAACAAGCTTGACCGTGAAGGTCGGGATCCTTTTGAGCTTATCGACGAAATCGAAAAAGTCTTGAGAATCCAGTGTGCCCCCATGACGTGGCCCATCGGCATGGGCAAGCGCTTCCGGGGCACCTATCACCTCTACACCAAAGAGCTCGTTATCTTCGATGCCGAGGCGGAGCGCGGAACTGGCGGCGTTATCTCCATGACCGGTCTCGACGACCCGCAGTTGGACGAACTCCTGGGCTCCCAGGCCGACGAGTTGCGTGCCGATGTGGAGCTGCTGGAAGGGGCCGCCCATCCCTTCGAGGAAGAGGCGTATCATGCCGGGCTCCAGACCCCGGTCTTCTTCGGTAGCGCCATTAATACATTCGGCGTGCAGCAACTTCTCGACACCTTTGTGGATCATGCCCCGGCGCCGCTTCCCCGTGAGGCGGTCAGCCGCACCGTTTCCCCCTATGAAGAGCCCTTCACTGCCTTCGCCTTCAAGATCCAGGCGAATATGGACCCCGCCCACCGGGACCGGATCGCCTTTTTCCGGATATGTTCCGGCAAATTCACCCGGGGCATGAAGGTCCGCCACGTGCGGCTCGGTCGCGAGGTGGCCATCAACAATGCAACCATCTTCATGGCCCAGGACCGCACCCATGTGGACGAGGCGTTTCCCGGCGACATCATCGGCATTCACAACCACGGCACCATCAAGATCGGCGACACCTTCACCCTGGGGGAGGATATCAAGTTCACGGGCATTCCCAACTTTGCCCCTGAACACTTCCGCCGGGTGCGCCTGCTGGATCCCCTGAAATCCAAGGCCCTGGAAAAGGGGCTGACCCAGTTGGCCGAAGAGGGGACCACCCAGGTCTTTCGCCCGCTCATGGGTGCCGACTGGGTTGTCGGAGCCGTCGGTCTCCTCCAGTTCGACGTGGTCATGCACCGGCTCGAGCACGAGTATAACGTGAAGGCCACCTATGAGCCGGTTTCCTACGTGACCGCCCGCTGGGTGACCGGGGAGAAGAAGAAGGTCGAGGAATTCCAGAAGAAGGAAGTGATGAACTGTTACATCGACGGCGAGGGGGATCTGGCGTATCTGGCCGGCTCCCAATGGCGCCTCGACAACACCATGGACAATTGGAAAGACCTCACCTTCCACGCCACCCGTGAACACAGCTGATTACCTAAGCACAATGTGTGTCACTTATGGCTCATGCTGTGACGGGTCTGACACAAAATGCAGAGGGCATAATTGGCACATAATGTGTAATCCCTCTGTAACGATAGACAGTTTTGCGTATACGCAAAACTGTCGTATACAGGAATCCGCTTTGCACTCTTTCTAGGCAAGGGCGGAAGCGCGGCCACCGGCGGCGCCTCTCCCCATCCCGACACGGAGGATTGCACATGCGGTATCAGGCCAGCCCCCAGACCCGCCTTCTCCTCAAGTACATCCATACCTTCTCCGCCATGATGTGGATCGGCGGCGCCCAGGCCATCCTCATCCTTCTCTATAAGGACCGCCTCGCCACCAACGGGGACGAGCTCTTCGCGGTCAACGACGCCATCCGGTCCCTGGACAACTGGCTCATCGGGCCGGGGGTTGCCGGTTCGATCCTTTCGGGCGCACTCATATCGCTCACGACCCACTGGGGGTTTTTCCGCCACCGCTGGGTTTCGGTGAAGTGGGTGGTGACCGTGGTGGCCACCTTGTTCGGGATCGTGTTTCTCGGTCCCTGGCTCCAGGACCTTTCAGAGATTACCGGCCTCAACCGTTTGGCGGTTTTTGACAACCTCGCCTACGTCCAAACCTACCGGCTGGGCGTCATTTTCGGTGTTGCCCAGATGGTGGTGCTTCTCGTTCTGGTTCTCATCTCCATCTTCAAGCCGGAACTGGAGCCCTGCTCCCCCGCCGCCCGCCAGCTGGAACGGCGGCTGGCCGTGCTGCTGCGGCCGGTTGTCGCTCCTTTCATGGGGCTTCAGGGGCAGATCTGTAACCTGCTCAGGCTCGAGCGCGACTGAACAACGCTTCCCGCCGGCGGGACACAATTACCGCCGAAGTCTCCCTCACCCCTTTCCAACCCCACAATTTGGTGCTATACACAAGCCAGACCCCGGTCCGTGCAGGGCCGGGGTCCGCTCGCCGGGAACGGTCCGGCGTCGATACGGCGCGCCTGTCCTTGTGCCCCAGGTATGCTACACTATGTACGAACATGATCGGAGCCCCCATGGACCCTCGGGAACTGAAAACCATCCTGCGTTCCTTCAAAGACGGTGCGCTCAGCGAGGATGAGATGCTGGAGCGGCTGCGGCATCTCCCCTACGAGGATGTGGGTGACGCCCTTGTGGACCACCACCGGGGGTTGCGCCAGGGCTTCCCCGAGGTGATTTTCGGGGCCGGCAAGAGCGCCGGCCAGGTGGAGCGGATCATGGCCTCCCTGGCCGCCAAGGGGAATAACATCCTGGTGACCCGCCTCGACGAGGCCAAGGCATTGGCAGTGAAAGAGGCGTTCCCCTCTGCTATGTGGCACGCCGATGCCCGCTGCCTCACCCTGGAGCAGCGCCCGATCGAGAAACGGGGGCTCGGCACGGTGCTCGTTCTCTCGGCCGGCACCTCCGACCTGCCGGTGGCCGCCGAGGCCCTGGTCACCCTTCGGATGCTCGGCAACGAGGCCTCGCACCTTTACGACGTGGGAGTGGCAGGCATCCATCGGCTGCTGGCCCGGCGCGACGTGCTCTTCTCCGCACGCGTGCTCATTGTAGTGGCCGGCATGGAGGGTGCGCTCCCTTCAGTGGTGGGGGGGCTCGTGGACCGGCCTGTCATTGCCGTTCCTACATCGGTTGGGTACGGGGCTTCCTTCGGCGGCATCGCCGCGCTGCTGGGCATGCTCAACTCCTGCGCCGCCGGCGTGACCGTAGTAAATATCGACAACGGGTTCGGTGCCGCCGTTGCAGCGAGCAAAATCAACAGAGAATGAGGTCCGTTTGAAGATACTTTATTTCGACTGCTTTGCTGGCATTGCCGGCGACATGACCGTGGCGGCGCTCCTTGACCTGGGAGTTCCCTTCGAGGTGGTGCGCGATGCCGTGGGGTGTCTCCGCCTGCCTCATTCGAGCTACTCCCTTGCCACGGAGCGGACGAGCCGCAAAGGGATCACCGCCACCCGCTTCGTTGTGCATGTGGAAGAGCACCAGCCTAATCGGCACTACGGCGACATTGCCGCCATGATCGAAGAGAGCCCCCTTGCCGACGGAATCAAGGAGAAGGCCCAGCGGATATTCTTCCGTCTGGCCGAGGCCGAGGCCAAGGTCCACGGCGTCGAGCTGGGACGGGTGCACTTTCACGAGGTGGGAGCGGTGGATTCCATCGCCGACATCGTCGGCGCCGCCGCAGCCATCGACTGGCTCGGGATCGAGTCCATCCACGGGGGGGCCCTGCCCCTGGGGAGCGGTTTCGTGGAAACAGCCCATGGACGTCTGCCGGTGCCGGCGCCCGCCACGGCTGAACTCCTGCGTGGCATCCCCGTTCATGGCGAGGCGGGGCCCGGTGAACGGGTTACGCCCACCGGGGCGGCCATCCTGGCGGCCCTGGCCGCCGGATTCGGACCGATTCCGCCCATGACCGTCACCGGCGTCGGCTGCGGAGCCGGAACCCGTGATTTCGCCGACATTCCAAATATCCTGCGTGTCTTCCAGGGAGAGATTGACAGAGGGTTCGAGCGGGACGACGTGGTGGTCATTGAGGCCCACATCGACGACACGAGCCCGGAGATTCTGGGATACGTCATGGAGCGCTGTCTTGCCGCCGGTGCTCTGGATGCCGCCTTTTCCCCCCTCCAGATGAAGAAGAACCGGCCCGCGGTCAGGCTCACGGTGGTGGTTCATCCCGAACAACGGGACGAACTTGCGGCGCTTATCCTGCGGGAAACTTCAGCCATCGGGGTGCGTTTCCACCCGGCGGGGCGGCTGAAGCTCCGGCGCCTCGTGGAGGAGCGGGATACGACCCTCGGCAGGGTGCGGGTGAAGGTCATCAATGGGGACGGGGTGGCGCGCGTGGCGCCCGAATACGACGATTGCTGCCGGATCGCCGCCGAGCGGGGCATGCCGCTCATGGAGGTCTACCGGATCGTTGAGCGGGAGTGCGGACAGTGACCCGACGATTCGTGGTTATCGCCGCCACCTGGTTCGGCACGGGGCTGTCGCCCGTTGCCCCCGGGACGGTGGGAACCCTCGGCGCCATCCCCCTCTACCTAGCGCTGGCGCGGCTGCCCCTCTGGCTCTATCTCGCCACTCTCGTGCCGTTCTTCTTCCTGTCGTCTTGGGTGGCGGGACGCGCCCAGGAGGAGTTCGGTCAGAAGGACCCCGGCAAGGTGGTCATTGACGAGGTGATCGGCTATCTCATTACCATGGCCGGGGTGACCGCTGACTGGCGGAGTATCCTGGCCGGCTTTCTCCTCTTCCGCTTCTTCGATGTCGTGAAGATCTGGCCCGCCCGCTATTTCGACCGACGGATGAAAAACGGCTACGGTGTGGTGCTGGACGACGTGGCGGCCGGGCTCTATGCCTGCGCCGCCCTCCATCTGCTGCTGGGGTACCTGTGAAGATCGCAACCCTTTCCATCGGCGACGAACTCCTGCGGGGCGAAGTGGTGGACACCAATGCCGCGCGCATCGCCGCACGCTTGGCGGACGCGGGGCTTGCCGTGGGCAGGCACCTGACCGTGGGCGATGACGAGGGGGAGATCGAGGCGGCCCTCGGCATGCTCGCTCCGGCTCATGATGCCGTCATCGTCACGGGGGGGCTCGGTCCCACGGACGACGATGTCACGGCCCGGGCCGCGGCCCGGGCAACGGGGCGACGCCTCGTCCTGAACGAGGCGGCCCTTGACCGGCTGCGGGACTTCTTCTCCCGGCGGGGGCGCGAGCTGTATCCCGCCAATGAGCGCCAGTGCCTCCTGCCGGCCAAGGCGGGTCTCATTCCGAACGCGCTCGGCACCGCGTGCGGTTTCCACCTGCTGCACGGGGAATGTTTTCTGGTCTTTCTCCCCGGCGTCCCGGCCGAGATGGCCAGGATGCTGGAAGAGTCGGTGGTGCCCCTGGTCCTTGACCGGCGGAGCGGGCCGGAGGTCACCCGAACGGCGGTACTGACGCTGTTCGGCCTCTCCGAGGCGGAAATCGGCGGTCGACTGAGCGGACTGGAGCGTTCCCGTGGGGGGCTCGGCATTGCTTACTGCGTCGATTTTCCGGTAGTGCAGGTGAAACTGCGGGCCACTGCCCGAAGCGAGGAGGAGGCTGCGGAGATCATTGCCGGGGGGCTGCCCCTGGTGCGAGAGCGCTTGGGCGATGTGATCGTGGCCGAGGGGGACAACACCATCGATACGGCGGTTGCCCGCCTGTTTCGCGAAAAGGGGCTCACCCTCGCCCTGGCCGAGTCGTGCACCGGCGGGCTCATTGCCAAGCGGATCACCGACGTGGCTGGCAGTTCCGCCTACTTTTTCATGGGGCTGGTCACCTATGCCAACGAGGCCAAGGAGCGACTCCTGGGCGTTCCGACCGCGCTTCTGGCTGAAAAAGGAGCCGTGAGCGCCGATGTTGCCCGTGCCATGGCCAGGGGAGCCCGCCACGTGGCCGGCAGCGATCTGGCCCTGGCCGTTACCGGTATCGCCGGCCCCGATGGGGGGAGCGACGACAAGCCTGTCGGCACGGTCTACCTGGCCCTGGCCGACCGGGCAGGCTGCTCGGTCAAGTCGTACCGCTTCGCCGGCGAGCGGGACGCCATCCGGACCGTCACGGCCGTCACGGCCCTGGACTGGCTGAGGAGGCGCCTCCTCACCGCCTGAATCGAAGCCGCTGTCCTTTTCTCCCGCAGCGGGAAAGCTCGTCATGTCCTTACGCAACGACAGGGTGTATCTGATTGTTGTCAGTGTTTCGGCGCTCCTGGTGCTTGGCGTGCTTGCGGCGTCCTTTGTCGTCTACCGTCGCCACGATTTTCCCCTCCTCGACTTCCTTACCCTGGTTCTTTTCCTGCTCGTTTCCTGCATCATTTTCATGGTGGTCAGCTACCGCAAGACACGCAGCGTCAATGAACTGGCCCATTTGCACGAGCTTATGCAGTACCAGCGGGAGCTGGACAAGATCGCCCGGCGCTACCGGAGTCTTCTGGAAGGGGCCGGCAATGCGGTCTTCGTCTTCAATGCCGACACGGGGCTTCTGGTGGAGGTGAACCGTCGGGGCACCGAACTGCTGGGGTACAGCAAGGAGGAAATGGTCACTCTCAAGGGGAAGGACCTGGTGCCCGAGGAGGACCAGGAGAAGTTTTCCCTGCTGGTATTGAGGGTGGTCCGGCGCGGAAGGGGCCGGACCGACGGAATTGCGTTCCGCCGCCGGGGAGGGGATCGCTTCCTGGGGGAGGTGGAAGCCCGCCTCATTGATCTGGGCGACGAGAAGGTGGTCCATGCCACGATCAGGGACATCACATTCAAGCACCGGGCCGAGCGGGAGATGCGCCAGCGCAACCGGGAGCTCGCCTCCCTGGTGAACATCATCACCAGAGCCAACCAGGAGATGGAGCTGGAGACGGTCCTCGACGTAACCCTGCGGGAAACGATCGAAGTCTTCGGCGTTGACGGCGGCGGCATCCATCTGCGCGAGCGGGACGGCACCCTGCGCCCGGCAGCTACCTGTTTCGTTCCGGATCGGCTCAGGGAGGCGCTTGATGCCGGAGCCGACGGCGGACTGTTGGGCAGGGTTGCCGCCACGCGCGGCCCTTTCGCCCTGGACGATCTGGCCATGGAAGGGTGCATGGCGGGGCTCTCGGATGAGTCGGCAGGCTGGAAGGGGTTTGCGGCGGTCCCGCTGTTCGCCAAGAACCGGGTCACCGGCGTCATGTACCTGTTGAACCGGCAGATGCGTTCCTTCACCGACGAAGAGCTCAAGCTGTTCTTTTCCATAGCCGGCCAGATGGGCATCATCATCGAAAACGCCCGCCTCTTCAATGAACTCAAGTGGAAAAGCGATGAGCTCATGGGGTCGTTCCGCCTCCTGGAGAAAAGCAGTCACGAGCTTGCCCTTTCCCAGCACCGGCTCCGCACCAATCTGACCCTCGTGGAACGCGCCAATCAGGAGCTGGAGCGAATCGACCGGATGAAGAACAACTTTCTCGGCATGATTTCCCATGAGTTTCGCACCCCCCTTACCAGCGTCATCAGCGGCACCGATTTTCTGCGCTCCTCGTCAAGCCTAGCCGGCGACCCCGACAGCCGGCAGGTCCTCGACATGATCCACGAGGGGGGAGAGCGCCTTTTCGAGATCGTCAACGATATCCTCAAGGTTGCCCGTCTTGAGGCCAAGTCGGCCACTGTGGCCCGGCGTGCCCTCCACATCTCCCAGGTGTTCAGCCAGGTGGTGACGAAGCTTGAGCCGCTGCTTGCGGAGCGGAGCCTGCGAATCGTCTTCAACAACCTGGAGGGGCTCCCCCACTGCATAGGCGACCAGGAGTGCTTCGAGGAGATATTCTCGGAACTGCTGGAAAACTCGGTCAAGTTCACTCCGGACGGGGGGACGATCATCATCTCGGCGCGGGTGGTCGACCGGCGGGCCCTTGCCCCGAAGCGGGAGATCCTGGCGCGCTTCAATGCCGATTTCCCGAGCCAGATCGGGGATCGCTGCTATCTGGAGGTGGCGGTCCGCGACAACGGCATCGGGGTCAGCCACGACGAGCAGGTGAAGATATTCGACAAATTCTACGAAATTGGCGATATCCGTCACCACTCCAGCGGCAAGTTCAAGTTCCAGGGAAAGGGGACGGGGCTTGGACTGGCCATCGTCAAGGGGATGGTGGAGGCCCATGGGGGCATGGTCTGGGTCGAGAGCCCGGGGGTTGATCCGGAGGCCCGCTTCGGCAGCGCGTTTCTGGTTCTCCTTCCCCTTGAGGAGAGTCTGCGGACGCCGGTCATCCCTCTGGCCGCCCCCCGGGATCCCCTGGCGGGAGACATCCCCGGAGAGGGAGCGTGACACCCTTTCGAAACGGGCAGGATCTGCCGGAAAGATACCCTTGAAAAGACCGAAAGATCTGTGTTATTTCTGATCAACTGACCGATACGAAACGTGGCGCCGGCCGCCGTCGGCACCGCCCAGGAGGCGATTGTGACCCAAGAACGCGAAAAGGCGATAGAGCTTGCGCTCAGCCAGATAGAAAAGCAGTTCGGCAAGGGGGCGATCATGCGCCTCGGGGCGGATGAGGCCCTCCCCGATGTGGCCGCCATCCCCACCGGTTCCCTCTCCCTCGACCTGGCCCTCGGCGTCGGCGGCGTCCCCCGCGGGCGGATTATCGAGATCTACGGACCCGAGTCGTCGGGCAAGACGACGCTCGCCCTGCACATCGCGGCCGAGGCCCAGAAAATGGGCGGCATCGCTGCCTTCGTCGACGCCGAGCACGCGCTCGATATCGGCTATGCCCGCAAACTCGGCGTCAAGACGGACGACCTGCTCGTCTCCCAGCCCGACACCGGGGAGCAAGCCTTGGAAATTGCCGAGATGCTCGTCAGAAGCGGCGCTGTGGACGTCCTCGTCATCGACTCGGTGGCGGCACTGGTTCCCAAGGCCGAGATCGAAGGGGAGATGGGCGACTCCCACATGGGGCTCCAGGCCCGGCTCATGTCTCAGGCCCTGCGCAAGCTCACCGGCATAATCTCCAAGTCCAACTGCTGCGTCATCTTCATCAACCAGATCCGGATGAAGATCGGCGTCATGTTCGGCAACCCCGAAACCACCACCGGCGGCAACGCCCTCAAGTTTTACGCCTCGGTACGTCTCGATATCCGCAAGATCGCATCCCTCAAGCAAGGGCAGGACGTCATCGGCTCCCGCACCAAGGTGAAGGTGGTCAAGAACAAGGTGGCTCCCCCCTTCAAAGAGGTGGAGTTCGACATTTACTACGGTGAGGGCATTTCCCGCGAGGGCGACATCCTCGACCTGGCCGTGGAGAAGGGGATCGTGGACAAGAGCGGCGCCTGGTTCTCCTACGGCGGAGACCGGATTGGCCAGGGGCGCGAAAATTCCCGCCTTTTCCTCAAGGAGCGGCCAGAACTGGTGAACGAGATCGAAGGGAAGGTTTACGACGTGGCCGGCATTCCCCGCAAAGGGGCGAAGGAAGCGGCATAGCCCATGGAACTGAACGATATCCTCACCGTCGCGGTTCGCGCCAAGGCGTCCGACGTCCACATCAAAACGGGCCTCCCGCCCGTCGTGCGGATCGACGGCCGCCTGCGGCCAATCCCGAACGCGCCGCGGCTGGCGCCGGACCAAGTGCGCGCCATGGCGCTCGCCATCATGAACGATCGGCAGAAGCGTCTCTTCGAGGAGCACTTCGAATGCGACACTGCCTACGGCGTGCCGGGCCTGGGCCGCTTCCGGGTGAGCGTTTACTCCCAGCGCGGCACGGTGGCAATGGTGTTTCGCTTCATTCCCTTCGGCATTCCCTCCATGGAGAACCTGACCCTGCCGCCGGTCATTAAAAAACTGGCCATGGAGGAGCGGGGCCTCATTCTCGTCACGGGCACCACGGGGAGCGGCAAGTCCACCACCCTGGCCGCCATGATCGACTACATCAACGAGCACCGGACCTGCAACATCATTACCGTTGAAGACCCGGTGGAATTCCTCCATCGCGACAAGAAGAGCATCCTCTCCCAGCGGGAGGTAGGATTCGACACCGTCTCCTTCGCCACCGCCCTCAAGGGTGCCCTCCGCCAGGACCCGGACGTGATCCTGGTCGGCGAGATGCGCGACCTGGAGACCATCGAGACCGCCATGCACGCGGCCGAAACCGGTCACCTGGTCATGTCGACCCTCCACACCCTGGATGCCACCGAGACCATCAACCGGATCATCTCGGTCTTCCCTCCCTATCACCAGCGCCAGGTCAGGATCCAGCTCGCCGGCGTGATCAAGGGCGTCGTCTCCCAGCGCCTGGTCCCCCGCGCCGACGGCAAGGGCCGGGTACCGGCGGTCGAGATCATGATCGGCACCGCCCGGATCAAGGAATACATCGACGACAAGGACAAGACGAAACTCCTCCCCGAAGCCATTGCCCAGGGCTATACCTCGTACGGGATGCAGACCTTCGACCAGTCCCTGATGCTGCTCTACACCCAGAAGCTCATCACCTACGAGGAGGCGCTCCGCCAGTCGTCCAACCCCGACGACTTCGCCCTCAAGGTGTCCGGCATTTCGTCCACCTCCGACAGCACGTGGGACGACTTCGTCCATGACGAGGCTCCCCCTGCGGAGGGAGAGGGCTCCGTCGAGGGCATCGAGAAGTTCTAGGCCGGTGGCCCGTGAGGTTGATTTAAGCATGCATTCCCGACCGGAGCGGCGGCGTGACCCGTTGTCCACCGCCCTCGACATCCTTTCGCGTCGGGACCACAGCGAAGCCGAACTTGCCCGCAAGCTGAGGTCCAGGGGGATCGACGCGGGGGAGATCGACCGCATCGTCGCGCGCCTCAGGGAGTTCGGCTACCTGAATGACCGCCGTGTTGCCTGCCGCCTGGCGGAATCGGCCCTGGCCCAGGGGAAAATGGTGGGGGCTCGACTCCGGGTCGAGCTGCGCCGCCGCGGGATTCCACCGGAACTGGCCGAAGAGGCCCTGGCCCAGGCGGCGGCCGGTTGCGACGAACGGGCCTTGGTCGGAGACCTGCTGGCCCGGAAATTTCCCGGCTTCGATCCGGCTGTGGCGGACCCTCGCGAAAAGCGGCGGGTGGTGGGCTGGTTCCAGCGCCGCGGGTTCGGGCTCAGTGCCATTCTTGAAGCGCTCCGGTGTCCTGTCGATGAATGACGGAACGGCACCGTACGAAGAGATTGACCACACGTATTAATTACAATGATCATGCAGATACAGAGGACCCGATGACCGGAAAAGAGATACGCGCCCGATTTCTCAAGTTCTTCGCCGACCGGGGGCATGCCGTCGTGCCCAGCTCCCCCCTCATTCCCCACAATGACCCAACGCTCCTGTTCGCCAATGCCGGCATGAACCAGTTCAAGGACTGTTTTCTGGGCCTGGAGAAGCGTGATTACGTCAGGGCCTGCTCCTCCCAGAAGTGTGTCCGGGCCGGTGGCAAGCACAACGACCTGGAGAACGTGGGGCGCACCGCCCGGCACCATACCTTCTTCGAAATGCTCGGCAACTTTTCCTTTGGCGACTATTTCAAGAAAGAGGCCATCGCCTTTGCCTGGGAATTCCTCACCAAAGACCTGGGCCTCGATAAAGACCGCCTCTACGTGACGGTTTATACGGACGACGACGAGGCCGCCGACATCTGGCACCTGCAAGAGGGGGTTCCCCGGGAGCGGATCTACCGCTTCGGCGAGAAGGACAACTTCTGGGCCATGGGCGATACCGGGCCCTGCGGCCCTTGCAGCGAGATTTTCTGGGACAACGGTCCCGAGGTCGGTTGCGGCAGCCCCGACTGCGCCGTTGGGTGCGACTGCGACCGGTACATGGAGATCTGGAACAACGTCTTCATGCAGTTCAACCGCTCCGCCGACGGGGTGCTCACCCCCCTGCCCAAGCCCTCCGTCGATACCGGCATGGGGCTCGAGCGCATCTCCACGGTCATGCAGGGGGTGAAGTCCAACTACGACACCGACCTGTTCCAGGGGATCATCGGGCACGTGGAAAAGCTCTCGGGCAAGCGCTACCGGCACAGCGAGAAAGACGACGTCTCCATGCGGGTCATGGCGGACCACGTCCGGGCCACCACTTTCCTGATCTGCGACGGGGTCCTCCCCTCAAACGAGGGACGGGGCTACGTGCTGCGCCGGATCATGCGCCGGGCCGCCCGGCACGCGAAGATGCTCGGCTTTGCCGAACCAGTCATCTGCCGGATGGTAGAGGCCGTCAACGCCATGATGGGCGACGCCTACCCGGAACTTTTGGAGCGTGAGGAGTACATCAGAAAGGTGATCCGGGCCGAGGAGGAGCGCTTTGCCGAAACCCTCGACCGGGGACTCGCCATCCTCAACGAGGCCGTGGCGGATCTCAAGAACGAAGGGCGCACGGTCATCCCCGGCGAGACCCTGTTCCGGCTCTACGACACCTTCGGTTTTCCCACGGATCTCACCGCGGACATCGTCCGGAGCGAAGGGTTCACCATCGATGAAGATGGTTTCGAAGCCTGCATGGAGCGACAGCGGGAGCAGGCCCGGGAGCACTGGAAGGGCTCCGGCGAGGAGGGGATCGCCGAGGTCCACAAGACCCTCCATTCCCGGGGCGTCCGGAGCCGTTTCACGGGCTACGAAGCCCGCACCGCCTACTCTCCGGTGACGGTCCTCCTCAAGGGCGGGGCCGAGGTGGCCGAGGCCACGGCCGGCGACCGGGTGGAGATCATCACCGACGCCACTCCCTTCTACGGCGAGTCGGGCGGCCAGGTGGGGGACACCGGAACCATCTCCACGGGCAGCGCCCACGTGGAGGTGACGGAAACGCTTCGTCCTTTCCCGGATCTCATCGTCCACCGGGGGACCGTGGTCGAGGGCACCATCAGGCAGGGCGACGCCTGCGATCTGAAGGTCGCGCCGGGCCGCGACGCCACCGCCCGCAACCATACCGCAACCCATCTCCTCCAGTCGGCGCTCCGCCAGGTGCTGGGGGATCACGTGAAGCAATCGGGCTCCCTTGTGGGGCCGGACCGCCTCCGCTTCGACTTCACCCATTTCGCGGCCATGACGCCCGAAGAGATCCGGCGGGTTGAGGAGATCGTCAACTCCTGCATCATGGCCAACGACGACGTCCATGCTCGGGAAATGGCCCTGGACGAGGCCATGGAGATCGGCGCCACCGCACTGTTCGGCGAAAAATACGGGGACACTGTCCGGGTGGTTAGGGTGGGCGAAGTGAGCATGGAGCTGTGCGGTGGCACCCATGTCCACGCCGCCGGCGACATCGGTTTCTTCAAGATACTCTCCGAGGCGGGAATTGCCGCGGGGGTCCGCCGCATCGAGGCCCTGACCGGCATGGGCGCCCTGCGTCACGTGCAGCAGCTGGAGGACGAGCGGAAAGAGATCGCCGCCCTGATCAAGGCCGAGGGGGGCGACAATGTGGAGCGTCTCCAGCGGCTGTTGACTCGTCAGAAGGATATGCAGCGGGAAATCGAGACCCTGGAGTCGCGCCTCAACGCCGCCCGCTCGGCGGACCTGCTGGCGGATGTCCGGGAGGTGAACGGCGTCAAGGTCCTCGCCACCCTGGCTGAGGTGGACGATCCGAAGAAGCTCCGGGAGCTTGCCGACACCCTCAAGGACCGGCTCGGCTCTGGTGTTGTGGCCCTCGGGTGCGTCAAGGAAGGAAAGGCGAATCTTCTGGTGGCGGTGACCAAGGATCTGACCGGCCGCGTCAAGGCCGGCGACCTGATCCGTCAGCTTTCCCCCATCATCGGCGGTAGCGGAGGAGGGAAGCCGGAGCTGGCCCAGGCGGGCGGAACCCTGCCGGACAAGCTCGGCGAGGCCCTCGGCAAGGTGTGTGAACTCGTCCCCTGACCGGGGAAACGGCAGGAACACCATGGATATCGTGACCAAGATGCAGTCTGAGCGCGGTCTCAAGTCGATTCTCGTCGTGGATGACGAATCGGTGATCCGCGACCTGTGCGCCAAGGCCCTCAAGGGGTACCGGGTCCTTCAGGCCGGCGACGGCGAAGAGGCCCTGCGCCTGTTCGAGCGGGGGGGGATCGACGTTATCCTCACCGACGTAATGATGCCGAAGCTGAACGGCATCGAGCTCCTGCGGCGCCTCAAGGAGATGGAGCCGACGCTCGTAGTCATCGTTATGACCGGTTACGCCGAAAAGGATATCATCCTCAATGCGCTCAAGGCGGACGCCGACGACTTCATCACCAAACCCCTGAACCTGCTGCAGCTCAAGACGGCAGTGGACCGCGCCTTGGACAAGAAGGTCCTCAAGGAGGAGATCGCCAATCTCAAGAGCATGGACCGGCTCAAGAGCAACTTTCTGTCGCTCATCTCCCACAAGTTCCGGACGCCGCTCACCGCCATCTCGCTCTTTCTCCAGAATCTCGCGTGCGGCGTCTACGACCCCGAGGACCCTGAATCCCGCAGGAACCTGGAGCTCATCTTCGGCCAGTCCCGCTACCTGGAAAGCCTGGTGAGCGAACTCCTCGCCTTCAGTCGCTTCATGGACGCCGAGGCGGGCCTCCAACTAGAGCCGTGCCTGCTGCAGGACCTGATTCCCAAGCTCGTCACGTCCTCCCGTGAGGCGGTCGCCAAGCCCGGCATCGTCACCTCCTTCGACCTGGCCCCGCTGCCTCCCATCTCCCTGGACCGTGAGAAGATTACCTTCGCCATCGGCCAGATCATCGACAACGCCTACAAGTTTTCCCGGGAGAGAGGCAAGATCACCATCACTCTCAGGGAGTCGGGCGACGAGTACCTGCTGGCCGTCGAGGACACGGGCGTGGGCATCCCCCGTGATGAAATACCCAAAATTTTCGAGAAGTTCTACCAAGTGGACCCCGAAGGTACCGGTCAGATCCGCGGTTTCGGCCTCGGCCTTTTCTACGCGCGCGAGTTCGTCAAGCTCCACGATGGCACCATCTCTATCGAGAGCGAAGCCGGAGCTGGAACCCGGGTCACCATTGCCCTCCCCAGCGCAGCCACCTGAGATCGGCGTCATCCGCCCGGCTACGCGCGCTGTGAGCCCCTTTCACGGTTGATTATTTCCCTCGTTCTGCTATAGTTACACCTTTCTTGCGACCGTCCCCGCCCCTATCCCACCGCCCGGGAGGCCATTCCGGATGCAGCATCTCATCGACAAGGCAAATACCCTCATGGAGGCGCTGCCGTATATCAGGCGCTTCTCCGGCAAGACCATCGTCATTAAGTACGGCGGCCACGCCATGGCAGACGAGGCCCTGAAGGAATCCTTCGCCCTCGACGTCATCATGCTGAAGTCCCTCGGGATCAACCCCGTTGTGGTCCACGGCGGCGGCCCCCAGATCAATGAGACCCTCAAGCGGTACGGCATCGTCTCTGAATTCGTGAAGGGGATGCGAGTCACCGACGCCGCCACCATGCAGGTGGTGGAAATGGTGCTCACCGGCCAGGTGAACAAGGAGGTGGTGGGGTACCTGAACCAGCACGGGGGCAGGGCCGTGGGGCTCTCGGGCAAGGACGGCAATCTCCTCCTCTGCCGCAAGCTTCTCCAGGAGGTCAGGCAGGATGACGGCACCGTGGAGTCGGTGGATATCGGCTTCGTGGGCGACGTGGTCAAGGTGAACCAGGAGCTGATCCAGACCCTGGAGCACGGCAAGTTCATCCCGGTCATCGCCCCGGTGGGGGTAGGCGAGCAGGGAGAGAGCTACAACGTGAATGCCGACCTCGTGGCCGGCCGGGTGGCCGGAGCCCTGCGGGCCGAAAAGCTGATCCTGCTCACTGACGTGGCAGGGGTGAAGGACAAGGCGGGGGCCCTCCTCTCCAGCATCCGCCTCGATACGGTGCCCGGCCTCATCGACGACGGTGTCATCACCGGCGGCATGATCCCCAAGGTCACCTGTTGCGTCGATGCCATCGAGGAGGGGGTCAGAAAGGCCTCCATCATCGACGGCCGGGTGCTTCACGCGGTTCTGCTGGAGATCTTCACCGACGTCGGCGTCGGCACCGAGATCCACCGATGACGGCCTCTCCCGGCAGGAAGCCCCGGTCAGAGGCATGAAACGGACAGGCGCGGCCCAGGCCGCCCATGAGGATCGCTGATATGAATACCACTCAATGGATTGCAAAGGCTGACAAATACATCATGAAGACCTATGGCCGGTACCCCCTGGTGCCGGTGCGGGGAGAAGGGTGCCGGGTCTGGGACGCGGACGGGAAGGAGTATCTGGACTTCCTTGCCGGCGTGGCCGTGAACAACCTGGGGCACTGCCATCCGAAAGTGGTTGAGGCGCTGCGCACGCAGGCCGCCGAGATCATCCACTGCTCCAACTACTACCACATCCCGAACCAGATCGAGCTGGCCGAGCTGCTCTGCGCCCACTCCTTCGCGGACAAGGTCTTTTTCTGCAACAGCGGCGCCGAGGCCAACGAGGCCGCCATCAAGCTGGCCCGCAAGCATGCCCGGGAGAAGACCGGCGACGCCGAACGCTATGGCATCATCACGGCGCTGGCCTCCTTCCACGGCCGGACCATGGCCACCATCTCCGCCACGGGCCAGGAAAAGGTCCAGAAGTTTTTCGACCCGCTCCTCCACGGCTTCACCTACGTCCCCTTCGACGATGCCGCGGCCCTGGAGGCAGCGGTCACTCCCACGACCTGCGCGGTGATGCTGGAGCCGATCCAGGGGGAAGGGGGCGTGGTCGTCCCTTCTGCCGACTACTTCCGGAAGGTTCGGGAGATCTGCGATCGCCACGGCCTGCTCCTCATCTTCGACGAAGTTCAGGTGGGGATCGGGCGGACCGGCAAGCTCTTCGCCCATGAACACTTTGACGTGACCCCCGACATCATGACCCTGGCCAAGGCCCTTGCCGGGGGCGCCCCCATCGGTGCCATGCTGGCCCGGGACGAGATCGCCGCGTCCTTTTCACCCGGCACCCACGGCTCAACCTTCGGGGGCAATCCCCTGGTCACCGCCGCGGGTTTGGCAGCCGTCCGGGCCGTGCTGGAGGAGGGGCTCCTTAACCGGGCCGAGGAGATGGGCGAATACCTGGTGGGGGAGCTGGAGCGGCTCAAGGGAAAATACGACATCATCACCGACGTGCGGGGCATCGGTCTCATGGTCGGCATGGAACTGTCGGTGCCGGCCGGCGACATCGTGCTCAAGGGGCTGGAGCGGGGCGTGCTCTTGAACGTGGCCCAGGACCGGGTACTCCGGTTCGTCCCTCCCCTGGTGGTGACCAAGCAGGAAGTGAATGACATGATCGCCGTTCTCGACGGCATCCTGGAGGAAATGACGAAATGATCAGGCACTTTCTGGCCCTCAACCAGTTTACGAAAGAGGAGCTCGACGGGCTCTTCACCCTCAGCCGGGAACTGAAGGACAAGCAGAAGCAGGGCGTTCCCCACCGGCTGCTGGAGGGGAAGAGCGTGGCCCTCATCTTCGAGAAATCGTCCACCCGGACCCGCGTCTCCTTTGAGGTGGGAGTCGCCCAACTGGGAGCCCATCCCCTGTTCATCTCCTCGGCCACGTCCCAGATGGGGCGGGGCGAACCCATCAAGGACACGGCCCGTGTCATGGCCCGCTACTGCGACGGCGTCATGATCCGCACCTACGGCCAGGAGATCGTTGAGGAGTTCGCCCGCTACTCGTCGGTGCCGGTCATCAACGGCCTCACCGACCTGTTCCATCCCTGCCAGATCATGGCCGACCTCTTCACGGTCATCGAATACAAGGGAGGCTATCAGGGACTGAAATTCGCATGGGTCGGCGACGGCAACAATATGGCCAACACCTGGATTGAAGCCGCCGCCATCCTGGGCTTCGACCTGGCCCTGGCCTGCCCCACCGGGTACGAGCCCGACCGGCAGGTCTGGGACTGGGCCCAGCAGCGGGCCACGTCCTCCATCACCATCACCGAGGACCCTGAGGAGGCCGTGCGCGACGCCGACGTCGTCAACACCGATGTCTGGGCCAGCATGGGGCAGGAGCAGGAGCAGAAGGAGCGTGAGGCGGCGTTCCAGGGCTACTGCCTCGACGACGCCCTGGTTGCCTTGGCCCGGCCCGACTGCATGGTCCTCCACTGCCTCCCGGCCCACCGGGGCGAGGAGATCACCGACAGTGTCATCGAAGGCCCCCGCTCCGCCGTCTGGGACGAGGCCGAAAACCGGCTCCACATTCAGAAAGCCATCATGGCTTCATTGATGAAGTAACCCGATTTTATTCCGATCAAAAGGAGATCCCCATGGCCAAAGCGCACAAAGACGTCAAGAAGATCGTCCTTGCCTATTCGGGCGGACTCGACACATCCATCATCCTCAAGTGGCTCAAGAACGAGTACGGCTGCGAGGTCATCGCCTTCTCCGCCGATCTGGGCCAAGGCGACGAACTGGCGCCGATCCGCGACAAGGCCATCGCAACCGGCGCCGACAAGGTCTACATCGACGACCTGAAGGAAGAATTCGTCAAGGACTTCGTATTCCCCATGTTCCGCGCCAACGCCATTTACGAGGGGCACTACCTCCTGGGCACCTCCATCGCCCGCCCCCTCATCGCCAAGCGTCAGATGGAGATCGCGAAGATCGAGGGTGCCGACGCCGTTTCCCACGGCGCCACCGGCAAGGGGAACGACCAGGTCCGCTTCGAGCTGGCCTACTACCACTTTGACCCGGCCATCACCGTGGTTGCCCCCTGGCGCGAGTGGAAGCTCAACAGCCGCCAGGCCCTGGTGAACTACGCCAGGAAGAACGGGATCCCGATCCCGGTCACCAAGAAGCGTCCCTGGTCCTCGGACCGCAACCTCCTCCACATCTCCTTCGAGGGCGGCATCCTGGAGGATACCTGGGCCGAGCCCCCCGAGAACATGTACGTGCTGACCAAGGCGCCGGAAAAGGCCCCCAACAAGCCCCAGTTCGTGGAGATCGAATTCAAAAACGGCAATGCCGTGGCCGTTGACGGCGAGAAGATGAGCCCGGCCCAGCTCCTGGCTCACCTGAACTACATCGGCGGCGAGCACGGTATCGGCCGGGTCGATCTCCTGGAGAACCGCTCCGTGGGCATGAAGTCCCGGGGCGTGTACGAGACCCCCGGCGGCACCATCCTGCGCGAGGCCCACTCGGCGGTGGAGCAGATCACCATGGACCGCGAGGTCATGCGGATCCGCGACTCCCTCATCCCCGAGTACGCCCGCCAGGTCTATGCCGGCTACTGGTTCTCGCCGGAGCGGGAGATGCTCCAGACCCTGATCGACGATTCCCAGAAGTGCGTGAACGGCGTGGCCCGGGTGAAACTCTACAAGGGGCACTGCCGTACCGTGGGGCGCAAGTCCGAGACCAACTCTCTCTTCAACCTGGACTTCGCCACCTTCGAAAAGGATCAGGTCTTCAACCAGGCCGACGCCACCGGCTTCATCAAGATCAACTCCCTGCGGCTGCGGATCAGGTCGCTCATGCAGGGGAAGAAGTAGAAAACGCGCCTTTTCCGCACGCTCTGCGTTGCCCTGCGAAACTGCTTGTGCGGCGTACGTTCAGTATGCCTCCGCACCGTTTCGTGAGTGCCTTGACCGTGCGAAACATTCGCGTTTTCAGAAAGATCAAAAGGGACACGGTCCGCCGTGTCCCTTCGTCTATCCCATGGCCGACAAGACATTCAAGAAAGACCACATCGTCACCTCTGTCGTGGCCGTCATCGTGGATGATGACGGTCAGGTGCTCCTCACCAAGCGGAACGTGACCCCCTTCAAGGGGGAATGGGTCATGCCCGGTGGGAAGATCGACCTGGGTGAGCCGATCGTCGCGGCCCTCCAGCGGGAGGTTATGGAAGAGGTGGGGCTCCAGGTAGAGGTGGAAGACCTCATCGACGTGTTCGAGCACGTGACCCCAGGCGAGGACAACTACCACTTCATCATCCTCTACTACCTCTGCCACCCCATCTATTGTGACATCGACCACAACCGCGACGAGGTGGAGGAGGCCCGCTGGGTCCCCCGCGGAGAGCTGGCGGGCTACAAAATGCCCGAAGGGACCCGCTTCATCCTCGGCAAGGTATTTCCGGAGCTCTGCAGCTGCGAGACGTGACAAGGTTCCCATGGTCCAGATCATCGACAAGAAGGTGAATCTCGAATATCCCCTGGGGCACCACCTCCACTGCATGATCGCCCAGGTGCCGAACCACCTGCGGGGGGCGGAGAAGGGATTCGCCATCGAGGAGCCCGACCGCCAGTGGGAGCGGGTCCGGTCGATCCTCGACCTGGTGGCGGCCGGCGAGGGGAACCTGAAGAAGCTCCACTTCCTCATGTTTCCCGAGACCCACGTCCCGGTCGGCCGGTTCGACGAGATGCTGACCGCGATCAGCGGCACCTTCCGCCCCAACACCGTCACCATGTTCGGGGTGGAGCACGTGAGCCTCAAGGCCTACCGGGAGATGCTGGAGCGGTTCCGGGAGGACAACGCCGAGGCCATCGAGCTGGTGGACCGGGACATCGATTCGGGCGATGTGCTGGAGATGCCGGTCAACTGGTGCTGCATTGCGGTGAAGGAGGCCACGGGGAAACTGCGTGTCTTCCTGGAGGCCAAGAGCCACCCCTTCCACGGGGAGGAATTCCTGGACAAGTTCCACGATCTCTACCGCGGGCGCCACTTCTACCTCTTCCGGAGCCGCCCCTCCTGCTTCAACTTCATGGTTCTGATCTGTCTGGACTACCTTTACCGGGACCTGTACAGCTCCAACATCAAGCAGATCATTGACCACGCCAACCAGCTCTACTTCTCCACCCGGCAGACCCTGGACACCATCTTCGTGGTCCAGTGCAACCCCAAGCCCGAGCACCGGGCCTACCGGGACGTGCTCGCCGGGTTCTACGGCGAGTACCTGGAGGACACGCCCGGCGTGCGGGAAACGGTAACGGTCTTCGGCAATACCTCAGAGGAGACCCGGATTGAGGATGTCCCCGGCGGGCACGCCTTCGGCACCTCCTCCGTGGTCATCAACAGCAGCCACCGCCTGGCGCGGGTGCAGCTCTCGGAGTTCGCCACCGACGATTTCGACGGCGCTCCGATTTGCCGGCTTCGCTTCGGGACCGGGACCCGTCTCTACTACTTCAATCTTCCGCTCCACCACGAGATCGATCCGCGCACCACGCGGGTTCCCCTCAAGGTCCACACGATCATGCGCCCGTCCCGGGACGGCGGCTGGGTCAAGATCAGCGGGGATGAGCTGGTGGCGGGGTTCGAGATCGCGCAGAACATGTAATCACACCATCAGGAGATAGTCATGGCACACGAAAAACTGTGGGGCGGCCGCTTTTCCGAGCCGACCGACCAATTCGTCGAGGAATTCACCGCTTCCATCGACTTCGACAAGCGGCTCTACCACCAGGACATCCGGGGCTCCATCGCCCACGCGCGGATGCTGGGCAAGCAAGGCATCCTCCCCATGGCTGAGGTCGAAAAGATCGTGGCGGGGCTCCAGGAGGTCCTTGCCCGGATCGAGGCCGGGAAATTTGACTTCTCCGTGGCCCTGGAAGACATCCACATGAACATCGAGGCGCGTCTCACGGAGAAGATCGGCGAGGCCGGCAAGCGGCTCCACACCGGCCGTTCCCGCAACGACCAGGTTGCCCTCGACATCCGCCTCTACCTGCGGGACGAGATCGTGGAGATCTCCGCCTACCTGGATATGTTGGTGGACTCCCTCATTTACCAGGCGGAAGCCAACCTGGGCGTCATCATGCCCGGCTACACCCACCTGCAGACCGCCCAGCCCATCCTCTTCTCCCACCACATGATGGCCTACGTGGAGATGTTCACCAGGGACAAGGGGCGGATGGAGGACTGCCTGCGGCGGATGAACGTCCTTCCGCTCGGCGCCGGCGCCCTGGCCGGGACCACCTTCCCCATCGACCGGGAACACGTGGCCGAGCTGCTGGACTTCCCCGGCGTGACCCGCAATTCCCTCGATTCGGTATCGGACCGGGACTTCGCCCTGGAGTTCATGGGGGCCTCCTCGATCCTGATGATGCACCTCTCCCGTTTCTCCGAGGAGCTGATCCTCTGGTCCACCAGCGAGTTCAAGTTCGTGGAGCTGACCGATTCCTTCTGCACCGGCTCCTCGATCATGCCCCAGAAGAAGAACCCGGACGTGCCGGAACTGGTCCGCGGCAAAACCGGCCGGGTCTACGGCAACCTCATGGCGCTCCTCACGGTCATGAAGGCCCTGCCCCTGGCTTACAACAAGGACATGCAGGAAGACAAGGAGCCTCTCTTCGACACCATCGACACCGTGAAGGGGAGCCTCAAGATTTTCGCCGACATGGTGCGGGAGATGCGGATCAACGCCGGGAACATGCGGGCCGCGGCCGCCAAGGGTTTCTCCACCGCCACCGACGTGGCCGACTACCTGGTCCGCCAGGGGATGCCCTTCCGCGACGCCCACGAGGTGGTGGGGAAGACCGTGGCCTACTGTATCGCCAACGGCAAGGATCTCCCGGATCTGACCATGGATGAATGGCAGGGGTTCTCGGACAAGATCGGCGAGGACATCTTCGACGCGATTACCCTGGAAGCGTCGGTCAACGCCCGCGTCGCCACCGGCGGCACGGCCCTGGAGCGCGTCAAGGCGGAGATCGAGCGGGCCAAGGTGGGGAGATAGCGTGATTCGCGTCGCGGCACAGGGCCGGGGAGGGGACAGTGGGCGGTAATCATCGGATCGTAGTCAAGCTCGTCGCCGGAATCGCACTTGCGGCCGCCCTGGCAGGCTGCGGCAGGAAGGGGCCGCTGGTGCCGCCCGAATCCTTCGTGCCTGCCTCTGTCTCTACCCTGACGGTGGAGCAGAAGGATGACGCCTTCTACGTCTCCTGGCCCGCGCCCGAGAAGGATGAGGGGGGCCGCCCCCTCAAGGACCTGGCCGGGTTCAGGGTCTACCGCAGGCCGGTGCTCCCGCCGGGGCAGGACTGCGAGGAGTGCCCCACCGCCTACACGCTGATCAGGACCGTGGACCTGGAGTATCCCCAGGACGTGCGTTCCTATGACGGCCGCTACGTGCTGGCCGACCGCGGCCTGACCAACGGGGCCACCTACCAGTACAAGGTTATCTCATTCAAGAAGGACGGCAGCGAGAGCGGGGCCTCGAACCGGGCCCGTCGCACGATGGTGGCGGCCCCGCCTGCGCCGCGCCTCGCCGCTTCATCGAGCGCAACCGGCGTCGCGCTCCAGTGGGAACCGTCCCCGCCTGCGACCGGGGAGCCCGTTGGCGCCTACATTTACCGCCGCCGGGGCGACGACCTCGCCAGCTTGGTCCTCTTGACGCCGTCGCCGGTGACCGGCACGAGCTACGAGGACCAGCGCCTGGAGCGGGGCGTCACCTATGTCTATCTGGTGCGCCAGGTCGTTGCCGTGGACGGACAACTGGTGGAAGGCGCCGCATCCAACACCGTACGGGGCGCCCTGACCGAACCGGAGTAGGGGCCAGGCAGTGCGCGCTGCGGCCGGAACCGGGCGATAAGCCGCTAATCTTTTGACTTTTTAGGCCTTGCATGTTAAAAATATCCACTTTTGTTTACAGCGTGACGATTATTCACTTTTCATAAACGGAGGACACCATGAATCACTTCCAGTACAAGGGGAACGAGCTCCACGCCGAGGAGGTTTCGCTCAAGGAGATCGTGGCCCGGGTTGGTAGCCCGGTCTATGTTTATTCCCACGCCACCCTGACCCGGCACTTCACTGCCTTTGACGAGGCCTTCGCCGGCGTGCCCCACACCATCTGCTACTCGGTCAAGGCCAACTCCACCCAGGCAGTGCTCAGGACGTTCATCACCCTGGGCGGTGGCGCCGACATCGTTTCCGGCGGCGAGCTCTACCGCGCCCTCCAGGCCGGCGTCGATCCGAAAAAAGTGGTCTATTCCGGGGTGGGTAAGAAGGACGACGAGATCGAGTACGCCCTGAACACCGGCATCCTCATGTTCAACGTGGAGTCGGAGCAGGAGCTGACCCGCATCTCCGAGATCGCCTCCCGCATGGGCAAGAAGGCGGGCATCGCCATCCGGGTCAACCCCGACGTGGACCCCCAGACCCATCCCTACATCACCACGGGCCTCAAGAACGCCAAGTTCGGCATCACCATCGACCGGGCCATGGCCGAATACGCCCGCGCCAAGACGCTCCCCGGCATCGATGTGATCGGCATCGACATGCACATCGGCTCCCAGCTGACCAAGGTCACTCCCTTCGTGGACTCCATCGAGAAGCTGAAGACGATGATCGCCAACCTGCGCGGCCAGGGGATCGACCTGCAGTACTTCGACTGCGGCGGCGGCCTGGGGATCCAGTACAGCACCGAAGAGCCGCCGCTCCCCGCCGACTACGGCAAGGAGATCGTCGCGGCCACCAAAGAGCTGGGCATGCACCTGCTCTTCGAGCCGGGCCGCAACATCGTGGGCAACGCTGGCATCCTGGTGGCCACGTGCCTCTTCACCAAGGAGCGGGACGAGAAGAACTTCATCATGATCGACGCCGGCATGAACGACCTGGCCCGTCCGGCCCTCTACGGCTCTTTCCACGGCGTACAGCCGGTGGTCAAGGACCAGGACGGCATGATCGTGGCCGATATCGTGGGTCCCATCTGCGAGTCGGGCGACTTCCTGGTGAAGGACCGGGAGGTACCCATGTTCCGCCAGGGCGATCTGATGGCCTTCATGTCGGCCGGCGCCTACGGCTTCGCCATGAGCAGCACCTACAACAGCCGCCCCCGGGTGGCCGAGGTGATGGTCAAGGGTAACCAGTTCGAAGTGGTCCGCGAGCGGGAGACGGTGGAAGACCTGATCCGGGGCGAGCGGGTGCCGTCGTTCCTGTAACGAAAGACAACCCCAGAGAGGGAGGATACGGATATGTTCAAGGGAAGCATTGTCGCCATCGTCACCCCGTTCACCAACGGCGCGGTGGACCAGGAGAAACTGCGGGAACTCGTGGAGTTCCAGATCACCAACGGCACCGACGCCATCGTTCCGTGCGGCACCACCGGCGAATCATCGACGCTGGACTATGACGAGCACATGGACGTGGTGAAGATCGTCATCGAGCAGGTGAACAAGCGGGTTCCGGTCATCGCCGGCACCGGCTCCAATTCCACCGCCGAGGCCATCGAGCTCTCCCGCAAGGCCAAGGAGGCCGGGGCCGACGGCGTGCTGCTGGTCACCCCCTACTACAACAAGCCGACCCAGGAGGGGCTCGTCCGCCACTACACCGCCATCGCTGATGCCGTGGCCATCCCCCAGATCCTCTACAACGTGCCGGGCCGCACCGGGGTCAACATGCTCCCCGAGACCGTCGCCCGGCTGGCGCCCCACAAGAACATCGTCGCCATAAAGGAGGCCACCGGTTCGCTCCAGCAGGCCTCGGAGATCCTGGCCCTCTGCGGCGACCAGATCGATGTCCTCTCGGGCGACGACTTCATCACCTTCCCCATGATGGCGTGCGGCGCCAAGGGGGTCATCTCGGTGCTGGCCAACATCATGCCCAAGGCCGTGGCCGACCTGACCGACGCCTTCTTTGCCGGTGATCTGGAGACGGCGCGTCGGCTCCACCTGAACACCCTCAAGATCAGCAACGCCATGTTCATCGAGTCGAACCCGATCCCGGTGAAGACGGCGCTCGGTCTCATGGGCAAGTGCTCCGACGAGGTCCGCCTCCCGCTCTGCCCCATGTCCGAGGGGAACAAGGCGAAACTGACCGCCATCATGAAAGAGTACCAGCTGATTTAACGCGCGAACTGCGAGGTTGATATGACCAAGATAGCTGTCTGTGGCGCCGCCGGGCGTATGGGCCAGAGGATCATCGTTGCCGCCAGGGAGGCTGGCTGCACCATTTCCGGAGCCCTGGAGCGGCCGGGCCACGAGATGGTCGGGCAGGATGCCGGCCTCATCGCCGGCTGCGGCGCCTTGGGCGTCGCCATTTCCGACGACCTCAACGCCGTGGTGGAAGGGTGCGACGTCCTCATCGACTTCACCACTCCCAAGGTTTCCCTCAAGAACCTGGAGGTCTGCGCCCTCAAGAAAAAGTCCATCGTCATCGGCTCCACCGGTTTCACCCCCGAGGAGCGCGCCCTGGCCGTGGAACTGGCCCGGGAGATCCCGGCGGTGCTGGCCCCCAACATGAGCGTCGGGGTCAACGTCTGCTTCAAGATTCTCAAGGACGTGGCCAAGACCCTGGGCGACGATTTCGACGTGGAGATCGTCGAACTGCACCACAACAAGAAAAAGGACGCCCCTAGCGGCACCGCCGTCCGCATGGGCGAGGTGGTGGCCGAGGCCCTGGGCCGCGACTACAACAAGGTGGCCACCTATCACCGCGAGGGAATCTGCGGCGAGCGGACCAAGGAAGAGATCGGCATGCAGACCGTGCGCGGCGGCGACATCGTCGGCGAGCACACCGTCTACTTCATCGGCATGGGCGAGCGGATCGAGATCAGTCACCGGGCCATGACCCGCGACATGTTCTCCCGAGGCTCCGTCCGGGCCGCCCAGTGGGTGGTGGGCAAGGCGCCGGGGTTGTACGACATGCAGGACGTTCTGGGGCTGAAGTAGAAATGCCGCGTGTTGCCAATCTCGGCGTTGTCCGCGCCAGCGCGCGTGCGACGTAGCGCAGCTGCGTCTCCGCGCTCTTCCGTGACGCCTTGACCTTGGCACAATCAACCTTTTTCAGGTTGAAGCGAACGCCATACATCCGAATTGCCGCTTTGAGCGGCATTTCCTTTATCCAATACGAAACCGGAGGATTCATCGACGATGGCAAAGATCAATGACCACTATCTGAAACTCAAGGCCGGCTACCTCTTCCCGGAGATCGGCCGCCGCGTGCGGGAGTTCGCCGCCGCCAACCCGAGCGCCAAGGTGATCCGCCTCGGCATCGGCGATGTCACCCGGCCCCTGGCCCCGGCCGTGATCAAGGCGTTCCACGAGGCCGTGGACGACCTGGCCACCACCGAGAATTTCGCCGGGTACGGCCCGGAGCAGGGGTATGACTGGCTGATCAACGCCATTATCGAAAAGTCCTACAAGCCCCTGGGCGTGGACCTCAAGACCGAGGAGATGTTCATCTCCGACGGCTCCAAGTGCGACTGCGCCAACATCCTGGACATCTTCGCCCTCGACAACGTCGTGGCCATCGGCGACCCGGTCTACCCGGTCTACAACGACACCAACGTCATGATCGGCCGCACCGGCGAGGCCGACGACAAGGGCTACTACAAGGGCATCGTCTACATGCCCTGCACCGAGGAGAACGGCTTCATTCCGTCCCTCCCCACCGAGAAGGTGGACATCATCTATCTCTGCTTCCCCAACAACCCCACCGGCACCGTGGCCACCAAGGCCGAGCTGAAGAAGTGGGTCGACTACGCCATCGCCAACGACGCCGTCATCTTCTTCGACGCCGCCTACGAGGCCTTCATCACCGATCCCGCAATCCCCCACTCCATCTACGAGATCGAAGGGGCCAAGAAGTGCGCCATCGAATTCCGCTCCTTCTCCAAGACTGCCGGCTTCACCGGCGTCCGCTGCGGCCTGGTGGTCGTGCCGGAAGAGGTCATGGGCACCACGCCGACGGGCGAGAAGTACAGCTTCAACAAGCTCTGGCTGCGCCGCACCACCACCAAGTTCAACGGCGCCTCCTACCCGGTGCAGAAGGCCGCCGCCGCAGTCTACTCCGACGAGGGGTGGCAGCAGAACAAAGAGATCATCGACTACTACATGGAGAATGCCCGGATCATTCGCGAGGGCCTGGCCGCCGCCGGCCTCACCGTCTACGGCGGGGTCAATGCCCCCTACATCTGGCTCAAGACCCCCGGCGGCATGAGCAGTTGGGACTTCTTCGACAAGCTGCTGAACGAGTGCAACGTGGTCGGAACGCCGGGGAGCGGATTCGGCCCCAGCGGCGAAGGGTTCTTCCGGCTGTCGGCCTTCGGCCATCGCGAGAATGTGATCGAGGCGGTGGAGAGGATAAAGAAGAATTTGAAGTAGATTAAAGAAGGGCGGCCGATGAGGTCGCCCTTCTTTATTTATCTTCTTGCCGGTGAGATTCCCCTGTTGACGCGGATGTGAATTGTGTTATCTAATAACATATGTTTCGGGAGGTAAGACTGTGGGAGCAACGCTTGTTCTCAGGAACAAGAAAGTCAGAGAAGGGATCATCATCGAATTGGCGGTCTGGATACTCGATGCCCCCGTAGATGGTTGCAGCCACCGATTTAAGTACCGTCTTTTCTGCGGCGTCCTGGAAACCGGTTCATCTTTGGTCAGGTACGACAACGAACGGGGGAAGGGCGACCACCGGCATGTCGTTGATGGCGAACAGCCGTACGTTTTTACCAGTCTGGAGAAGTTGTTCGCTGACTTTGAAGGGGATGTCAGGGAGGTGTTGAAAAAATGAAACGGGACATCAAGATAGGAATCAAGTCCGACGACGAATTCTTTTCCGAGGCACGGGATTTAGCTCGCAGCATCGACAATGGATGGCGGCCGGAGCAGCCGGTGGAACGCCTCTACTTCGAGGACCTCCCCACGCTGCTCAAATACCTCACTCCGAAACGGTTCGAACTGCTCAATACCCTGCACGCCATGGGTCATGTGAGCATCAACGCCTTGGCGAAGAAACTCCACCGGCAGTACCGCAACGTCTTTGACGACGTGAAGACCCTGGAGCGGCTGGGACTGGTGGAGAAGGATGAAGAGAGCCGGTTCTTCGTCCCTTGGGACGAGATTGATGCTACCTTTCGTCTGGCGGCGTAAGGGAGTTAAGTAAACTGTCCCCGGAACTCCCGGAACTCGTCCCAAAGTGTTAAGGAGTGTCACGGCTATGAAAACGAGCGTTAAAACAATAAGCAAGAAACTACAGCACTCTTTGCAAAAAGGAATAACTGAATTGTCAGTTGCTGGCTATAAGTCAATTGGCAGGCTACAAACAATTGATTTAAAGCCGCTTACAATATTATCTGGATCAAATAGCTCTGGTAAATCTAGTATAATGCAACCACTACTACTGTTAAAACAAACATTAGAGGCCGGATATGATCCTGGTCCGTTATTGCTTAATGGACCAAACCTAAAGTATAATTCTGCAAGTGACATTTTGACTCAATGTAAGAACAATAAACTGAATTCATTTTCTGTTGGAATTCGAGTTGCTAAAAATGAACTACTCACTACATCATATAAAAAACAGATTAATAAAGGGTTCAAAATAGACGAAATGACTTACGGTGATAAAAATGAAATTCATTTCAATCAAAGTATGTCGGCATCAGATACAGAAAGAATCGTACCAAACGAATTTAAAGATCTTTACAAAGTATTGCCTAAAAAATACAGGCCAGAGATAGAGTGGCATATTACGCGAAATAGGTGTTTTCTTGAGGCAGTACCAAAGTCTAAAGATGGTTCACAAATGGGACCAAACGTTTCGCCTAGTTCAATTGTCGCAAACGCAATACGAAATATTATTCATTTGCCTGGTCTGAGAGGAAACCCAGCAAGAACATATCCTATTACAGCGGTGGGGAGAAGTTTTCCTGGTACGTTTGAAACTTATTCAGCGAGTATTCTTGCAGACTGGCAAGATAGTAAAAACAATAAATTGAGAGAGCTGTGTGCTGATCTTGAAAGATTAGGATTAACCTGGAAGGTTGCCGCAAGTCGAATTAATGACACTCAAGTTGAACTAAAAGTAGGCCGCCTGCCTCACGCTACTAGGGGTGGCGCAATGGATTTAGTCAATATTGCTGATGTTGGTTTTGGCGTTTCTCAGACGTTACCAGTTGTTGTTGCACTACATGTTGCAGCGCCAGGCCAAACAGTTTATCTCGAACAACCAGAAATTCATCTTCACCCGAGAGCACAAGCTGTAATGGCAGAAGTCATAACTGACGCAGTGAATAGAGGTGTAAAAGTAGTTGTTGAAACACACAGTTCAATATTTCTCTTGACCATGCAGTCATTGGTAGCGGAAGAGAAATTGCCTTCTGACGTCGTTAGCTTACATTGGTTTTCTCGGGATGATGACGGCCTTACGATTGTGACAAGTGCATCACTTGATAGCTCTGGAAGCTTTGGGCAATGGCCTGAAGACTTCGGTGCAGTAAATTTGGAGATCGAAAGTAGATATTTAGATGCGTTCGAGTCTAAATTAGGAGTGGATTCTAGTGGCTGCAAATAAATCTCGTATTTTTGTCGTTGATACTTGTGTGGTTAGGTCAGCTGGGGGCGAAGATGCTGTTTTTCCGACTTCCAAACATTGTAGAGATTTCTTAAAAAATATTTTAACAATCTGCCACCGGGTAGTTCTTACATCAGAAATTGGAACTGAGTGGCATAAGCATGCTTCTGGATTTGCCAGAAAATGGCGAGTACAAATGGAATCGAGAAAAAAAATTTGTCGCCCAATAGTTGCTTCGAGACCTGAATTACTTAAAAAAATCAAGGATCTTCCCTTTTCAGAAGCTGAGCGGGAAGCATTAGAAAAAGATTTCATGTTAATCGAGGCTGCGTTATCAACTGATTGTTGCATTTCTTCGATGGACGAAATCGTAAAGCAACTGCTTGTAAAAGCTGCTTCAAATGTTGGCGAACTTAAACAAATTATTTGGGTTAACCCCGATAAATCTCCTCAAGAGCTTACTGATTGGTTGGCAGAAGGTGCCTTACCATCAAAAGGTCCAACTTTGGGGGAAGGCAAAGGGGACGTTGCTTGCTAATTAGCTGACTCCTGTTACCCTTCCCCCATGCCCCGCCAACCACGCCTCGACATACCAAATATCTTGCATCACGTCATCGTCCGCGGTATCGAACGCCGCGACATCTTTGACGATAACCACGACAGGGCGCGTTTCGTCTCCCGTCTGTCGGAACTTCTCACCCAGAGCGGCACCAGATGCTTTGCCTGGGCGCTCATGTCCAATCACTTCCATCTGCTGCTGATGCCCACCACGGTTCCCCTGGCGCAGACCATGCGCCGCCTGCTCACCGGCCATGCCGTTTATTTCAACCGCAGACACAAACGCACCGGCCATCTGTTCCAGAACCGCTAGAACGAATTCCTGGGACACCATACTCAGTCTCGCAAGGCGGCCAGTCGGCCGCCTTTGCTGTTCCTGCCAATAACCTCGTACAAACAATTCAGCTAGCAAACGAAAATCATGTTTCGTTACATAAGCCTCTTGTCTAATAAACGATGCTGCCGTATAGTTTGTTAGCGCGTTGAGCTATGAAGCTATCGTTACGTAGCAACCGCGCCTAAGAAACGAAAACCCTCCAAACATTACGAGGTGTCCCCATGTTTACGGAAGTATCGCCGCGCGGCGGCAGGCTGGTGGTACAGCAAAAAGGTGCAGAAGGTTACAGCGCTTTTGTGCCACATCCGCTACCGCCCAATCCACCGCTGCAGATCGACGACGAAATGGGATGGCTGATGGAGCGGGCCAACCGTGCCTTGGGCCGGCTGGACGGCTGCACCTATACCCTCCCCAACCCTGACCTGTTCCTCTACATGTACGTGCGCAAGGAGGCGGTGCTAAGTTCCCAGATCGAGGGGACGCAGGCGTCATTGGACGATCTTCTGGAGTACGAAGGAGAGATTGAGGGTAAGAGCTCACCGGACGATATCAATGAGGTGTCCAATTATGTGGATGCCATGAATTACGGCCTGGAGCGGTTGCAAGAGCTGCCCCTGAGTCTGCGGCTGATCAAAGAGATTCATGCCCGGCTGATGGCCGGCATCAGGGGGGGGCACAAGAGTCCTGGCGAGTTCCGGACATCCCAGAACTGGATCGGTGGCACAAGGCCGGGTAATGCCGCCTTCGTGCCGCCGCCGGCCAATGAGGTAGTTACCTGTCTGGGCGACTTGGAGAAATTTCTGCACGATGAGTCAGTTCCGCCGCTGCTCAAGGCTGGCCTGGCCCATGCCCAGTTTGAGACCATCCACCCGTTTCTGGACGGCAACGGCAGAATGGGGCGGCTGTTGATAGCCTTTATTCTCTGCCATGATCAGGTACTGGAAAAGCCACTGCTCTACTTGAGTCTCTTTTTCAAAAAGCACCGCCAGGAGTACTACGAGCGGCTCAACGCGGTCCGGCGAGACGGCGACTGGGAGGGGTGGATCAAGTACTACCTGCAGGGGGTATACGAGATATCGAAACAGGCGACCGATGCCGCCAAAGCGATCATGGACCTGATGGCGCGGGACAGACAGAAGGTAACCGGCCTGGGCAAAGCAGCACCAACGGCGTTGGCTCTTCTGGAGATGCTCTATCGCAAGCCCTACGTCACCATCCCGTACGTGGCGCGGGAACTCCGAATCAGCTCCCCGGCAGCAAGTAAGGCAGTGAACAATCTTGCGGCACTCGGCATTCTGATCGAGGTGAGCGGCAAGAAGCGCGATCGGGTGTTCCTGCACGAATCCTACCTGTCCATCATCCGGGAAGGGACTGAGCTATACCGGTAGGTGAAAGAAAAAAAGGTAGTCATTGCCCGGCCAAGGCATAGTATGCTATAGCTAAAGTGCACCTGAACCGCAGGGAGACCCCCTGCGGTTTTCTTTTGGCAGCAGAAAGAGAGAGTTCATCATGATCAGTACCAGCAACATCAGCTTGGCCTATGGCAAGCGGGTCATCTTCAAGGACGTGAACATCAAGTTCGTGCCCGGCAACTGCTACGGCCTGATCGGCGCCAACGGCGCCGGCAAGTCCACCTTCCTCAAGATTCTGGCGGGTCTGTCCGAGCCCGATTCCGGCACGGTCAGCGTCGGCCCGCGCGAGCGGATTTCATTCCTGAAGCAGGATCAGTTCGCCTTTGACGAGCACACGGTCTTCAATACCGTTATCATGGGCAATCCCCGGCTGTACGAGGTGATGCACGAGCGTGAGGCGATCTACGCCAAGGCGGAATTCTCCGAGGAGGACGGCATCCGCTCCGCCGAGCTGGAGGCTGAGTTTGCCGAGATGGACGGCTACGAGGCGGAGTCCGAGGCGGCGGTGCTGCTGAACGGCCTGGGGATTCCGGAAGAGCTGCGCCACAAGCAGATGAAGGAGCTGGAGGGGGGCGAGAAGGTGCGGGTGCTGCTGGCCCAGGCGCTGTTCGGCAACCCGGATGTGCTGCTGTTGGACGAGCCCACCAACCACCTGGACCTGAAGACCATCACCTGGCTGGAGGATTTCCTGGCCCGGTTCAATAACACGGTGATCGTGGTATCCCACGACCGGCACTTTCTCAACCAGATCTGCACCCACGTGGCGGACATCGACTTCGGCCGCATCCAGGTCTACGTGGGCAACTACGATTTCTGGTACCAGGCCAGCCAGCTGACCCTGAAGCAGAAGCAGGACGAGAGCCGGAAGATCGCCGACAAGGCGGCCGAGCTGAAGGAGTTCATCCAGCGCTTCAGCTCCAACGCCTCCAAGGCCAAGCAGGCCACCTCCCGCAAGAAGCTGCTGGAGAAGCTGACCGTGGAGGAGATGCCGGTGTCGTCCCGCAAGTACCCCTACGTGGTCTTCAAGCCCGAGCGCCCCTGTGGCGACGTCATCCTGGAGATCAGCGGCCTCTCCAAGGAGATCGACGGGGTTCAAGTGTTCAAGGACCTGGACCTGATCGTGGGGAAAGGGGACAAGATCGCCTTTGTGGGCGCCAACAGCCTGGCCAAGACCACCCTGTTCCAGATCCTGGCCGGCGAGCTGGAGCCTGACGCGGGTTCGTTCCGCTGGGGGGTGACCATCACCAGCGCCTACTTCCCCAAGGAGAACGGCAGCTATTTCGACAACGACCTGAACCTGATCGAGTGGCTGGGGCAGTTTGCTCCGCCGACGGAAGGGGAGAGCTTTGCCCGGGGCTTTCTCGGTAGGATGCTCTTCTCCGGCGACGAGGCCACCAAGAAGGCCTCGGTCCTTTCCGGCGGCGAGCGGGTCCGCTGCATGCTGGCGCGGATGATGCTGCTGGGCGCCAATGCCCTGGTGCTGGACGAGCCGACCAACCACCTGGACCTGGAGTCCATCACCGCCCTGAACAACGGCCTGATCGCCTTCAGCGAGGTGGTGCTCTTCAGCTCCCACGACCACGAGTTCGTCAACACCCTGGCCAACCGGATCGTGGAGTTCACCCCCGGTGGGATCATTGACCGGAAGATGACCTTCGACGACTACCTGGAGAGCGCCGAGGTGGCCGAAGAACGGGACCGGCTCTGCCAGGGGCACTGCGACCTGACGCTCTAGGAGCCTGTCGGGGTATCTCTTCCGCGAATATGACCAAACAGCACCTCGTTGCCACTATTATTGCCCGGCTTGAGGCCGATCTTGCCCTGTTCACCGCGGCGGCCCTCCATGCCCATGCCGCTGCTACCCATGAAGAGTGCCAGCCGGATAACAAGTACGATACCACTGCGCTGGAGGCATCCTATGTCGCCCAGGGGCAGGCCAACCGGGCACAGGAGATCCGCCAGAGCCTGGAGGCATACCGCTCCCTGGAACTGCAGGAGTTCGACGCCGGTGCGCCGGTGCGCTTGAGCGCCCTGGTGACCCTGGAGGACGAGGCGGGCAGGACGCGGCGGCTGTTCATCGGTCCCCAGGCAGGCGGGATGAAGCTGGCCGACCCGGCGGGCGAGATTGTGGTCATTACCCCTGCTTCTCCCCTGGGGAACAGGCTGCTCGGTCTTGCGGCGGGCGATGAAGTGCAGGGGGTAGACGCCGGCAAGGGGAAGTTTTACACCATCGTGGCTGTTACCTGAGAAGAATCGTTGGGAGCAGTATGAAGATCTGGATCGATGCCGATGCCTGCCCGCGGGCAGTGAAAGAAATCCTCTTCCGGGCCTCGACCCGGCTGCGGGTACCGCTCTGCCTGGTGGCCAACAGGAGCCTCGCCAAGCATGCCGGCCCGCTGGTGGAGAGCGTGGTGGTGGCCGATGGCTTCGACGTGGCAGACGATTACATCGCCGAGCACGCCGCCCCGACCGACCTGGTGGTAACCGCCGACGTGCCGCTGGCCGCCCGGATCGTGGCCAAGGGGGGCGTGGCGCTCGACCCGCGCGGCGAGCTGTACAGCGAGGAATCCATCGGCGAGCGGCTGGCCATGCGCGATCTGCTGAGCGAGCTGCGCGACACCGGCATGATCCAGGGGGGCGGCCCGGCGCCGTTCAGCATGAGCGACCGCAACCGCTTTGCGTCGGCCCTGGACAGCCTGCTGCATCGCATGCTCAGACGCTAGTCTGTTGCCACGCCTCAGGGGGGGCAAGATTCCCCACGCAATTCAAAAGGCGGCCCTCTCGGCCGCCTTTGCTGTTTCTACTGCCAATCCTTTTCCGTATCCCCCGCAGGTAGCCTACCTTCGAGCGCGCGAGGGGCTAACACAATGGGACCACCACCGGCTGATCGGGTGTATAATGTTAACTAAAGAAGGAGGTGTTCCATAATGACAAACAATCCGATCGTCTGGTTCGAAATTTACGTCCAGGACATGGAACGCGCGAAGAAGTTCTACGAGTCGGTGCTCGGGCTCAGTCTGACCCAGCTGGAGAGCCCGATTCCGGGTATGGAGATCTGGTCCTTCCCGATGCTGGAGAACGCCCCCGGCGCGAGCGGCGCCCTTGTCAGGATGGAGGGAAAGCCTTCCGGCGGTAACGGCACCCTCGTCTACTTCAGTTGCGCCGATTGCAGCGTTGAGGCGAGCAGGGTCGTAGCAAGCGGCGGCCAGATCTTCAGGGAGAAGTTCCCGATCGGGCAGTATGGCTTCATTGCCCTGGTTATTGACACGGAAGGGAACATGATCGGTCTCCACTCGATGGAATGACGGTGAAGAAATCCGGGGAGACCACGGGTAATTCAAAAGGCGGCCGAAGGGCCGCCGTTGTTGTTTTCGGGCGCAGGGCGGCGTGCACAGGGGTTCAAGGGGGCAGTCAGGCTCCAGCTGTTCGGGAATGCAGAGGACAGGCGTGCGACTGATTGAGCAGGTTTTGCAAAAGTATGGCATGATGCCTTCGGGCGTACCGCAATCAAACTACAACCGTTTCTGCCGTGCAGAGAGGAGGACGTTTCCATGTACCAAGAACCGGAGCCGGGGCTCTACCGGCACTACAAGGGGGGTGAGTACCGGGTGGTCGGCACGGCCCGCCACAGCGAGACGGACGAACCCATGGTGGTCTACCGCTGCCTCTACGACAACAATTCCCTCTGGGTGCGGCCATTGGCGATGTTCCTGGGAACGGTGGCCGTGGACGGTGCCGAACGCCCCCGTTTCAGCCTCGTGGCCCCCGACCGGTCCGGCGGACCGGCCGCCGCGGAGCTGATTGCCGGCCTTGGCCTGGAGCGTCATCCGGAGGGTGGCTGGTACCGGGAAACCTACCGGGCGGCCGGGACCATTCCCGGCACGCTTCTGCCGGGACAGGTCGGCGGCGAGCGCTCCTTTTCGACGGCCATCTACTTTTTGCTGGAGCGGGGCGATATTTCGGCCCTGCACCGGATCAGGTCCGACGAATTGTGGCACTTCCATGCCGGTGCGCCCCTGATCGTGCATGTGATCACCCCGGCGGGCGGCAGCTATGCCCTGACGTTGGGGAGCGATCCGGCGTCAGGGGAAACGTTCCAGGCGGTGGTGCCAGCGGGCTGCTGGTTCGGCGCCGAGACCACGGGCGATTATTCCCTGGTGGGGTGCACCGTGGCCCCCGGGTTCGATTTCGCCGATTTCGAAATGGGAAGCCGCGCCGATCTGCTTGGCCGATTCCCGACCCATGCCGGCATCATCCGGCGGCTGACCCGGGACGGGGACTGAAGGGACTGCGAAATTCCGGGTACGACATCCGGACCAAAAAGGAAGGGAGGGGCTTGCTCTTCGCGGAATCCGCCGCGAGGGAAACCTGAGGCACGTTCGAAATCCTCGGCCGTCAGCCTGTCGCGTGTTGCCGTCGAGAAACGCAAACGGCGGCCCGGAGGCCGCCGTTGTCACATCAATATCTGCTTTCAACCGACTAGATATCCCAGTTGTCGATCTTCATTGTTCCGTTCTTGGCCAGGTTCACCTGCATCTTGAACACCCGGTCCAGCAACTGGGGCTCATGCCCCGCCTTGCGGGCCATGCAGTCCCTGGTGGCCATCTCCAGGTACTCGGTGAGGAGGGGCTTGTAGTCCGGGTGGGCGCACTTGGCGATGATCTCGCGGGCGCGGTCCTTGGGGGCCAGGCCCCGCAGGTCGGCTAGGCCCTGCTCGGTGACCAGCACGTCAAGGTCGTGCTCGGTATGGTCAACGTGCGGGACGTGGGGCACGACGCAGGTGATGCCGGTGGGGTCGGTCTTGGTGGGGCGGGCCGACGGGGTGTGCATGATGGAGAGGTAGGCGTTGCGCAGGAAATCGCCGGAGCCGCCGATGCCGTTGATCATGCGCGTGCCGCCGACCAGGGTGGAGTTGGCGTGGGCGTAGATGTCGAACTCCACGGGAGTGTTCATGGCAATGCATCCCAGGCGCCGGATGGGCTCCGGGTGGTTGGCGATGGAGAGGGGGCGCATGATGACCTTGTCGCTGTACTTGTCCCAGTCGCCGTAGAAGCGCTTGAAGCCGTCCACGGAGAAGGAGAGGGAGACGGTGGAGGCGAAATCGAGCTTGCCGGAGTCGAAGAGGTCAAGCATGGTGTCCTGCAGTACCTCGGTCCAGACCCTCAGGCCGGAGAAGGGGCCCTTGGCCAGACCGCCGATAACGGCGTTGGCGATGGAGCCGACGCCGGACTGGAGCGGCAGCAGGTTCTTGGGGAGGCGTCCCGCCTTCACCTCTGCCTGGAAGAAGTCCAGGATATTGTTGGCAATGGCCTCGGAGGTGTCGTCCTGCTCGGCAAAAGCGCGGCCGTTGTCCGGATGGGTGGACTCGACGATGGCGACGATCTTGTCGGTATCGACGCGGACGTAGGGAGATCCGGCCCGGTCATCCACCCGGCTGATGAGGTAGGGGAGCCGGTTGGGAGGGCTGACGGGTTCGATGATGTCGTGCAGGCCTTCATAGTTGGGGATGGCGGTGTTGATCTCGATGATGATCTTGTCGGCGATCTGGACGATCTCGGGGACGGCGCCGCAGGAGGCGGTCAGCACCAGACCGCCGTTCTCGGTGATGGCGGAGCACTCGATGATGGCCAGATCCAGCCGGCCGCCGTTCTCCTTGGTGTAGAAGCCGTACCCCAAATCCTGGGCGAACATTGAGAGGTGGCGGTCACCCATGCGGATGCGGCCGGAGTTGATGCCGGCCTGGATGTTCTTGCCGGTCTGGTAGGGCCAGCGGCGGTCGATCATGTCCAGGGAGGCCCAGCGGTCTTCCGTCTCGACGCCCACGGAGGCGCCGATGAAGAGGTTGAAGCGCAGCTTCCCCTGCAGCCCGTTCTTCTCCACATGGTCCGCCAGGGCGATGGGTACCGCCTTGGGGTAGCCGGCGGGGGTGAAGCCCGACCAGCCCAGGTTCATGCCGTCCTGGAAGAGGGGGATGACCTCTTCTACCGTCCTGATCCGCTCATGGAGATTCGTCTTCCTGATTCTTCTGTGCAATTCCGACACGGTTCCCTTCCTCCTCACCCTGCATTGTGTTGTCCGTGGCACCGGGTTGGCGGTGTCGTCGGTGAATGCGAGCGCTCGACATGATCGAACGTTCGTTCGATTGCATCATAGCAATAGCATTGTCGAGGGTGCAACAATATTCGGTAAACAGTATGTGTAGTGGGATTGGATTTGGCTTTCGGCGGCGGCTTTGATACTCTTTGTCACTGACAACGTAAGGGGGGCGGAACGGGATGACCAGAGCGGACTGTCGCAGCAGGCTGATGGAGGTGGCAACGGAGCTCTTCGCCCAGAAGGGGTTCTACGGCGTCAGCATCCGGGAGCTCGCCCAGGCCGCCGGCGCCAGCATCTCAATGATCTCCTACCACTTCGGCGGCAAGGAGGGGCTCTACGCGGCGGTGCTCCAGGAGCAGTTCGCCTGCTTCGGCCAGTTGGACGACATCCGGGGCCAGGCGGGGGATCCCCTGGCGGTCATGACAGCCTACCTCCGCTGGACCATCCAGCGCCACCGGAACAACCCCCAGCTCCTCCGCTTCTACACCAGTGAACTCACCAACCCAACCCCCTGCTTCGCTGCAATCGTTTCCCCCGCCATCGCCTCCGTGATCCGCCTGCTGGCGGAGAGCATCGAGGCGGGGATGACGCGCGGCCTCTTCCGCCGGGATCTCCACGCCGTGAACAGCGCCCTGGCCCTGGCGGGTATGGTCAACTACTTCTTCCTCAGCACCCTGGCCACGGAGGGGCTCACCAGCCACTCGCCGGACCAGGACGAGGAACTGATCCGCCAGTACGTTGCCATCTTTACCCGGGGGATCATGGCCGACGGCGGGGCCGCGCCGGCATAGGCCCGCAGCCGTCACCTCCGTGCCATCCGGCATCCGGTGGTCAGAGCGCCGCGGTCTCCGCATTCGGGCTTGTAATATCGAAGCAAACTGGGCCACAATGACGCCCGGGAGCTTGTCACTCATGGACATTCTGGCAACCATGGCGGAACGAAAGATCCAGGAGGCAATGGCGCGGGGAGAGTTGAGCAACCTCGTCGGCGCGGGCAAGCTGCTGGCCATGGACGAGGACCTTTCCGGCGTGCCGGCCGAGCTCCGCATGGCCTACCGGATTTTGAAGAATGCGGGTTTTGTCCCGCCCGAGGTGGAGTTGCGCAAGGAGATCGTCTCGCTCCGTGAGCTGGTGAACTCCCTGGAGGAGAGCGAGGAGCGCCGTCAGCGGCGACGGGAGCTGGACTTCAAGCTGCTCAAGCTCGCCATGATGCGTAACCGCCCCATGAACCTGGACGACTTTCCCGAGTACCGGGATAAGGTCGCCGCAAAGCTCGGCGGCGAATAAAGGATAGAAATGAAGATTCAGAAACCGGCCATCGAGGCCCGTCCCAAGATCTACGCGCTTCTGCGCAGCTCCTTTCCCGGCAGCGAGTATGAAGCCGCGCTGGTACAGAAACTCCACGAAAACGACAGGTCCATCCACGAATGGGCCTGCATCATCGGCGGCAAGGTCATCGCCTACATCGCCTTTACCAATGCCTACCATGGCCGCGACGTCTGCGGCCTGCACCTGGCCCCCATGGCCGTGGCCCCGGAGTTCCAGGGGCGCGGGGTAGGGCTGGAGCTGCTCAGGTTCGCCCTGCGCCAGGAGGCAATCAGCAGCCGGACCCTCTTCGTTCTGGGTGAACCCGCCTATTACAGCCGGTTCGGTTTCGAACCGTGCAGCACGCCCATCTGTCCCTTTGACAAGAACAACGAGCATTTTCTGGGCATGCGCAACACGGCCACCGACAGTTTCGTGGTGGGCTATGAGCCCGAATTTACCACCGCCGCGCCGACCGCCGCGACCAAGGGGAGAAAGCGCGGGAGACGGTAAGCTGCGGGCAGACACGCATCCCGGAGACGTCACGTCTCATGAAGAAGGCGGCCACGGGGCCGCCTTTACTGTTATTCATACAACGAGGTCCTTCCCGGCGCCCTCTCAATCCCGCAAATGTTCACGCGCCCAGCTGCACATCTGCTGGAGGATGGGATAAATGCTCATCCCTTTTGGCGTGAGGGAGTATTCGACTTTGGGCGGCACCTGGGGATAGACCTCCCGGTGTACCAGTCCGTCGGTTTCCAGTTCGCGCAGCTGCTGGGTCAGCATCTTGCGCGTGGTGTCCGAGAACTGCCGCTGCAGATCGGAAAAGCGCATGGTCTGTTGGGCCAGGTGCCAGAGGATCGAGGCCTTCCATTTTCCACCAACCACCGCCAGGGTGACGTCGATGCCGCAGGTGTACTCTTTTCCCCGATAGACCAGGCGGTCTGACGATGTCGTGCTCATTGCCGCGCTCCATGATGGTTCCTAAAAAGGAACTATGTATCTTTGAAATAACTACGTATCGAATAAGTACGTAATTGACGGATTAGCACCTATGGGCAAAGATAGCCCAATCGGTTGGGAAAGTGAACCGCAATTTGCACGGGAGGGTAGCGATATGAAGGTGGTCGCGTTTAACGGCAGTCCCAAGGCGGATGGGAATACCTGGCATGCGCTGAAGATGGTGACTGCGGAACTGGAAAGTGAAGGGATCGAAACCGAGATCGTCCACGTGGGCAACAAGGTTGTCCGGGGCTGTATTGCCTGCGGCCAGTGCGCCAAGAACAAGAACGAGCGCTGCGTGCTGCCGGGCGACGAGGTCAACGAGTGGATCCAGAAGATGAAGCAGGCCGACGGGATCATCATCAGTTCGCCGGTCTACTATTCCGCCATTGCCGGCACGATGAAGTCGTTCCTGGACCGGGCCTTTTACGTGACCGGCGTCAACGACGGCATGCTGCGGCACAAGGTCGGCGCGTCGGTGGTGGCGGTGCGCCGTTCGGGCGGCATCCCGACGTTTAACCAGTTGAACAACTTCCTGACCTATGCCGAGATGCTGGTGCCGACGTCCAATTACTGGAACGTGATCCACGGCCGGGCTCCGGGCGAGGCGACCCAGGACGAGGAAGGGGTCCAGATCATGCGGGTGCTGGGGAAAAACATGGCCTGGCTGCTGAAGCTGGTGGAGCACGGCAAGGGTGCGGTCACCCCGCCGGAGCGGGAAACGAAGACGTACATGAGCTTCATCCGCTGATGCCTATGGGAATGTGCATGGCGGCCGATCGGCCGCCAGTGCCGTTTCTTTCGTTGAAATGCGGGAGCCGGCTGAATCACAATGGGAAAGAAGCGTGGTCGCCCGGCGGACACGCACGATCCGCGCGGCAACAACCGGGAAGGGAACACCTGCAGATGCATCGTTTGAAGTATTTGACCGGCTACCCGCCGCAGCTGACGGCCCAGGTGGCACACCTGGTAACGGAGAACCGCCTGGGCGAAGTCCTGGTGCAGAGGTATCCGACGGTGCACGACGTGAGGACCGACCGGGCCCTCTATGACTTCACCGTCGCGGTCAAGAACGAATTCATGCGCACCGCCCAGCCGCTCAGCCGGGTCTTGTATGATGGCAAGATCCATGCGATCAAGAATGCCCTGGGAACCCACACCTTTGTCTCGCGGGTGCAGGGGGGAAAGCTCAAGGCAAAGCACGAGATCCGCATCGCGTCCATTTTCCGGGAAGCACCCCTGGAGTTCCTGAAGATGATTGTGGTGCACGAGCTGGCGCACCTGAAGGAAAAGGAGCACAACAAGGCGTTCTACCAGCTCTGCGAGTATATGGAGCCCCGCTATCACCAACTGGAGTTCGACACCCGGCTCTTCCTGACCCAGGTGGAAATAGCCGGATCACCCTACCTGCCCTGACCCGGGGGTACCGAAGCGGCTGCTTCTTGGCCGTGGCAGTCTCTGCTATGGCCTGATCTCGACCACCGTCCCGTTGGGCGCCGCCTCTGCAATTTCCTCAATCTCTTCGTCGGTTACGGCGATGCACCCCTGGGTCCAGTCCACCTCGGCGTGCGCGGCGCCGACCTGCGAGAGCCCGTTCTTGATGCCGTGAATCATGATGTCCCCGCCCGGAGAGACTCCCATCTCCCGTGCCCGCTTTTTATCTTTTTCGTTCGGATAGGAGATGCGCAGGGACAGGTGATAGCGGCTGCCCTTGTTCCTCCCCTCGATGACGTAGGACCCCTCCGGGGTCTTGTTGTCGCCCTGCCGTTCCTTGGGGCCCACCGGGTTGCCCCCCAGGGCTACCTTGTAGGTCCTGATCACCTCGCCCATTGAGAGCAGCGACAGCCTGCGGTCTTTCTTTTCAATCAGGATTTTGTCCACCGCCCCCTTCCGGGTGGCAATGGCAAATACCTTTTGCTCGAGGATTTTAATCGTTTCCCGCAGGGCGGCGATGTCCTTGTTTCTGTCGTCGAGATCCTGCCTGAGCGCTTCGATGCGGGCCTGCTGCGCGGCAATGGTGCCGTCCTTGAGCACGACGGTGTTGATGCCGAAGATCATCCGCTCGCTGTCCTGCCGGTACCTGCTCTCCGGGAACTCCCTGACCAGCTGTTCGAAGCACTCCAGGGCTTTCTGGTAATCCTTGTGTTCATTCCTGGGATAGGCATGGATGAATCCCTTTTCGAACAGCACCCGGTCTTTCGCGGCGGGATGGGTTTCGCCAATACGGGTATATGCGTCGAGGGAGGCGCTGTAGTTCCCCTGGGAGAACAGGTCGTTCGCCTCCTGGAAGATCGACGCGGCCCGATGGTGGCTGCAGCCGCAGAGAAGCAGCATGCAGCAGATGCAGACCGGGAAAAAGCGCGCAGCCATCCTGTGTCGTGTGAATGTCATAGATGCCGTTACTCCATGGCGGAAGCATCAGGAATATGATGTGCCGGGAACCGGCCGTCCCGGCAGGTGTGAGTGGCTCGAACGGGTTCAGCCGGCGGGCAGCGACGAGACGGGGATTTCGGCCTCGGCACGTCGCTGCCCGGAGCGGAGAGACGCTATTTCCTCATGGATTTCTGGAACACGGCATCGGCCTTTTTCGCCTTTTCATCGGCGAGCCGTTCCCGTTCCTGGGCGGCCTTTTCGGCGCTTTCGGCACGGGTGGTGGCGTCCTGCGCCTCCAGTTTTGCCGCGTCTGCCGCGGCTTTGGCGGCCTGCGCTTCCTGCAGCGCCTGTTCGATCTTCGCGTCGAGCAGGCGCTGGTCGGCCTGTACCTGCTCCATTTCCCTGGATGTCGCGCAGCCGGCCAAGGCAGCGGCGAGAATCAGCGTCACCGAGATTACCGATAGTCTTGTCTTCATAACACATACCTCCTGTTTGTGTAGTGTACTCCGAGGGTTGCCGAGGGACGTCCCGTTGTCCCGCATCACCTCCCTTCGGTTCGATAGGGCGGGGCAGGTCAGATGGTCCTGCCGGGTTCGATCACGATGCCGTCTATGTCAAGGTCGATTTTCAACCGTTTGGCCGCATCCCTGGCCTTGCCGTCGTCACTGAACGGGCCGGCGATGATCCGGTAGCTCGAATCCTTCGACAGCACCCGGGCCGGGATCGGCGGCCCCTGATGGTTGATGATGGCGGCCATCCTCCGGGCTTCCATTTCGTCGCGCATGTCGCCGACCATGACATACCATGCGTCCAGCTTGAGCGCCGGCAGCTCCGGCCTGCCATACAGCGCTGCCGGGTGCTCGATTCTCAGGGGCGAGGCCGCCTCTTGCTCCGCTCCCGGCCTCAGCTCCAGAATAGGGACGGGAATCCCCCGGGCCTCGGCCTGGACTTGTTTGATCTTGTCCCAGTCAAGCGTTCGCGCCGATGCGCTTTCAAAGGATTTCAGCTTCGCATGGATCCGGGCCAGTTCACTGGTGCCCGAATCCTCCAGGGGGGTGTGGGCTTCCATGTAGAGCACGCCGTCGCGCTGGCCGATGAGATAGGGCTGATTGACTATGAGCACCGGGGTGTTGACCGCCGTATCCCGGAACAGCACCTCGATATGTTCCGGATAGAGCCTCATGCAGCCATTGGATGCCTTCAGGCCGATGCTGGCCGGTTTGTTGGTGCCGTGGATCAGGTAGCCCGACCTGCTCAGATAGAGCGCGTAGTCTCCCAAGGGGTTCTCCGGCCCCGGCGGTACCCGGGCAGGGAGAATGTCCCCCTTTTTCCGGTGATCTTCGGCGATGGAGGCGGGCACATACCAGGTCGGCCGGCTGGCCTTGCGCGCCACGCGTGTCGGTCCCTGGGGGGTGGGCCGCTCCTTGGTCCCGATTCCGACCGGGTAGGTCGACACGGCCAGGGCTCCGCCGTTTTCCTTGAACTGAAAGAGCCGCATGGTGGCCAGGTTGATCACGATTCCCTTCCGGGGGGCATCCGGCAGGATGAAGTTCAGGGGCAGGGTAATGCGTTGGCCTGCCTTGGGCAGCCACACATCAACCCCCGGATTGGCTGCGCTGATGGCATTGATGCCCACGCTGAAGTGCCGCGCCACATCCGGCAGCGTATCCCCCTCTTCGAGTTTGACCAGCCCCAGTCGGCCGATGACGTCAGTTCCCGGCGCAACCTGGAACCGGTTCCGTTCAAGTTCGCTTTCAGGGTGGACCGGTGAGAACCAGGCTTGCCGGGTGGCGGCACAGCCCGTGAGGGCAATGACGCAGATGCCCAGGACAGCGGAACGAAGCCAGTAGGCCACGGTTGGCAGCGTAACGATTCTGCGCATGGGTTACACGGGTACCTTTCTGTCTCATGAAAATAAACAAGCCGGGGCCGAATATTCTGTGATAGTTCGGCAACCCGGCTGTCTCGGTGAGACCCTGTAGGCTTTCCGCCCCATCCTCGCGGATGGTTTAGTATTATCGTTTATCACCAGCAGTTGTCGTGCCGTGTTCGTTGTCGATGGGAACCGGCACGATCCGGTGCCTGTTCGGGCGCACCTCTCACTGACTCGCGCAACAAAAAAGCCGGGGCCGATATCCTGTGATATTTCGGCAACCCGGCTGTCTCGGTGAGACCCTGTAGGCTTTCCGCCCCATTCTCGCGAATGGTTGAGTATTGTCGTCTATCGCAACTGATTTTTCCGCATGGATAGCACTGCAATGAGAATTTGTCAACATTTTTCCGGAGTTCGCCGGTGCCGCACACCGATTTCAGAGCGCGACCCATCGGCTGCCGTTGCGGGTAGACCGTCCGGGTGCGGAGCGTGCGTTGCCGGGACATTGGGCCTTGACTGACAAACGCGGAGGATTTTAAGCTTGATGGTGGCGTCGCTTCAACGCCACCTGCCAAACGGGATAGGGGAGATTTATGTTCGACGGTATTTTCTGGGACAACGACGGGGTGCTGATGGAGACCGAGCACCTCTACTACCGTGCCAATGCCGAGGCCCTGGCACGGGTGGGCGTAGAGCTTTCCCTCGACGACTTCTGCCGGATCTCCCTGCGCCGGGGTGAGAGCGTGCTCGATCTCGCCGCCGGGCCGGGGCGGGACGACAGGGCAGCGGATGACCTGCGCCTGGTCCGCGACGAGATATACTTCCGGCTGCTGGGGGAAGAGGCGCGGGTAATGCCGGGGGTCCTTGATACCCTGGAGCGGCTCCACGGCCGGCTCCCCATGGCGATCGTCACCAGCTGCCGGCGGGTGAATTTCCTGCAGATGCACCGTGGGAGCGGGTTGCTCCACTATTTCGATTTCATCCTCACCCGCGAGGACTACGGCGCGTCGAAGCCCGATCCCGAACCGTACCTGGCGGCCTGTGCCCGCGCCGGGCTCGACCCCGGCCGCTGCCTGGCCATCGAGGATTCGGAACGGGGCGTCACCTCCGCGGCCCGGGCCGGGCTTGCCGTGGCCGCGATCCCGGGCACCATGAATCAAGGGGGCGATTTCGGCGCGGCACGGTGGCTGTTGGACGGCATTCACCAATTGCCGCCGCTCCTGAATCTCGACGAAGAGTGAGGAGCACGGTGCCGCCGTGCGGAACTCAAGTCCCGCCCTTGCAGGCAGAGGAGCCATCCGCGTGCAGGTGCCTGAAGAAGAGATAGACCAGCGGCGGCAGAACGAGCAGGTAGGCTGCGGCGAGGAGACGGAAGGTGCCGCCCGCGCCAGCGGCATCGGCATAGCGTCCCACCAGGGGGGCGGTGCAGGCGAACAGGAGCCGGAAGCAGAGGGACTGCAGCGACAGCATCCCGGCCCGGTTGGCCGAGGGGATTTCGTCCTGGACCAGGTGGAGGAGGAGTGGCCCCCGCATCCCCCGCATGGCCGTGAGCAGGTAGTAGAAGAGAAAGCTCCATGCCCCCGCCGTCCAACCCAGCCCCAGGTAGCCGACCCAGACCAGCAGCACCAGGAGCAGGAGCATCGGGCGGTCCCCCAGCCCGGCCCGCACCCGGTGGCTCAGTACGGCAAAGAGGGCCACGACCAGGTTAGCCCCGGCCCAGATCGGGCCGAAGGAGGCGAGGGGCACGCCGCTGTCGCGCATGTAGGGCTGGATCAGCCAGACCGGATAGAAGGAGGCGAGGCCGAGCGCGATGCTGAGCAGGATGGTGGCGCGCAGGCGCCGGTTGCGGACGAAAACGTAGCTGGCCGAGGCAAGTGCCTCCTTCAGATGGCTGGCCTGGTGGTGCCGCTCCCGTGCGGGCTCGGTCAGTCTGCGCGTCAGGAAAAGGGCCAGCACCCAGACCCCCACCTGCAGAAAAAATGGAAGAAGGGGATAGCGGGCATAGAGGACGCCGGCAAAGAGCGCCCCGGCTGCCTCACCGGTCTGGCCGAAAAAGGTGGAGCGCCCTTCGTGGCGGGCATAGGCCGTTTCTTCCCCCTGTTCCTTGAGGGATTCATAGAGGAGTGCACTGTCAGTGCCGCTGATGAACGAGGTGGCAATGCCGAGGAGGATCTCGGCGATAAGGACGTCCCTGAACGATGTGGCCGCCGTATAGACCGCCCATCCCGCGATTCCCAGGGCCGAGGCCGCGGTCAGGGCCGCCCGGTAGCCGATCCGGTCGCTGATATAGCCGGAGGGGTATTCCATCACCGCCATGGCCACGGCGAAGATGCTCTGCAGAAGCAGGATTTCGGACAGGCTCAGCCCGATCTGGTCCTTCCAGAAGAGCGTGATGACCGCCATGGGGAACAGGGTCATCTGCAGGAAGGAGAAGGCATAGAGCAGGGGAATGTTGCGCCGGAGGGAGGTCATGGCTGTGTAGAACATTTCTGGCAGAACATTTCACCGGCAGCGGCGGGTGCCGCCAGCACCAGCAGCACCAACCCGAGGATCGTGTCCCTCATGGTCCTTTCCTCTCCCGTCCCAGGATTACGGCCGGCTTGTCAAAGGACTCGTTCAGCCCCCCCTGCGCACCGTTTTCCCCCTTCAAGCAACCCTCCGGTAGCGTGCCGTCATGACCCGCAGCCACGTGCCGTCGCCGGTCAGCATGTACGAGGTGAGAGTGCGCTCGTCGCGGCTCTTGAGCTCGATCACGTCCCGGAACGCCGTCATTTTCCCTTCGGCGGAACAATCAGGGCCCTCGCTGTTTAGGGTCAAGGTCTTCCCGTCCTTGTCCAGTTCGCCGTCATACACCCAGAGATGGGTCATCATCGACCCGACCCAGGTTCCCACATACCGTTGCTTCTGCGGATTATAGCCTAGGGTAAGCAGCATGGTCGCGTCTCCCCCCCCCGGGCATCCCGCCCGTTCCCTCGGCCAGAATCCAGAGACCTCCCACGGGGCGAACGGTTTCGCTCCCCGTGCATGTTTCGGAGGGTTTGTCCGGTTCAATCAGTGCTTCGGCTTCGTAGGTCCAGTCGCCGACCAGTTGCTGCAGCCAGAGGTGCTCTTGCTGGGGCTCGGCCTGCATCGTCGGCTCATGAATTTTTTCGCCTTGCGACATGACGATCATCTCCTTTCCATGGTTCCATTGTATCACTGTCGCGGCGGGAGGGATGCGGGAAGATGACCTATTCCCTGCTGCGATCCTCCCGCCGGCGGATTGCGAACAGCGGCTCGAAGATGAACTCGTCCCGGCAGACGGGACATCTGCCGGGCGGGGTGAGGCGGTCGCGTTTGGAGAACACGAAGCCGCAGGAGCGGCACTCGGCTGGGGTTATTTCCAGGAACTCCCCGGTGGCGTGAATGCTGAGGCGGATATGCTCCAGGTGGCTGTAGACATCTTTTTCCGTCATGTGTGCCTGCCCCGAGATATCCCTGGCCGAGAGGGGGTGGTTGCGGATCAGCGTGATGACGGCACGGCGTGCCGTTTCCTGCGCGGGACGCGGGACAGCCGGCTTTCTCGCCCTCCGGTTCACGGGGCCTTGCTCCGCCGGTAGCTGATCCGGTCTCTGAAGTAGCCGGAGGGGCATTCAATCACCACCATGGCCACGGCGAAGATGCCCTGCAGGAGCAGGATCTCGGACAGGCTCTGTCCGATCTTCCAGAAGAGCGTGATGACCGCCATGGGGAACAGGGTCATCTGCAGGAAGGAGAAGGCATAGAGCAGGGAGATGTTGCGGCGGAGGGAGGTCATGGCTGTGCCGGGCTCTCGGGTGGTACGGTGTGGTTCGGGAGCGTGCGGGTGATGACAAGGTCTCTCTTGGTGGAGGTCATTGATTCCGCTATCGTGTTCATGGTGCAGCTTCTTTCCGGACACCAAATCAGTATCCTGCCAGGATTTCAATTGCTTCGGGTTCGCCTGTCAGAGCGCAGGGGCGCCCCGAGGGTTCTGGCCTTTGCTGGCTTATTGGTAGCCAGTTCCACATGGACGAATGGATTTGCCATGATCTGATATCCCTTTTGTCTGCGCTGAACCGTCTTGATTCAACTATATCTCGTTCCGGGGGAAGGTCACCACATTGATTGGCTTATTGGATTGATCCCTTGGTCGCAGCGTGGTATATCTGGCAAGCGTCTGAACCACAGGGCCGGCCCTGTGGTTTTTTTGTGGGCGCAGAACGGGAGTGTCCCCATGAATCCGAAAGCATTTTCGTCGCTTCGCCTGAAAGCCCCCATGCTCAGGAACCTGGCCTCCCTCGGCTATGCCGAGATGACACCGATTCAGGCCCACAGCCTGCCGCTCATCCTGGCCGGCAAGGATGTGATCGCCAGGGCCAAGACCGGTAGCGGCAAGACCGCGGCTTTTGGCATCGGACTGCTGTCGCGTCTGGATGCATTATCCTTCCGGGTGCAGGCGTTGGTGCTCTGCCCGACCCGTGAGCTGGCCGATCAGGTGGGCAAGGAACTGCGGCGTCTGGCTCGATTCACCGACAACATCAAGATCTTGACCATCTGTGGCGGTGTTCCCTTCGGGCCCCAGCTGGGTTCGCTGGAGCATGGGGCCCATGTGGTGATAGGCACACCCGGCCGCCTGCTGGATCACTTGCGGCGCGGCAGCCTTGACCTCTCCGCGCTGCGGACCCTGGTATTGGACGAGGCGGACCGGATGCTCGACATGGGGTTCCAGGATGACATCAGTGCCCTGATCGCCGCCGCCCCGCCCAAGAGGCAGACTCTCCTCTTTTCCGCCACCTACCCGGACTCCATTGCCGCCATGAGCGCCGGGGTCCAGAGGGAGCCGGTGGAGGTCAGCGTGGACGAGGTCCATGGGGAGGGGGCCATCGAGCAGGTATTCTACGAGGTGGACAGCGGCCAGCGGATCGAAGCGGTCGAGCGGATTCTCGGGCACTATCGTCCCGAGTCTGCTCTCATCTTCTGCAACACGAAGCTGGAGTGCCAGGAGGTGGCCAATGCCCTGGCCGTCCGGGGGTATGCCGCACTGGCCATCCATGGTGACCTGGACCAGCGGGAGCGGGACCGGGTGCTGGTCCGGTTTGCCAACAGGAGCGCATCGGTGCTGGTAGCAACCGACGTTGCCGCCCGGGGGCTGGACATCAAGGAGCTTTCGGCGGTGATTAACTACGAGTTGACCCGCAATCCGGAGGTCCATACCCACCGCATCGGCCGCACCGGTCGCGCCGGGGAGCGGGGGCTGGCCGTAAGCTTGGTAACGCCCCGGGAAAGCCGTCTGATTGCAGCCATCGCGGATGTGCCCGGCAGCATTATCGCCCGTGGCGACCTGTCCACGCTGGCACCGCTAACGGCGAAGCCGCCGCTGCCCCCCATGGTGACGCTCTGCATCGACGGGGGCCGCAAAAACAAGCTGCGGCCCGGTGATATTCTGGGGGCACTCACCGGAGAGGGAGGTATGCCGGCCAGCGAGGTGGGGAAGATTGATGTGTTCGATTTCTTTACCTACGTGGCCATTGCGCGGCAGAGCAGTGAGCAGGCCTTGAACTTTCTGAGGGGACACAGGATCAAGGGGCGTTTCTTCAAGGTGAGGAAAGCAGTCTGACGATATGGGTTTTCTGGAAGAGAAGCGGGGCATGCGTGGCAATCTGCTGACCATGCCGTTCTCCCGAGACTCCGCTGAAGCCTTGCGGTGTTAAGGTGAACGAAAGGCGGTCAACCGGTCTGTTGCCGTTGTCATTCGGTTTCCCCGCCGGGAGAGGTGCTCTCGATGCTGCCAGGCAGACGATCTTTTTTTGCGAGCTTTCGCTGCTGCTTTTCCTCCATTTTTTTCTTCCGTTCCAACTCTTTCTGCCTTTTCTGAAACTGAAAATTGGGTTTAGCCATTGAATCATCACTCCTGTGCAGGGTTAGCCGGGATTTCCATCAAGGAAACCGATGCTGCCGCGGATTTAATGTCGTGGACCGAAATTTCAGAGACAAAAAAGCCCCGGGGGTACCCGGGGCTTTTTTGTCTGCTGGGGACAAGCGGTTACGCTCTGGTCACGTTTGCAGCCTGGAGGCCTTTCGGCCCCTTGGTGATTTCAAACGTTACTCTATCGCCTTCAGTAAGGGATTTGAATCCGTCACCCGAAATGGCGGAAAAATGACAAAACACGTCTTCACCATTTTCCTGCTCAAGAAAACCAAACCCCTTGCTGTCGTTGAACCATTTTACCGTACCGTTTACCATGTGTGTACTTTCTCCTGATACTTCCTGTTGTTTTTGTCAGGCGTCATGCCGAACTTGTATCGAACCTAACAGTTTTGTTCCAGGTAAGTCAACCTATTTATATTATTTAGAGGGAGCAAATAGGGCTATTTTGAGTAGATTGCCAATACATCATGAAGGGATTTTTCTTTCATTAGCTTGATGTGGCTATTGAAAATTCCTAGTATATTGAGAGTGTTGTAAGTATTTTATGGATAATAAATAGATTGTATATAACATTAATTGATCGATAGAAATATTATTGTATGGTTTTAAACTAAATAGGAGTATTGTTGGATTCTAGGATTTGTTTTCTACGCATTATCAGGTTCCGGAGGTTTTGACAAATCATTCACCTCAATAAAAGAAAGCGGGGTTACTCAAATGACTATTAAAGTCGGTAATATTGTTAGTCACACTGGTGGGCTGGGATGGGGCTCCGGCAAGGTTCTGGAAGTGACGGCTACCTTGGCAATGATCCAGTTCAGTGACGGAAAAAGCCGCAAGATAGCGGCATCGTACTTCTGTACGCTCGAACCCGCTGCCCCGGACTCATATGTTCCTCCACCTGAAGCTGCTGTTGTGGCAAAGCCTTCTCGCCCCCCCCGGATGACCAAAAAAAAGTAAGTATCGCGGAGAGTGCCTCGGCGACATCTTGTGTTAAGACAGGCGGCCCATCAAGGACCGCCTTTGTCATTGTGTGTCGGGTGCCATGGTGTCCCCTCTTTCTTTAGGAACGGAATACAAGCGTGTGCCGGCATTTGTGGCGGTTTGATCCTGCGGCTCGTGCAACGTGGCAAAGATCGGCTGCAACGGCCCCAAGCGGGTGATCCCTTCGCAGGGGGGCTAAGTATGCAGGAGATGCACTCACTGCGCGCCATGGGCCAGCGGCTGTTGCCGGTAGCTGATGCGGTAGATGGCCCCGGCCTTGTCGTCGGAAACGAGCAGGCTGCCGTCGGGCATTACCTGCACATCAACGGGCCGGCCCCAGACCTTGTCGTTGTCAAGCCATCCCTCGGCAAAGGGCTCGTAGGAGACGGCGCGGTTCCCTTCGAGGCGCACCAGGACGACGCGGTAGCCGATCCGTTCGCTCCGGTTCCAGGAGCCGTGTTCGGCGATGAAGATCTGGTTGCGATAGCGTTCGGGGAACATGGTGCCGTTGTAGAAGCGCATGCCCAGGGCTGCCACGTGGGGGCCAAGCTCCATCTCCGGCGCCACGAGTTGGTCGGGCTTGCGCTTTGCGTCGAATTCGGGGTCGGGGATGTCGCGGCCGTGCCGATAGGGAAAACCGAAGTGGAGACCGGACCGGGGCGCCCGGTTGAGCTCGTCCGGCGGCAGGTCGTTCCCCAGCCAGTCGCGGCCGTTGTCCGTGAACCAGAGTTCGCCGGTGCGGGGGTGCCAGTCAAAGCCCACCGTGTTGCGGACTCCGTTGGCGAAGATCTCCAGGCCGGTGCCGTCCGGATTCATTCGCATGATGGTGGCGAAACGGGGGTCCTTTTCCTCGCAGACGTTGCACGGGGCCCCCACCGGCACGTAGAGCCTGCCGTCGGGGCCGAAACGGATGAATTTCCAGCCGTGGTGGGTCCTGTCCGGGAAGGAGTCGTTGACGACGACCGGCGGCGGGGGATTTTTCAGGCGCTCTTCGATGGCGTCGTACCGCAGCACCCGGCTCACCTCTGCAACGTAGAGGGAGCCGTTTCGGAAGGCCACACCGTTGGGCATCTGCAGCCCCTTGGCGATGGTGATTACCTCGTCGGCCACCTGGTCGCTGTTGCGGTCCGCCAGGGCGTAGACCTTGCCCTCCCCACGGCTCCCCACGAACAGGGTCCCCTTGGCGCCGAGGGCCATGGAGCGGGCCCCCGGCACGTTGTCGGCATAAACGGCGATGCTGAATCCGGGGGGGAGCGTGATGGCGGCCGGCAGCGTCCGGGCGGCGTTGCAGCCCGTGGCAGCAGCCAGCAGGAACAGGTGGGCAAGCAGGAATCGAAGGGTTTTGATCGGGTGCATGGAAACCTCCCGCGACAGCTTGTTCGTGTCCCTCAAGTGTACCACGGCGGGACGATGCGCAAGGCTTCGTTGACTGATGCCCCGTCCTTGTTATCCTTCCATAACGACCGGTGTCTTTGTCCGCGGGCCGAGGTCGGTCCCGCGTCTCCACCGGAGAGGGAGGGTCAGCATGTCTGAAGCAACCACCATCCGGGACCGGGCCGCGGGCGCCGTCATGGGCGCCTTCGTGGGCGAGGCCCTGGGCCTGGGGCCCCACTGGTATTACGATCTCGATGAGATGCGCCGGGACTTCGGCCCGTGGATCTCCGACTATACCGACCCCCGGCCGGACCGCTACCATGCAGGACTGAAAGCTGGCCAGCTTTCCCAGGCGGGGTACATCCTGAAACTGCTGCTTCGTTCCCTGGTGGCGTGCGGCGGCTATGACGAGGCGGATTTCTGCCGCCGCCTGGATGAGGAGTTGCTGCCGCTGCTGGACGGGACCCCCGTGTGCGGTCCGGGCGGCTATACCAGCCAGTCCATCCGCGAGTTGTGGCGGCAGCGGGTGGAGCTGAAACTTCCGTGGGGCAGGACCGGCGGCCATGCCGACACCACCGAGGCGGCGGAGCGGACCCTCGCCCTTGCGGTGCGCTACGCATGCGAGCCCGCGCGCCTTGCCGCCGCCGTGGCGGGCAACTGCGTCCTTACCCAGATCGACGACACCGTCGTGTCAATGACCACCGCCTACGGTGCGGTGCTGGGGATGCTGGTGCGGGGGCATCCCCTCGACGCAGACCTGTCGGCCAGGCTCATGGCGCTGGTTGCGCGCGGGGAACTGCCGTTTCACGCAGTCACCACCGGCAACCTGCAGCCGCCCCGCCCCGGTGAGCCGGATCCCCCCCGGGCGGGCAAGTTCGCTTCTCCCGACGCCCTGCTGACCCCGTCCTACATGGCGGCAGCCGCGGCGGACCCCCAGGTCCGGATCGAGCCAGCATGGAAGGTCTCTGTCGTCTACGGCATGCCCTGCGCCATCTACCACATTCTGCCGGCGGTCTACTATCTGGCGGCCCGTTTCCGCGACGATTTCGAGGCCGCGGTCCTCCATGCCGTCAACGGCGGCGGCCAGAACCAGGCCCGGGCCATGCTTGCCGGTGCCCTGGTCGGCGCCCAGGTCGGCCTTTCGCGCATCCCCTGGCGCTTTATCGACAGCCTGGAGGAATCCGCCACCCTGTGCCGGCTGGCCGACGACCTGGCCGCACAGGTTTGTGCCTGAACGAACGGGCAGAGTCCCGTAGCAGCCGCCCCTCGGGGATGAAAGGAGGCAGTCATGTACGGCAAGGACAGAATCTACAAGAAGGTGGAGATCATCGGCGTGTCTGGCGTGAGCATCGAGGGGGCCATCGAGACGGCCCTGGTCAGGGCCCGGAACTCCCTTGACAAGCTCTCTTGGTTCGAGGTGCAGGAAGTCCGCGGTCACATCGGTGCCGATGGCAAGGTGGCTGAATACCAGGTGGTGTTGAAGGTTTCCTTCGAGCTGAAGGACTGACGGAGCTTTCCGGCCGGCGGGCATTCGGGGGGGGCGGAACCCGGGGGAGGGCGGCTGACCGTCCGGGTTCCGCCGGAGATGGGGACTGCCCGGTCAGCGCCCCGGCAGGGTGATGCAGAGGCACTCCCCTTCCGCATAGACCGCATCGCCGCAGAAGAGCCGGCCGTGAACCATGACCTTCCGGCCCTGGGCGGAGACGACGCGGCTTTCCACGGTGACTACCTTCTGGAGGGGGAGCATGGTGCGGAAGCTGATGTTGAGGTTCCCCACTACAATGGGGTAGCCGGCGGCCCATGCGGCAAGGCCCAGTGCTTCGTCCATCACGGCGGAGACCGCCCCGCCGTGGGCGTGGCCCGGCGGGCCTTCGGTCTCGGGGCCGAACCAGATGCGGGCATGGAGATGCTGTTCGCTGTCGCGATAGTAGCGAACCCGGAAGCGGTTGCCGTCGGGCTCTCCGGAAACAAAGCGGAGCGATTCGCCGACCAGCGACGGTGCATCAAAGGGGACCCAGCCGGCATCACCGCTCAGGTCGACAGGCGGGCAGATGCTTTCGGCACCCTGTTGAGGTGATGTTTCTGACACGATTAGTTTCCTCCGTAGCGTACGCATCCCGGCGCGGGATGCGGTGATAATGCAGTGCGGCGATACGGGCGGGCGGGGGGTCAGTTCGCCCCATCCCGATGGACCGCCAGCGGCCCCCACGACTGATAGATCGACATGACCTCCAGGGCGTTGACGTTCACATGGGGCGGGAGTTCCGTCACCCAGGCGACGATGCCCGCGATGTCCTCGGCCGTGAGGGCCTGGGTCCCGGCGTAGACCTGGGCCGCCCGTTCCGCATCGCCCTTGAAGCGGACCATGGAGAACTCGGTTTCGGCCATCCCCGGCGCCAGGCAGGTGACCCGCACCTGCTTCCCCAGCAGATCGGCCCGGAGGTTACGGGAAAACTGCTCCACGAACGCCTTGGTGCCCCCGTAGACGTTGCCGCCGGGATAGGGCCAGGAACCGGCCACCGACCCGATGTTGACGATATGTCCCCGGTTGCGGGCCACCATGCCCGGAAGGAGAAAGCGGGTGCAGTAGATCAGCCCCTTGATGTTGGTGTCGACCATGGCGTCCCAGTCGTCCGGGTTCGTCTCGTGGGCCGGCTCCAGTCCCAGCGCGAGCCCCGCGTTGTTGACGAGGATGTCGATTTGGCTGAAAGCGTCGGGCAGCCCCTCAATCGCATCCTGCACCGCCTTGCGCCGCCGCACGTCAAGGGTGACGGCGTGCACCTCCGTCCGCGGCGCCAATTCGTCCCTGAGCGCCAGGAGCGGTTCCTCCCGGCGGGCCGCCAGAACCAGCCGGTCTCCCCTGTCGGCGAAGAGCCGGGCGCATGCCGCGCCGAACCCCGCCGACGCCCCGGTGATGAATACCGTTCTGCTCATGTGATCCTCCCCTGAGGTTGCAGTGATGCCAGAGACTATGCACCGTATTTTCGCGGTGCGCAAGCCACTGATGAATATTCCCGGCGTTTCGGGCCAGGCAGGCACAACTCCGGAGATGTCAATTGCCGTCTGCGTGCCCTCGGAATTCCAGCATCTCCCTCACTCTCTTTCGGAGGACTCACTTGAAAAGAATCCTGCTGCTCAGCATGGTGATGCTAGCCCTGGCCGGCTGCATCTCCGGAAAGGATTGGCGCACCGCCAGTCGTGAGCCTGCGGGCATCGCGCCGGACCCGGCGGTGACGAAGGAAGCGGTGCTCCAGGTGTACGGCGCCCGGGCGTGGGGCTGGCGAGGATGGTTTGCGATCCACACATGGATCGCCGCTAAGGGTACCGGTGAGCCTGGGTACACCGTGTACGAGGTGGTGGGGTGGCGATTGCATCGGGGGCAGCCGGTGGTGCGCATCGAAAAGGACCTGCCCGACCGCTTCTGGTTCGGTGAAAAACCCCGGCTGCTCAAAGAGCATCGGGGCGCAGGGGTTGATGAACTGATCGACGCGGTGGACCGGGCGGCCCGCTCCTATCCGTGGGCCGGTACCTACCAGGCTTTCCCGGGACCCAACAGTAATACGTTCACGGCCTGGATTTCCCGGCAGGTACCCCAACTCGACCTGGACCTCCCCTTTTCCGCACTCGGCAGCGGCTACGGCGACTGAGCGCGGGGCCCAGGATGGCGGCGCCCCCTTGCCCCCAACCGTGATACAATAATTATATGGAAGGGGGTGCATGGTCATGTTGGACACACGCAAAACAACAACCGGCAGTCCGTCCACGGAGAGATGCGACATCAAGACGTGGAGCGGAGCATGCGGACATGATTCCTACACGGCCATCGGTGACAAATACCGGTGTGATCTGTGCGGGACCATTGCCGACCTGAGCCATGAAGTGAAGCACGATACGTTCCCCTACACGAGCGGCGACTACGACAACCTGAGTTAGGGGGAGAAAGGCAGGAACTTCTGCCGATGCGCATGAAGGTTGCGTGAAAACGGCGATGCGTGGTCACGGAAGGCTTCGGAGGAATCCGGGGCATTTTTTTTGTCCACCAGCGGAGGATAGGCTGAGCTCTCCAGCGGAGTTTTTTGCCTTATTTTAACTGTTTGTTGCGGCACCCCTGCTGAGCGTTATACTTTTCTCCGGATCTCTGCGGAGACTCGGGGAAAAGGAGGCGCGTCATGATTGTTTTTCTGGTGAACGGAAAAGAGCAGCGAGTGGACGTGAGCCCGGACACACCTCTCTTGTGGGTGCTGCGCGATAAGCTGGGGCTTACGGGAACCAAGTACGGATGCGGCGAGGGGCTCTGCGGAGCCTGCACAGTCCACATCGACGGTCGCCCCGAGCGCTCCTGCATCACCCCGGTCGGTGACGTGCAGGGGAAAAAGGTAGTCACCATCGAAGGCATCCCGGAGAACCATCCGGTCAAGAAGTCCTGGCTGGCCCAGGATGTGTCCCAGTGCGGCTATTGCCAGCCGGGCCAGATCATGTCCGCCGTGGCCCTGTTGGCCAGCAAGCCCAGCCCCACCGACGCCGACATCGACAGCGCCATGAGCGGCAATCTCTGCCGCTGCGGAACCTACGGCCGCATCCGCCGTGCAATTCATGCCGCCGGCGGCAGAAGGGCCCGGAAGGGAGGGAGCCGGTCATGAGCAATGACAATGGAGTGAGTCGCCGACAGTTCATGAAGACCAGTGCCCTGGCTGCCGGCGGGCTGCTGCTGGCCTGCCATCTCCCCCTGGGGCGACGAGATGCCGCTGCTGCAACGGCGGAGGCATTCACGCCCAACGCCTTTCTGCATATCGGCACTGACGAACGCGTAACCGTCATTGTCAACAAGTCTGAAATGGGGCAGGGTGTCTACACTTCGCTCCCCATGCTGGTGGCCGAGGAACTTTGCTGCGACTGGAAGCGGGTGACCTTCAGGCCCTCGCCGGTGGCGCCGGAATACAACCACACCCAGTTCGGGCCGATCATGGTCACCGGCGGCAGCACCAGCGTCCGCTCCGAGTGGTCCCGGCTTTCTCTTGCCGGCGCGGCGGCGCGCGAGATGCTGATCGCGGCGGCGGCGCAGGAATGGCGAGTGGAGCCGGCTGCCTGCCGGGCCGAGAAGGGGTTCGTGCTCGGTCCCGGGGGCCGGAAGCTCAGCTTCGGCACCCTGGCCCCCAAGGCAGCCTCCCTGCCCGTACCCAAGGAGCCGAAACTGAAACCGGGCGCCAAGACCCTTCTCGGGAAGCCGCTCAAACGTCTGGACAGTCCGGCCAAGATCAAGGGTACGGCCGTATTCGGCATCGATGTCCGGGCTCCCGGCATGCTGACCGCCCTCATAGCCCGGCCGCCGGTCTTTGGCGGCACGGTGAAAGGCTTCGATGCTGCCAAGGCTAAGGCGGTGCCGGGCGTTCTGGACGTGGTGGCGGTGGATGCGGGGGTCGCGGTGGTGGCCGACGGCTTCTGGCCGGCACTGAAGGGACGGGAGGCTCTGGCGATTTCCTGGGACGAAGGGGACGGGGCGCGGGTCTCGACGGACGCCATGAGAGAGGAGTATGCCCGCCTGGCAGCCACCCCGGGCGCCGTGGCCCGGAAGGACGGCGACGCCCCGGCCGAGTTGGCGAAAGCCGCCCGGCGGTTCGAGGCTGAGTACGAGGTTCCCTACCTGGCCCATGCCACCATGGAGCCCCTGAACTGTTTCGTGGATTTACAGAGCGACAGCTGCCTCATCCGTACCGGCAGCCAGTTTCAGACCGGCGACCGCAATGCCGCGGCCCGGGTGGCCGGACTCAAGCCCGAGCAGGTCACTCTGGAGACCACTTTTCTGGGGGGCGGCTTTGGCCGCCGGGCCTGCCCGGCATCTGATTTCGTGATCGAGGCGGTACAGGTGGCCAAGACCGTCGGCAAACCGGTCATGGTGATCCGCACCCGGGAGGACGACATGCGGGCCGGCTTCTACCGCCCCCTGTGGCGCGACCGCGTGGCAGCCTGTCTGGACGGGAGGGGGTATCCGCTGGCCTGGCATCACTGCATCGTAGGGCAGTCGATCATGATCGGGACCCCCTTCGAGGCGATGATCAGGAACGGCATTGACGATACGTCTGTGGAGGGGGCCGCCGACACCCCCTACGCCATCCCCAATCTCCAGGTGGAGCTGCATAGCCCCAGGAATCCCGTGCCGGTGCTCTGGTGGCGGTCGGTGGGACATTCTCACACCGCCTTTGTGGTAGAGAGCTTCCTGGACGAACTTGCCCACGCGGCCGGCAAGGATCCTTACCAGTACCGCCGTGCCCTGCTGGCGAAGCATCCGCGTCACCTGAAGGTCCTGGAAACCGCCGCCCGGAAGGCCGGCTGGGGAAAGCCACTGCCCAAAGGCCGTGGGCGGGGCATTGCCGTGCACGAGTCCTTCGGCAGCTTCATTGCCCAGGTGGCCGAAGTCTCACTGTCCGGCGACGGACGGATCAGGGTCCACCGGGTAGTCTGCGCAGTGGATTGCGGTCGCATCGTCAATCCTGACACCATCGAGGCCCAGATGGAGTCGGGGATCACCTTCGGCCTTTCCGCTGCCCTGCACGGGGCCATAACCCTCAGGAACGGCAGGGTCGAGCAGGGGAACTTCGACGACTATCCCCTGGTTCGCATGGCGGAGATGCCCACGGTAGAGGTGCACATCGTCCTGAGCGGGGAGGACCCGGGCGGCATCGGGGAACCGGGGGTGCCGCCGATCGCGCCGGCGGTGGCCAATGCCCTGTTCGCGGCCAGCGGCATCCGGGTAAGATCGCTGCCGCTGACACCGGAAACCGTCAAGCGGGCCGGCGGCCGGGCCGCCTGAGGGGCTGAACTCATCGAATCGAAAAGGACATATCAGTGACCGATCTGGAACTGTACGAGGAAATGGCGCGGCTCGCCCGGCTGGGCGAGCCTTTTGCGCTGGCAACGGTGGTGGCGAGCTCGGGCTCGTCACCCCGCAAGGCAGGCGCCAAGATGCTCATTCGGGGTGACGGCAGCGCCCTGGGCACCGTCGGCGGCGGGCATGTCGAGCAGGACACCCTGGCGGCGGCCCGAGCGTCCCTGGCGGAGGGGGCACCCCGCACCCTGGAGTTCGTTCTGACCGAAGAGCACGGCTACGCCTGCGGCGGCAGCATGTCGGTCTTTATAGAGCCCCAAGGGCGTCGGCCGCTGCTGGTCATGTTCGGTGCCGGTCACGTGGGGCGGGCTGTTACGGCCCTTGCCCACGGCTGCGGCTTTCGGGTGATCGTGGTTGACGAGCGCCCCGAATACGCCGTTCCGGCACTACTGCCGGGGGCCGATGAGATCGTCTGCGTCCCGGTCGGTGCGGCGTTCGCGCGGCTGACGCTGGATCGGGAGAGTTTCGCGGTCATTGCCACGCCGGGACATGTTCATGACTTCGATGCCGTGCGGGGGTGTCTTGCCACGGAAGTCGGATTCATCGGACTGCTCGGCAGTCGCCGCAAACGGGAGGCACTCATGAAAACCCTGACGGAGGAGGGGTACGAGGCGGGACGCCAGGCCCGGGTGGTGACGCCGGTGGGCCTCGACATCGGTGCCCAGACCCCGGAGGAGATCGCGGTCAGTATCGTGGGACAGCTGGTGAAGCTCAGGAGGCAGGCATGAGGGGCTCCGTAGCGGCACTGCTGCTTGCTGCCGGCCGCTCCATCCGCATGGGGCGGTGCAAGCAGCTCCTGCCCCTGGGGAACACCACGGTGCTGGGGCGCTGCCTCGACACCCTGAGAAGGGGCGGTGTCGGAGAGATTGCGGTGGTCGTCTCGGCTGATGGGGAGCAGGTGGCCCGGGCCGCAGCCGGCCATGGCGTGCGAGTAGTGGTCAACCCGGACCGCGAAGGGGACATGGCATCGTCGGTCCGGGCGGGACGTGACGCCTTCGGGAGTGCCGTGGGCGGAGTTATCGTCTCCCTCTGCGACCAGCCCCTGGTGGCGGCGGGGACCGTTGCCCGCCTTCGGGATCGCCACGCAACGGAGCCCGGCCGGATCATCATTCCTACCCACGGCGGCCGACGGGGGCATCCGCTTCTCTTCCCCCTGCCTGTGCTGGCCGAACTGGAGGACGGACTGACCCTCCGGGACCTGGTGGTGTGCGATCCGGCCCGGGTATGCTGCGTGGCGGTGGCTGATCCGGGAATCCTGATCGACATGGACACGCCGGAGGATTACCGCCACGTCTGTCGTCTGATGGCGCCCCAGGAGGGCCTGTCGCTCCGGTAAAAAAAGCTTGCCAATAATAGAGCAATTGCACTAAATAGAGTAAATACTCTAGGAGGTGCAGGCCATGAAGATTCTCCTCATCCAGCCCCCAAGTCACTATCCCCTGATGGATCAGGTCTACCTGTTCGAGCCTCTTGCCCTGGAATACCTTGGAGCCGGGGCCAGGCTCGAAGGCCACGAGGTGTACCTCCTCGACGCGCGGCTGGAGTCGGACATTTCCCGGGTACTCGGCGAGTTCCGCCCCGATGTGGTGGGAGTGACGGCCTTCACGAGCCAGGTCACCATTGCGCACCGGATTGCGAAGGAGGTCCGCGAACTGCTGCCGGACTCCTTTCTCGTGGTGGGCGGGCACCATGCCACGGTGCGGCCGGCGGACTTCAACGAAAGCGCCTTTGATGCCGTAGTGATCGGCGAGGGGGTGGCCGCCCTGCGCGAACTCCTCGCCGCCCGGGAGAGGGGCGCTCCCCTGAAGGACATTGCCGGGCTCGGCGTCCCGTCACCGGCAGGGATGCTGTTCACGCCGCCCCGTCCCTACACCCCCCTTGACGAACTTCCCCTTCCGGCACGGGATCTGACGGCCCGCTACCGCGCCGGCTATTTCAGTGAGTGGTTCACCCCCCTTGCCTCAATCAGGACTTCTCTCGGATGTACGGCCCGCTGCACCTTTTGCGCCCTCTGGTCCATCACCGGCGGCGCCTACCTGCGGCGGGACCCGGACCGCGTAGTGGAGGAGCTGAAGGGGATCGCCGAGCCGAATGTCTTTTTCTGCGACGACGAGTCCATGTGCGACACGAAGCGGATGGCGCTTCTGGCCGACAGGATCAGGGCCGCCGGCATCAGGAAGAACTACTTTCTCTATGCCCGCGTCGATACCATTGTGCGGCATCCGGAACTCTTCCGCGCCTGGGCCGACATCGGACTGAAGCAGGTGTTCGTAGGCATGGAGGATTTCTCGGACGCGCGGCTGGCGGCCATGAAGAAAGGTGTCACCACCGATCAGCAGGCGAGGGCGGCAACGATTCTCAGGGATCTCGGGGTGATGATGTACGCCTCGTTCATGGTTGACCCGGACTACTCCCGCGACGACTTCCGCGCCCTGGTCGCCTATGTCAGGAAGCTCCGGCTCACCTACGCCACCTTCACGGTCATGACGCCACTGCCGGGAACCGAGCTCCATGCCGCGCGGGAGGCCGAACTCCTCTCCACCAAACCGGAGTTGTATGACATGCTCCACGCCCTGCTGCCGACCCGGCTGCCGCTCCCCGAGTTTTACGAGGAAATGGCGGGCCTCTACGGGAAGGCCGTGCCGATTCACCGCTCGCTGCCGACGCTCCTGAAGTTCGGGCTCCACGGCCTGTTGCTGCGCATGCGCCTGTTCGGAACATTTCTCGCCCGGCTGCGTGCCGCCCATCTTGATTACTGAGCGGAACCGACGTATGCTCCTTCCATGACTACCAGGGAACGGATCATCGAGACTGCCATCACCCTGTTCAACGAGAAGGGGACCAAGGCGGTCACCACCAATCACATCGCAGCGGCCATGGAGATCAGCCCCGGCAATCTCTATTACCATTTCCGCAACAAGGAGGAGATCATCCGGGCGATCTTCGATCAGATGGACGCGGTGGGCTTCGAGGATTACGAGCAGATTATCGCCGAGCATCCGGCCGGCTCCCTGGCGGCCATGGAAGAGACCTTCCTGATGATCCAGCGCTTCAACTGGCGCTACCGCTTCTTCAAGCGGGAACTGACCTCTCTCATCCTCAGCGACCCGCTTCTGCGCGAAAAGCATCTCAGGGTCCATCAAGCCATGCTCCGGCTCGTCCGTCACTCTATCAAAAGCAGCATCGCCCAGGGAGTGCTCAGGCCCATGGAGGAGGACGAACTGGGGCTCTTCGCGGAAGAGATCTGGCTGCTGACCCTGTTCTGGCTGAATTACCTCGAGGTCGGCGGAGAAGACGTTACCGAGTCGACCCTGCGCCGCGGCAACGAACTGGTGCGACGCACGGTCTGCTGCCGCCTGACGGAAGAGGGGGCGCGCATGCTTGGCCGCTCCGGCCCGGCCGCTCCATGAACCCCGCTCTGGTTGCATTGGGCCTGACCCTGTTTGCCGGTATGGCCACCGGCATCGGCAGTGCCATTGCCTTTTTCGCCAGGCGGACGAACTTCCGGTTTCTTTCGGTGGCTACCGGCTTTTCGGCCGGCGTCATGGTGTATGTCTCCTTCGTGGAAATTCTGCCCAAGGGGCTCGACTCCCTGGTGCGGTCCTGCGGCGAGTCCTGGGGGCACTGGCTGAACGCCGCTTCGTTCTTCGGGGGTATGCTCTGCATCGGCCTCATCGATGCCGTGATTCCCGCAGCGAAAAACCCCCACGAGATCCACGCCGACCATGAGATAGCCCCCCTCCACGACCGCTCCGCCCCCTTGCCCGACTTCGGCTCCCTTGCCGCCGATCCCCGCTGCGCACCGACCGGCACCCACGATCACCGGCCGCCGCAGCGACACCTGCTGCGGATGGGCCTGTTCACCGCCCTTGCCATTACGATCCACAACTTCCCCGAAGGGATGGCCACATTCCTGGCTGCCCTGGAGAGTCCGCGTGTCGGGGCCGCCATTGCCGTGGCCATTGCGCTCCACAACATCCCCGAGGGGGTCAGCGTCTCCGTGCCGATTTTCTACGCGACCGGCAATCGCCGAAAGGCATTTGCCCTTTCTTTGCTGAGCGGCATGGCCGAGCCCGTCGGTGCCGCCATCGGCTACCTGGCTCTCCTGCTGTTTTCGGGAGGGGCGTCCGGCGCCATTCCCGACCAAGTGACGGGAGCGCTCTTCGGCGGGGTCGCGGGCATCATGGTCTACATCAGCCTGGATGAACTGCTGCCGGCCAGTCGGGCTTACGGCAAGGGACACGACAGCCTGCTGGGGCTCGTGGGGGGTATGGCGGTCATGGCGCTGAGCCTGCTGCTGATGAAGTAAGGGGGCGGCACAACGGCCAAAGACGCTTCACTGATGCCTCAGCGCACACGTTGTTCCGCCGGTTCCGGCGCGACCGAAAAAAAATTGTGATGTTCCGGGTTTTTTTCTTGTTTTCCTGAAACTGAACCTGCTATTGTTTGTATGTCCGCGCGATGCGGAACACATCAAAAAAGTAAGTATGGAGAAAGCAAGTACATGGTAAACGGAACAGTGAAGTGGTTCAATGACAGCAAGGGCTTTGGTTTTCTTGAGCAGGAGAATGGCGAGGACGTATTCGTGCATTTCTCCGCCATCAACGGCAACGGCTTCAAGTCCCTTGCTGAAGGCGATAGGGTAACCTTCGAAGTGACCAAGGGCCCCAAGGGGCTTCAGGCCGCTAACGTGACGCGGATATAGATTGACCGCACTGCAGTGAGAAAGGCCCCGGAGATATCCGGGGCCTTTTTTTGTGTCCGATGCGAACGGGCTGATTCCTCCCCATGGTTTACGAAAAAGCGCTTGCCCCCCGCACGAGGCAAATGATATAAAAAGGACCTTAAATATCCTGTTTGATGGAGGGGGTCATTCATGTCTCGCCTGCCCGGAAAAAGAATCGTTGCGTTGTTTCTCGTGCTTGGTGCGTTGTTGTGTGCCGGGATACCGGCCTGGGGGGCCGCGCCGCTGGTGATGGTGGATCAGGGCCACGGCCAGTGTTTCGTCATTGAGCAGGAAGGGGAGCTGCAGTTGTCCCGCTTCGGCGCCATTTTGGGCGAGGAGGGGCTCCGGGTTGCAGCCAGCCGGGAACGGCTGACCGACGAGTCGCTCCGGCAGGCGACAGGCCTCGTGATTTCCGGCCCCTTTGCCCCTCTGGCCCCGGCCGAGGTGGATGCGGTGATCCGCTTCATTGAGCGCGGGGGAAGGGTCGCGCTGATGCTGCACATCGGCCCTCCGGTGGGCGCTCTCATGCAGAGGGTGGGAATTGCCTTTTCCAATGGCGTCCTTCATGAGCAGATCAACCTGGTGGGAACTGACGATATCAGCTTCCAGGTGCGCGATCTGACGGCACACCCCCTCTTTGCCGGTATTGATCACTTCAGCCTCTACGGCGGCTGGGCCCTCAACGGCCAGGCTCCGCTCGCCCGGACGAGCGCCGAAACCTGGGTGGATCTGAATGGCGACCAACAGCTTACCGAGCGCGACGCCATGGATCGCTTCACGGTTGTGGCGGAGGGGAATGTCGGGGCCGGGCGCATTCTGGTCTTCGGTGATGATGCCATTTTCCAGAACCGGTACCTGGATGAGGCGAACTCGCGTCTTGCGAGAAATCTCGCCCAATGGCTGGGGGGCGGTAAACTCTCCGGCGGGAAGGTTCGAGGCCGGGACATGTGATCTGTACATCTCCCATTCCCTGAGCCCTTCCGGGTCGGTTGCCTTCATCTGGGGCGTCGGCGCGAAAAAGGACGGCATCTGTCGTGGCTCGACGAGGTTGCGGCCGCCGGGGGGGGGGGTTCCGCGGCCAAGCAGGGTGGACGGAGCCGGGTCACGGCCATGACTCTGGTCTGCCTGACCACGAAGCGGAAAAATGCAAGGCGTACGAGCAAGGCGGCCACTGTGCCGCCTTGTTTCGTTTTTGGAGCGGTGTCGGGCCTGCTGCTCGAGTGCTGGTTAGACCTTTTGACCGCATATGTGTCGATGTTGCAGATCATGACGCTTGCGTGTCTTACCATCTACAAAATTCCATGACTCTGCCGGGGTTACAGCAGAGTATCACGTTGACGCCGGCCAGCCAGCGGTGCTATTGTGTGCAGATTCTGTCTTAGCCCTTGATCGGCCGATGGAAATCAACCAGAGCTCAGGAGGTGTCCGGTGAGAAAATTCGGTTTCTTGGCTGTGTTCATGTCCCTTACCCTTGCGCTGCTTTCGACGGCCATGGCGGCACCTGCCGGCGGCAAGGTCCTTATCGGAGTGTCGAAAATCGTTTCGCATCCGGCCCTGGATGCCGTTGAAAAGGGGCTTCAGGACGAGCTGGCCGCCCTGAAGATCAATGCCCAGTACGATCTGCAGAACGCCAACGGCGACGCCAACACCGCCGCCTCCATCGCCAATAAATTCCAGTCCGAGAAAGTGACCCTGGCCGTGGGTATCGCCACTCCCACCGCCCAATCCCTGGTCAATACCCTGAAAACGACGCCGGTGGTCTTTTCCGCAGTGACCGACCCGGTCAAGGCCGGTCTGGTGAAATCCCTGACCAAGGGTGAGAAGTACGTCACCGGCGTTTCCGACATGACCCCCGTGAAGCAGCAGATCGAGCTCCTGCTCCAGATCAAGAAGGTGAAGCGGCTCGGCCACATTTACACCAGCTCCGAAGAGAATGCCGTGGTGCTGGCCGGCGTGGTGAAGAAGGCATGCCAGGATCTGGGCATCCAGTACGTGGAGACCACCGTGTCCAAGTCCGCCGAGGTTAAGCAGGCCACCCAGTCAATCATCCGCAGGGTCGACGCCCTCTACGTGAGCACCGACAACACGGTGGTGTCGGCCATGAGCGCCCTGACCGACGTTGCCATGAAGAACAAGGTGCCGGTCATGTCGGCGGACCCGAGCTCTGCCGAGAGCCATCCCGTCCTGGCGGCCTGGGGCTTCGACTATTACAAGATGGGGCGCGCCACGGGCAAGATGGTGGCCGAGATTCTGAAGGGCAAGAAGCCGGAGCAGCTTCCGACCCGTTTCATGACCAAGGCTTCCGACGTGGACCTGCTGGTGAACCTGGACGTGGCGAAGAAGCTGGGCCTCACCGTGCCGGCCGCCATCGTGAAGAGCGCCAACAAGGTTGTCGAGAACGGCAAGCTGACCAAGAAGTAACAGCAAGAAGGTTTCCATGATCGAAGGTATTTTTGTTGAAGGACTCATTTACGGGATCATGGTCCTGGGGGTATTCATCTCCTTCCGGATACTCGATTTTCCCGACCTGACGGTGGACGGGTCGTTTCCCCTGGGAGCGGCCCTCATGGCCCAGTGCATCATGATGGGGGTAACCCTCTGGCTGGCGCTTCTCATCGCCTTCGTGGGGGGGGTGATCGCCGGCGTGGTCACCTCCCTCATCCATAACCACTTGAAGGTGCCGAACCTCCTGGCCGGCATCCTGACCATGACCATGCTCTACTCCGTCAACATCCGGGTGCTGGGGAACCGGGCGAACGTCCCGCTCCTGAACCAGGAAACGATCCTCTCCCTGGTGACCGAGCGGCTTACGGGGATCATCCCGGACGAGTATATCCTCCTGGTCTTCTTCGCGGTGGTGACCCTCGTGATCAAGCTCCTGCTCGACCTCTTTTTCCGCACCGACCTGGGGCTCACCATCGGGGCCATGGGGAACAACGAGCAGATGGTCATTTCCCAGGGGGTGAACCCCAAGACTCTCAAGTCCATCGGCCTGGGCCTTTCCAACGGGCTGGTGGCCCTTTCCGGCGCCTTTGCGGCCCAGTACCTGGGCTTCGCCGATGTGGGGCTCGGCCAGGGGATCATCATTTCGGGCCTGGCGTCGGTCATGATCGGCGAGTTCCTGGTCATGAAGAGCAACCGGATCGGGGTGCTCACCCTCTGCGCCGTTCTGGGTTCAATCTGTTTTTACGCGGTCATGTACGTGGGGCGCTACTACGGCTACGTCATCAACATGACCCCCAACGACCTGAACCTCATCAAGGGGATCCTGATTATCGTGCTGCTGGTCCTTACCCAGAGCAGGAAGCTGAAGAAATTCGCCGTTAAAGCCGTGGTGAAAAATGATTGAGCTCAAAAATGTGTCAATGATCTTCAACCCGGGGACGGTGAACGAGAACCAGGCCATCTCGAACATCAGCCTGAAGGTCCGGGAGGGGGACTTCATCACCGTCATCGGCAGCAACGGCGCCGGCAAGTCGACCCTCTTCAACCTCATTGCCGGGACCATCACCCCCTCTTCCGGCTCCATTTTCCTGAATGACCGGAACATCACCCGCGAACCCGAGTACAAGCGGGCGAGGTACATCGGCCGGATCTTCCAGAATCCGCTCCTGGGAACCGCTTCAACCATGAGCCTGGAAGACAACATGATGATCACCTATAAAAAGGGGTTCAAGTGGCTCAAGAGGAGCCTGAACCACAAGATGCGGGAGTACTTCCGGACGGAACTGGTCCAGCTGAAGATGGGGCTGGAGGACCGGATGAAGGAGAACCTTGCCCTCTTCTCCGGGGGGCAGCGCCAGGCCCTGACGCTCCTGATGATGGTCCTCTCACGGCCGGATCTGATCCTTCTCGACGAGCATACGGCGGCCCTGGACCCCAAGAACGCCCAGATCGTCCTGGAGCTCACCGACAAGTTCATCCGGGAATACAATCTCACCGCCATGATGATCACCCACAACATGAGCCATGCCATCGAGTACGGCAACCGGCTCCTGATGATGGACAAAGGGGAGATCATCTTCGAGGCCGAGGGGGAGGAGAAGCGGGCGCTGACCGTGGAGAAGCTCATCGACAAATTCCACCAGATCCGCCACACCTCCTTCGAAAACGACCGCACCCTTCTATCCGACGACTAGGCGCGGGCCGTTACCGGTCCCGCGCCGTCCCGACCTCAGCCATGCTCCTCATCCATCCCCCCGTAGCCAAGCCGGGCGAACCGCCCGCAGGCATCGCCCGCCTTGCGGGTGAGCTCCGGGCCCACGGCCTTCCCTGCCGGGTGCTGGATGCCAGCCTGGAGGGGCTCCTCTGGCTGCTGGAGCAGCCGTCTGCGGCTACCGACACCTGGACCCGCCGGGCATCCCGCAGCCGTGCAGATCACGTGGCCACACTGCGGGGAATGGACGCCTGCCGCTCCCCCGACCGGTACCGCCGTGCGGTCAGCGACCTGAACCGGCTCCTGGCCGCGGCGGGGCGCGACTCCGGCGCAGTGCCGGGGCTTGCAGATTACCGGCAGGACGGCTTTTCCCCCGTATCGAGCGCCGATCTGCTCAGGGCCGCGGAAGAGCCTGAGCGCAATCCCTTCCATCCCTGGTTCAGTCAACGCCTGCCTAAACTGCTGGATGGTGTCCGCGTGGCGGGCCTGTCCCTCAACTACCTGAGCCAAGCGGTTTCTGCCTTTGCCATGATCGGCTTTCTCCGCACGCGGTTCCCCGGACTGACCCTGGTGCTGGGCGGCGGACTGGTCACTTCGTGGCTGCGGCGCCCCGGGTGGCGCAATCCGTTCGGCGGCCTCGTGGATCACCTGGTGGACGGGCCCGGGGAGTTGCCCCTTCTGCGGCTTCTGGGGGCCGAAGAGCCGCTCTGCCATCAGGTGCCGCCCGCCTACGACCCGCTGCCCCTGCACGACTACCTTTCCCCCGGACTGGTTCTGCCCTACAGCGCCGCCGGCGGCTGCTACTGGAACCACTGTTCCTTCTGTCCCGAGCGGGCCGAGGGGAACGCCTACCACCCCCGCGCCGTTCAGCGAGTACTGGCCGATCTGGAGACCCTGGTCAGCCGGCACCAACCCGCGCTGCTGCACCTCCTTGACAATGCCGTCAGTCCGTCGCTCCTGCAGGGGATGGCAGCTGCCCCGCCGGGCGTCCCCTGGTATGGCTTCGCCAGGGTTGACGAGCAACTGGCCGATCCCGACTTCTGCCGGGCCCTCAGGCGCTCGGGATGCGTGATGCTGAAGCTTGGGCTCGAGTCGGGGGATCAGGGGGTTCTGGACCGGCTGCACAAGGGGATCGATCTGGCAACGGCGGCTCGGGCCCTCCGGAGCCTGAGCGCGGCGGGCATTGCCGTGTACGCCTACCTCCTGTTCGGCACCCCCGCGGAAACGGAAGAGGCTGCCCGGCGGACGCTGGCATTCGTGGCTGAGCACCGGGAGGAGATCGGATTCCTCAACCTAGCGGTGTTCAACATGCCGATCAGCGGAGATGAGGCCGATGCTTACGGCACCGCGCCGTTTTACGAGGGAGATCTCTCGCTCTACACCGCCTTCCGGCATCCCCGGGGCTGGGACCGGAAGCAGGTGCGGCGCTTCCTGGACCGGGAGTTCACGCGCCATCCCGCCGTGGCGCCGATCCTGCGCCGGGATCCGCCGGTCTTCACATCCAACCATGCCCCCTTTTTCGCCGGGGCCTGATCAGGCTGCGTCATCCATTCCGCGCCTCCTGTATCCCGGGCAGAATTGCTTTGACAGGGTCAATGGCCGTGGCGTATACAGGATCAATCGGCTTTTCAGTCCAAATTACGGGCAGTTAATTCTACTTTGTCATTGCTGGTTTCTGGTGGTGTAAAGGGGCCGGGGATTCTCCCTCGGATAAGACTCCACGCGTCGCCCGGGTCCCCCGATTCGCCTCAACAGCCATAGAGCCGATTTCCTGGCGCACCGGCACCCTGCTTTGAGCTGGACTTTCTTCTCCGGGAGAATCCCCGACTCCCTTGGGGGACCGTCGGTGGAGCTGTGACAGGCTAGTCTTTCCAAATGCCCGGCAAGAAAGATGCGTTATGTTCAACCTGAAACCTGAACTCGTGGCCCGTCTTGAACGGGTGCTCACCTCCGTGGAAATGCTCCTGCCGCGCCCCACGGCACCGGTGGACTGGTCCGTGTGTCATGCCGCCAGCTGGCGCCGCCATTCTTTTTCCGGCTATCTCGAACCGGTGCGCCAGACCGATACCGTCACCCTGCCCGAGTTGCTCGGCATCGAGAAGCAGAAAGAGGTGATGACAAACAACACGCTCCAGTTCCTCCGGGGGCTTCCGGCCAACAACGCCCTGCTCTGGGGATCGCGGGGGACGGGGAAGTCGTCTCTCGTCAAGGCGCTGCTGAATGAATATGCCGCTCAGGGCCTCCGGATTGTCCAGGTGGAGAAAGAGGACCTGATCTATCTGTCCGAGATCTTCGCTGCCGTAGAGAACGAGCCTTACCGCTTCATCCTTCTCTGTGACGACCTGAGTTTCGAGGTGGGAGAGTTGAGCTACAAGATGCTCAAGAGCGCCTTGGACGGCTCGGTCTACTCGGCCCCGGAAAACGTGCTCATCTACGTGACTTCAAACCGTCGGCACCTGATCCCCGAGTACGAGTCGGACAACGTGGGGTGGAAATACGTCAACGGCGAGCTCCAGCAGAGCGAGGCCATGGAGGAAAAGATTTCCCTCTCTGACCGTTTCGGGCTGTGGGTTGCCTTCCACGTCTTCTCCCAGGACCGTTATCTGGAGGCGGTTCGCCTCTGCATCGAGCGGGAGGCCCGCCAGCGCAGGGTGGAGATTCCCTGGGCCAAGGAGATCGAGCGGGAGGCTATCCAGTGGTCCCACGACAAGAGCAAGCGATGCGGGCGGACGGCGTTTCAGTTTTCACGGCACTGGGTTGGGCGCTACCTGCTCGGCGGGCGGTAACATGATCTCCCGACAGCTCCGCCAGGGGTGATGTTGTGGCCGGTCATTTTTTGTGATACAACGGGAGCCTGTTGGTGAAGTTATCGATTTGTATACGAAAAATGGTTTGTCGTTTCCCGTTGAGGGGGTAAGCCCGGATTGACGGAGAGAGGAAGCGTGTCGAGATGAATCTGCTGGACGGAAAGAAGTGTGCCGAGAGCCTGGTGGCCGAGATTGCCAGGAAAGTGGCGGGTTACACGGAGTCGGGGCTGCGCACGCCCCACATGACCATCATTCTGGTAGGCGAGCACGCGCCGAGTGAATCGTATGTGAAATCCAAGATCGCCACCAGCGGCCTCGCCGGTTTCGAGAGCACATTGCTGAGGTTCCCCGAGACAATCAGGGAGTCGGAGTTGCTGGCAAAGATCAAGGAGGTTAACGAAGACCCCACCACCGACGGGCTCATCGTCCAGCTGCCCCTGCCGAAACACATCAACCAGCAGCATGTCATCAACGCCATTGCGCCGGAAAAGGACATCGACGGATTCCATCCGGCAAACTTCGGCCGCATGACCCTGGGGCAGAAGGCGTTCCGTCCGGCCACCGCCTACGGCATCTGCAAGCTGCTGCAGTTCTACGAGGTGCCGGTAAAGGCAAAGCACTGCGTCGTGATCGGCCGGTCCAACATCGTGGGCAAGCCGATCTCCATCATGCTCTCCAACGACTTCGATATCGGCAACGCCACGGTGACGCTCACCCATATCGAAACTCCGCGCGAGCTCCTGCTGGATGAAACACGCCGGGCGGACATCGTGATCGTTGCCGTGGGCATCCCGGGGTTTGTTACGGCCGATATGGTCAAGGATGGGGTCGTGCTGATAGACGTGGGGATCAATCGTCTGGAGAGCGGCAAGATTGTGGGGGATGTGGATTTCGAAAATGTGGCGCAGAAATGTTCCTGGATCACGCCGGTCCCCGGTGGTGTGGGGAGGATGACCGTTGCCGCCCTGATGATCAATACGCTCATGGCCTACCAGAATAATTTCAATCTGGCCTGACCGGAGTCCATGAGCCGTCTGCTACGCTTCCACGGGGGCGGGGCGCCGTGAGAGGTGTCCCGCCCCTCGTGCGTTCAGTGTCGTTAGGCCGCGAAGCTGTAGTCGTGCGCTTCAACGCACTCGGTTACGGCTTCGAGGAACGAGTTCTCCTGGGGATCAGTGATGATTTCCATCGCGCCGTGGTTAACCGCCCACACTGTTCCGCAGATATCGCAGGTCACGATGTCTTCGGAAAAACCTTCCGAGTGGAGATCGATGGCTACCTGCTGGCCGTGGGCTTTGCATACGGGGCACTTCATGGTGTTACTCCTTTCATTCTTGACTAGTTTACTGAAACTATAAACGGGTCTCCTGAGGAATGCAAGGGGTAATGTGAAAAAAGTTACAACAAAACAACATGTTACAAGTGTGTTGTGTCGCTATATAGACTGCTATTTGGTTTTAATGTGTATACTGATTTTATTTATACTGTAACATGCCGTAGTTGCATGACTTTTTTGTGGGAAACGAAATTTTATTTTGATAACGGGCACTTTGAGTTCATGGGGGCCTTTTGTTACAATCGGGTATCTTCGGCCCATTGCCGCGACTGACTGCCGCATGCAGAACATGAGTTGCAATTGTCGCGATTTCAGTTGGAAAATGCCTTCCTGATTTGCGTCGGAGGCTGGCTACCGGTAAACTTAGTTCTACTTTGCCTCAGGGTGGAGCCGACAGTTCTGAGCGGTTCTTTGTTTTGAGCGGGCGTTTTCTCTCGGGGAGAGCCCGGTCCGTCGATCCCCTGGGGCGAGCAAAAACCGGTATGAACCAACAAGGAGGCATGCAAATGGATACTCTTGAGGCAATCAGGACGCGACGGAGCGTGCGGGCATTTTCAGACCGGCCGGTGGAGCCGGAAAAGCTTCAGATGGTGCTGGAGGCGGCACGTCAGGCGCCCTCCTGGGCAAACATGCAGTGCAGCCGCTTCGTGGTGGTGCAGGATGCCGAAGTCAAGGCAAAGATCAGCGAGCTGTCGTTCGTGGAGGCATTTTTCGCGCCGCTCGGCTACAGGACCAACCCGGCCCAGAAGGCGCTCGCCGAAGCGCCGGTGGTGATCGTTGCCTGCGGCGTGCCCGGCGAGTCGGGCGATCTGCGCGGGCAGCAGTACTACATGACGGACGTGGGGATCGCCACGGAAAACCTCATGCTCGCCGCCCATGCCGTGGGACTCGGCTCGGTGTTTGTCGGCGTCTTCGGCGAGGAACAGCTCGGCGACCTCCTGGACATCCCGCCGGAGATCAGGATCGTTGGGCTTTTCCCCCTGGGCTATCCCCGGGAGGAGACGCAGGCGAAGTCGGGCCCGGCGCGCAAGCCCCTGGATGAGATCGTGTTCCAGGGCAAGTGGAAGTCCTAGCCGGCCGTTGGAAAGAACGCCGGTGCGGGACCGGCAGAACAGACCGCCCCCGCACCGGCCCTCGACAGGTTCCGGCGTCCATGACGGAGGGAAGGGTGCTGCGATATCTCGTTATCCTCTGCCTGGCCCTGGTGCTGCCCCTGCACGGTGGCGCGGCCACCGACGGATCCACGCCGGTTGAAGAGCACCATCACCATGCTGCGCCGGCTGCGGCGGAGGCAGCCGGCGTGGGAGTCGACGAGCGGTTGGGGGAGAAGATTCCCCTCGACCTGACGTTCAACGACGAAGCCGGCCGGCCGGTTCGCTTGGCGGATCTGGTTACGGGACCGACGATTATCCTTCCCGTTTACTACCGCTGCACCAATGTCTGCAATTTCCTCCAGAACGGCATGGCAGCGGTGATCCCCGAGATACGGCGGAAACCGGGGGAGGAGTACCGGGTGATTTCCGTCAGCTTCGACGAGACGGAGCCGCCCGATCTGGCTGCCCGTTACCGGCGGATCTATCAGGGTGCCATCACCACGCCGTTCCCTGGGGACGGCTGGCGGTTCCTGACCGGTGACGCGGCGAATATCCGGCAACTGACCGACGCGATCGGATATCGCTTCCAGCGGAAGGGGCGCGACTTCGTGCATCCGGTGGCAAGCGTGGTGATCGCCGGGGACGGCACCATCATCCGCTATCTCTACGGGACCGCCTTCCTGCCCAAGGATGTGACCCTGGCCTTGCTGGAGGCGCGGGAGGGGAAAGTCGGCAAGACCATCCGGACGGTGGTGGGATACTGCTTTTCCTTTGATCCGAAGCAGAAAACCTATGTCTTCAACCTGCTGCGCGTGAGCGCCACGGTAGTCATCCTGACAGCCGGGGCATTTCTCGCCTTTCTGCTGACAACGGGCAGAACGGGCTCACGGCAGCGCAAGGGAGGATCATGAACCGGTCTGAACGGACAGGCTCCGCTGCCGGCTTCTGGAGCGATACGGAAAAGGGCGGTATCGGCGCCTGGCTTCTCTCCACCGACCACAAACGGATCGGGCTGCTCTACTTCTGGTCGGTATTCGGCTTTTTCCTGGTGGGGGTCGTGTTGGGGCTCATCCTCCGGCTGGAGCTGATGGCGCCGGGGCGCACCATCATGGGGCCCGATGCCTACAATGCCTTTTTCACCGTACACGGCGTGGTGATGATCTTTCTCTTCATCATCCCCGGCATTCCCGGCGCCTTCGGCAACATGCTGATGCCGATCCAGATCGGGGCCCGGGACGTGGCCTTTCCCCGGTTGAATCTCCTCTCCTGGTGGCTCTATGCCACCGGCGCCGGCGTGATCCTCCTCTCCCTCGTCACAGGCGGCGGCCCGCCGGACACCGGCTGGACCTTCTACCTCCCCTTCAGCGGCCGCACGGCCACCAACGTTTCCCTTGCGGTTTTCGGGGTCTTCATTGTCGGATTCTCTTCCATCCTGACCGGGATCAATTTCGTAACCACCATCCACCGGCTCCGGGCCGAGGGGATGATCTGGGGGCGGCTTCCCCTCTTTGTCTGGTCCCTCTACGCCACGGCCTGGGTCCAGATCCTGGCCACGCCGATCCTCGGCATCACCCTGGTACTGATCATTGCCGAGCGGATCCTGGGGGTCGGCCTCTTCGATCCGAGCCGGGGGGGGGATCCCCTCATGTACCAGCATCTCTTCTGGATTTACTCCCACCCGGCGGTTTACATCATGGTCCTGCCTGCCATGGGAGTGGTGTCGGAGATCATCCCGGTCTTTGCCCGAAAGCCCATCTTCGGCTACAAGATGATTGCCTTCTCCAGTCTTGCCATCGCAGCGGCCGGGTCGCTCGTCTGGGGACACCACATGTTCACCAGCGGCATGAGCGATACGGCGGTGCTGGTCTTCTCCTTCCTCTCCTTCATCGTGGCCATACCCTCGGCCATCAAGGTCTTCAACTGGATCTCCACCCTTTATCGGGGCTCCATCTCCCTGGATCCGCCCATGCTCTTCGCCCTCTCCTTCATCCTTCTCTTCTCCATCGGCGGGTTGACCGGCCTGATTCTCGGTGCGGCCGCCACCGACGTCCATGTGCACGACACCCACTTCGTGGTGGGGCACTTCCACTACGTCATGTTCGGCGGCGCCGGCTTCGCCTTCTTCGCGGCCATGCACTACTGGCTGCCCAAGTTCTACGGGCGGATGTACGCCCGCCGGCCGGCGGTCATCGCCTGGGGGCTCATGTTCGTGGGGTTCAACATTCTCTATTTCACCATGAAGGTCCTCGGGATGAAGGGGATGCCGCGGCGCTACTACGATTACCTTCCCGAGTTCGCGACGCTCAACCTGGTGTCTACCATCGGCAGCTGGATCCTGGCTCTGGGGCTCGCTGTGATGCTGGTGAACCTGTTCCGGGGGCTGTGGAAGGGGGAGCCCGTGACCGAGGCGAATCCCTGGGGAGGCGCGACCCTGGAATGGACCATCCCGACCCCGCCCCCCACGGAGAACTTTGCCGAGGAGCCGGTGGTGACCCACGGACCCTATGACTTCCGGGGAGCGGGGATACCATGAGCCATGCGACCCATCGGGACTACGCCGGCGCCAAGCTCGGCATGTGGCTCTTTCTCTTCACGGAGATGCTTCTTTTCGGGGGACTCTTCATCCTCTATGCGGTCTATCTCCACCGCTACCCCGCGGAGTTCGCCGCGGCGGGGCACCGGCTCGACCTGGTTCTGGGCACGGCCAATACGGTGATCCTTCTCACCAGCAGTCTTCTGGCGGCACTGGCGGTAACGGCGGTCCAGCGGGACGAGGGGCGCGTGGCGTTCCGGGCGCTTGGGGGAACTATCCTTTGCGCCGGACTCTTCCTGGGTATCAAGTACGCTGAGTGGAGCGCCAAGATCAGTCACGGCATCTATCCCGGCTCACCGGACCTGGCGGCCGGACCGCCGGGGGAGTCGGTCTTTTTCGGTCTCTACTACCTCACCACCGGGCTCCACGGGCTCCACGTCCTGATCGGCGGGGTCCTGCTGACCGTGGTGGCGCGGCGGGTCAAGGGGGGCCGGGTTCATGCCGGCGATTATATTTGGCTCGAGAACGGGGCACTTTACTGGCACCTGGTGGACCTGGTCTGGATTTTCATCTTTCCGCTCTACTACCTCATGCTGTGACAGGAAGGAAAGGCGCATGACGTCCGATTCCACAACCCACCGCCCCGTCGGCTACGGCACCCTGGCCTCGGTCTGGGCAGCGCTTCTCATCCTTACCGCGGCCACGGTTTTTGTGACGAGGCTCGATCTGGGGGGATACAAGGTCGCGGCGGCCCTGACCATAGCCTCCGTCAAGGGGGGGCTCGTGATCGCCGTGTTCATGCACATGAAATACGAGGGATGGCTCCTGCGGTGGCTCCTCTTCCTGGCCCTGGTGACCCTGGCCCTGTTCATCGGAATCACCTTCTTCGACGTGCTCTACCGCTGAGGGACTGACGTGCGCGATTTCCCTACCACCACAACCGAAGCCGTTGACCCGGTCTTCATGTTCATCCTGGGGGCCTGCATCCTCCTCCTGACCGGCATCACGGTGGTCATGGTGGCCTTTGTCATCCGCTACCACCGCTCCCGCTCCCCCGAGCCCACGTCGCAGGCGGCGACGAATCTCTGGCTGGAGATCGTCTGGACGGCCCTTCCCACGGTGCTGGTTCTGGCCATGTTCTACTACGGCTGGTCCAGCTACCTGTCGCTTCGTCATGTGCCGCCGGGGGCCATGGAAGTTACGGCCGTTGGCCGCATGTGGTCCTGGAGCTTCGAGTATCCGGGCGGCAGGACGAGCCCTCGTCTCTACGTGCCGGTGGGCAAGCCGGTGCGGGTCGATCTGGTGTCCAAAGACGTTCTGCACGGGTTCTATATTCCCGCATTCCGGGTGAAGCGGGACGTGGTGCCGGGGATGAAGAACCATGTCTGGTTCGTGGCTCCCAAGGCAGGTTCCTATGACATCTTCTGCTCGGTTTACTGCGGTACCGGTCACTCGGCCATGATCACTACAGTGGAGGCGATTCCCGACGCGGAGTTCCAGGCGTGGCTCAGCCATGGGGAGGAAGGGGAAAAGGAGAAAGAAGGACACGGCAGAGAACTGCTGGAGAAGCACGGCTGCCTCGGCTGCCATTCCCTGGATGGGTCTCCCCGGCTGGGCCCCACGTTTAAGGGTATCTGGGGCCACCAGGTGACCGTGACGGAGGATGGCGTCGAGCGGACCCTGACCGTGGACGAGGCATACCTCGTGCGTTCCATCCGTCAGCCGGCGGCCCAGGTTGTCAAGGGATTCCCGCCGGTCATGCCGCCCTATCCGGGACTTAGCGATGAAGAGGTGGAGGAGATGGTGGAATTCATCAGGGAGCTCAAGTGACCCGGCAGGACCTTGTTCTCTTCAGGCCCCGGCTGGCGCTGCTGAATGGCATCGCGGCGGTGGCGGGGCATGCCCTTGTCCCCGATGCCGCACATGCGACTCTCTGGGTGGCGCTGGCGGGCGTCGCGATCCTGGCCGCGGGGGGCTCGGCCCTTAACCAGGTGCTGGAGCGGGACCTGGACCGCCTCATGGAGCGGACCAGGCAACGGCCCCTGCCCCGGGGCGATCTCTCTCCCGCCATGGCCACTGCCCTTGGCTGTGCCTGCATCGGGACGGGCCTTTTGGTGCTTGCCGCTGGCGGCCCCGTCCCCCCGCTGCTCGGTGCCGTGGCGCTCGCCTGGTACCTGGCGGTCTATACGCCGCTCAAGCGCCGCACCTCCCTGGCCCTGGCCATCGGGGCCGTGAGCGGCGCACTTCCGCCGGTGATCGGCTGGACCCTTGCCGGGGGCGCGCCCGGAGATTATCGGATCATCCTCCTGGCGGGCATCTTCTTTCTCTGGCAGGTTCCCCACTTCTGGCTGTTCCAGCGCCGTCACGCCGACGACTACCGGCGGGCGGGCATCCCGCTGTTCACCCCGGGGGCGGGGAGACTCGGGCCTTCCTTCCATGTGCGGCTCTGGCTGGGCGCGCTCGCGGCGAGTGTTCTGCTCCTCCCCGCCTTCGGCCTCATGGCTCCGCGCATGGCCCCGTGGATCGCCGCGGTGCCGCTCCTGCTCCTCCCGGTCTGCCGTCCTCGCTCCGAAGCAACGCTTTTTTCCTGCCTCAATGCATTTCCGCCCCTGATGGCCCTGGCGCTGCTCCTCCGATAAGGGAGCAGCGCCGGTACCCGTCAGGCCCTGATCATCACCAGCAGCATCTTGAACCGTTCCACGGCCCTCAGAGCGTGGGGGCGATCCGCGGGCATGATGATCATCTGCCCGGCGGCGACCCGGTGGACCTGGCCGTCGATGGTAATGTCGGCGACGCCGTCCACGATCTGGACAAAGGCATCATAGGGGGCCGTGTGCTCGCTGAGTCCCTGGCCTTCGTCAAAGGCGAACAGGGTGATGGTGCCGATCTTCTTGTCGATGAGGGTGCGGCTCACGACCGAGCCGGGTTGGTACTGGGCCAGCTCGGACATGCCGATGGCGCGTCCCGCGAGAGTTTCGTTTCCTGTGCTCATGATATCCTCCCGTGCTTTGTTGTGGTATGGGTACAGTATGCCGTATCCGGGGCGAATCGCCATTGACGGGAGTCAAGGAAGGCGATTGCGGTTCTTTGCCGCGACAGCGGCTCCGTGCCGGCGCCGCCGCCAGATGCCGCGCAGGGCAAAGAACCCCCCGACGGCAGTCAGGGCCCAGATGGTTGCGGTGACGATCAGTTCACTTGTGGTCATGGCATTCCTCCTGCGGTGATGGTGCTGCCATGTCTGGTACGATAGCATCGCCGGCCCGCGATGGCCTTGATGCAGGTCAAGGGTGGGCGGTCTTCCGTGGGGGTTGCCTCGCCGGCGGTGCCGGGTGTATGCTGTGCGACGGTCTGTCGATGCACCGCCCCCGACTCCTGAGGGGCCGGTATGTTACTGGAGGTTATTCCCTTGACCCTGCCGTTGCTGCTGACCCTGCTCCCCATCGTAGTCATCCTCGTCATGCTTCTGGTGTTCCGCAAGGCCGCCGATGTGAGCGGCATCATCGGCTGGCTCGCCATCTCGGTGGTGGCCTGGCTCGGATTCCAGACCGCGCCGGAAGTCATTCTCCGCTCTACCGCCGCCGGCTTTATCCGCTCCTTTTCCGTGTCACTCATCGTGGCCACGTCGCTTCTGCAGATGGCGCTCATGGAGAAGACCGGCGCGCTCCGGCGGATCACCATCTTCATCAGGACCATTGCCAGCGACAACCGGGCCGTGCAGATCATGATGATCAACATCGGCTTCGGGACCCTCATGGTGGCGGTGGGGGCCACGCCGGTCTCGATCCTGCCGCCGATCCTGCTGGCCATGGGCTACTCCACCTACGTGGCCATCGCCCTGCCGGCAATCGGCTACGACTCGCTCTGCACCTATGCGCTCCTGGGCGCGCCCATCGTGGTCTTCGTGGATATCGCCAACAGTTTTCTCGGCAAGGGGAACGAGATCGCCCTTCACCAGGCCGGCATGGTCTTTTACATGTTCCTTCCGGTGGTTTCCACCATGATCGGGTTCTGCATGCTCTGGATCGTGGGGAAGTGGCAGGCGATCCGGGACGGGTGGCTCCCCTGCCTCCTCACCGGCGCGGTCATCGGCGTGGTGGCCCGCTTCACCAATCAGTACGACAACCTGGTGGTGCTGACGGGCGTCCTCTGCGGCATCGCCGTCATTGCCGCCATGGCGGCCTACCTGGTTGTCACCGGCGGCAAAGTGATCGACCGCTCCCTCCTCTCCGCCGAGGAGCGGGAATTCGCCGCAGCCATGCCCCTCTGGCGGGCTTTCATGCCGTGGACCCTCCTCGTTATCCTTATTCTCGTCCTGAACGTTCCCCAGGACCTTTTCTCTTGGCTCTACCGGACCATGAAACTGCCCATCGCGGGCCTTACGGCCGACGGCAAGCCCCTGGACACGCGGGCCCTGTGGCAGGCCTACACCTGGATCCTGGTCAGCACCATCCTGGCCGTGCCGTTCCTGAAGCCCACGGGGGAGCAGCTCCGGGAAACAGTCCGGACCTGGGTCCGGCGGGCACCCCGGCCGGTGTTCGCGGCAGCCGTTTTCTTTGCCATCGGCGAGATAATGAACATGGCGGGCTACGATATGGCGGCGGGCCGGTTCGTTGTGCCGAGCATGGTCACGGTGCTGGCCGATTCCTCGGCGCTGGCCTTCCAGGGGATGTACGGGGAGGTGGTGGCGTTCATCGGGCTTTTCGGCGGGTTCATCACCGGCAGCGAGGCATCGACCATCGCCATGTTCGCCAAGTACACCATGACCACGGCCAAGAACCTGGACATGCCGCTGTCGGGGCTGATCATCGTCACGGCGGGGCTCGCCTTCGGCGGTGGGCTTGCCAGCGTCATCTCGCCCGCCAAGCTCCAGAACGCTGCTGCAGCCATCGACAGGATCGGCGAGGAGGGGAAGGTGATCCGCATCGCCTTTGTCTTCGCACTCCTGCTGACCCTGGTCACCTCCCTGTTCGTGGTGGTTCTGCTCACGGTCAACGGCATGGGGAGAGTTTCGTGAGCCCGGAGGGGCGGGGATGAGGGCGGTCGAGCTCTTCTGCGGCATCGGCGGTTTCGCCGCCGCGGTGGAGGGGACGGGCGTCCGCGTGGTGGCGGCTATGGACCAGGACGAGGCGGCCCTTGCCACTTACCGGCTCAACTTCCCCGGCCACGGCGCGCGGAAGGTGGATCTGGAGCGGGTGAGCGCCTGGGAGCTGACCGCAGGAGGGGTAGACCTCTGGTGGCTGTCGCCTCCGTGCCAGCCTTACTGCGAACGGGGCGTCCGCCGGGATCTGGCTGATCCCCGGGCCCGGAGCCTCGTGCATATCCTCAATCTGGCCGCCAGGATGTCCGATGAGGCTCTGCCGCGCCATCTGGCCCTGGAGAACGTGGCCGGCTTTGTCGGCTCCGAAGCCCACGGCCGGCTCACGGAGGTGCTGTCGTCGCGGGGGTACCGGCTGCAGGAGCGGCTGCTCTGCCCCACGGAGCTGGGCATTCCCTCCCGTCGCCCCCGCTACTATCTGGCCGCCTCCCGGGAGTCCCTGGCACCGGCGGAGGTTCTCTCGCCACTGCCCCGGCAGCCTTTGGCCGAGTACCTTGATCTCCTGCCGGCAAACGGCCAGCCGGCCGAGCTCCTGCTCTCCCCCGCCATCGTGGAACGGTTCGGCGCGGGCTTCCGCATTCTCGACCCTGCCGATCCCGATGCCTACACCACCTGCTTCACTTCGGGCTACGGCAGGTCCCTCACGGCATCGGGGGCCTACCTGCGCTGCAGCGACGGTGTCAGGCGTTTTTCCCCCGAGGAGATCGCCCGCCTGCTGCACTTTCCACCGTCGTTCCGCTTTCCGGAAGAGGTGCCGCTGCGCAAGCGCTGGCAACTGGTGGGGAACAGTCTGTCCGTGGCCGCGGTGCGGGAGGTGCTTCGGGCGTTGCCGTTACCGGCTGAGGAGGGGTGATCGGGGAGGGAAATGAAAAAAGGCGGCTCAAGGCCGCCTTTTTTGTGGAGGAGAAGGGAGGAGCTAGAGGATTTCCACCAGTTGGAACTCGTAGGTGAGGTCCTCTCCCGCCAGGGGATGGTTGGCGTCGAAGGTGACGCTTTCGTCGGTCACTTCAACCACGGTTACGCCGAAGTCCTCGTCGTTCTCGTTGGAGATGACCAGTTCCTGACCCACTTCGGGGATCAGGTCGGGGGGGAGATCGGAACGCTCGACGGTGAAGACCTTTTCCTCGTCGTACTCGCCGAAGCCTTCCGCCGCCGGGATGACCACGGTCTTCTTCTCACCCGGGGCCATGCCGATCAGCGCCTCCTCAATCTTCTCGAAAAACTCGCCCCCCCCGATGGTCAGGGTCATGGGGCCGCTCTCCTCGCAACCGCAGCCGCAGCTGCCGTCGCCGCAGTCATCGGATTCGCAGTCGTCCGTGTCGCATCCAGCCCCTTCGAGGGTGCTGTCGAAAACCGTTCCGTCTTCCAGGGTGCCGGTGAAATCGATCGTTACCCGGTCACCTTTTTGTGCTTGTGCCATTGTTGTTCCCTTTTTGTTTAATGATGTTTCTGCCTCTCTAGAGTACAGGTGCGAGGGGTAAACAGTCCACCAAAAAATCGTGCCGGCCGGCGGTTAACCCGGTGCCTTGACGGTGAAAATCGTGTAAGATGAGCGGCCACGCCATTCCCGGACCAAAGGAGTTCCGCCATGACCGATACCCTGATACCCCGCACCCCCTCAGCCTACGACTATCCCCTGCTCATCAAGAGCCTGCTCCGCAATCCCGTGGTCGACAACCCCGACCAGGAAATCGTCTACCGGGGCGTGATCCGCCACACCTACCGCGATCTGCGCGAGCGGGTCCGGCGCCTGGCCAATGTTCTCACGGGCCTGGGGGTCAAGGCGGGCGATACCGTGGCGGTCATGGATTGGGACAGCCACCGCTACCTGGAGCTTTTCTTCGCGGTGCCCATGATCGGCGCAGTGCTCCATACCATCAACGTCCGCCTCTCCCCGGAGCAGATCCTCTATACCATCGACCATGCCGAGGACGATCTGCTGCTGGTGAACAGCGAATTCCTCCCCATTCTGGAGCAGATCCGGGGCAGGATCGACACGGTGCGGGGGTATGTGCTCCTCACCGACGAGGAAAAGATGCCCGAGAGCCACATCCCCTTTGTGGGTGAGTACGAGGCGCTCCTGGCCGCGGCCTCAGGCGAGTACGATTTTCCCGATTTCGATGAGAACACCCGGGCAACCACCTTCTACACCACCGGGACCACCGGCCTCCCCAAGGGGGTCTACTTCAGCCACCGCCAACTGGTGCTCCACACCATGGGAGTTATGGCGTCCCTGGGGACGGTCTTCGCCCATGGCCGCCTCCACCAGGGGGATGTCTACATGCCGATCACCCCCATGTTCCATGTCCACGCCTGGGGCGTGCCCTATCTGGCCACCATGCTCGGCATCAAACAGGTCTATCCGGGGCGCTACTCGCCCGATCTGCTCCTGGACCTCATCGAAAAGGAACGGGTCACCTTTACCCACTGTGTCCCCACCATCCTTCATATGCTCCTCAAGCATCCCCATGCCAAGCGGGTCGACCTGGCGGGATTGAAGATGATCATCGGCGGGGCCGCCATGTCCCGGGCCCTCTGCTGCGAGGCGCTGGAGCGCGGTATCGACGTTTTCACCGGCTACGGCATGTCCGAGACCTGCCCCATTCTGACCTTCTCACGTCTCACGCCTGAAATGCTGGCGGGAAGCCCGGCCGAGCAGGCCGAGGTCCGCTGCCTCACGGGGCTGTCGCTGCCGTTCGTGGACCTGCGGGTGGTGGATCCGGAAACCGGGGCAGAGCAGCCTCGGGACGGCCGGAGCGCCGGCGAGATCGTGGTGCGCGCCCCCTGGCTGACCCAGGGGTACCTGAAGGACCACCGTACCTCGGAAAAGCTCTGGGAGGGAGGCTTTCTCCATACCGGTGACGTGGCGGTGCGGGACGAACGGGGATACGTACGGATTACCGACCGGACCAAAGACGTGATCAAGGTGGCGGGAGAATGGGTCTCTTCACTGGAGTTGGAGGATATCCTGGCTCATCATCCCGCCGTGGCCGAAGTGGCGGTCATCGGCCAGCCCGACGAGAAATGGGGGGAGCGCCCCCTGGCCCTGGTGGTGCTGAAGCCCGAGGAGGCCGGCCGGGTGGGGGAAAAGGACCTGGCGCATTTTGTCCGGGAATACGCCGACAAGGGGATGGTCAGCAAGCAGGTGGTCCTGCTGAAAGTGCGGCTCGTGGATGCCATCGACAAGACGAGCGTGGGCAAGATCAGCAAAGTGACCCTGCGGGAGAAGTACCTGGCATAGGACGGCTACTCGGTGAAGGCCAGCTTCCGCTCAAGGTCCATGGAGCGGGTGATCTGCTTGGCCTGGTCGAAGGTAATGACGTCCTTCTCGCACAGTTCCAGCAGGTGCTGGTCAAGGGTCTGCATCTGGTAGAGGGAGCGGCCGTTTTCGATGTGCTTCTCGATCTCGTCCAGGCGTCCCTCGCGAATGCAGGCCTGGATGGTGGTTGTGGCTCGCATCACCTCCACCACCGGCAGGATGTTCTCCCCGGATTTGTCCTTGATGAGCCGTAACGACACGGTGGCCACCAGGATGTCGGCCAGGCGCTGGCGCAGGACCTCCTGGGCATCGGGGGGGAAGTGGCCGATGAGCCGGTTGATAGTGGATACGGCGCTCTGGGTGTGGAGGGTGGAAAAGACCAGGTGGCCCGTCTCCGCCGCCTTGATGCAGGCGTCGATGGTTTCCAGGTCGCGCATCTCGCCCACCATGATCACGTCGGGGTCCATCCGCAGGGACGAGCGGAGCGCCGCGCTGAAGTCGACCGTGTCGATTCCCACCTCCCGCTGGATGATGCAGCTCTTGTCCGAGGTGAAGAGGAACTCGATGGGGTCCTCGATGGTGATGATGTTGAAGGTGCAGGTCTCGTTCAGGTGGCGAATCATGGAGGCAAGGGTGGTCGACTTACCGTTGCCCGTGGGGCCGGTGACCAGCACGAGGCCGTTGGGGGCTTTGGCGATCTCTCCCAGGACCGGCGGCAGGTTGAGTTCCTCGAAGGTCCCCACGTGGGGAGGAATCACCCTCATGACGATGCCGATGCTCCCGCGCTGACGGAAGATGCTCACCCGGAAGCGCCCGCCATTGGGGAGCGAGTAGGAGGCGTCCAGCTCCCGCAGCTCGTCGGGGAGGGTCCGGTGGTTCTGCTCCATAACGGCCCGGGCGATGAATTCGGTGTCCTGGGGGGAGAGCTTCGGCAACTTTGAGCGGAGCAACTGCCCCTTGGCACGGAAGAAGGGGGGATTGTCCACCTCGAAGTGGAGGTCGGAAACCCGCTTTTCAAAGGCAATGCCCAGAATCTGGGACAGAAGGTTCATATCCATGGCGGTACCTCACTGCTATCTAAAAAATGCGGCCGGAAAGACCGTTCAGCGGTCACAGGCCGTCCCCTCGGGAGCCTTCCGCTCCCGTTTCCTGCGATAGAGCGCCGTTTCCAGAACCAACCCCGCCTCGCCCGTCACGAGCTCAAGCAGCTCGGTGCGCACGGGCGCTGCCCCCTTGTGGCCGAAATCCCCGTAGATGAGAGCGATGACCTTGCCGCCGCAGACCAGCGGGAGCAGGATGACCGTGGGGTGGAGCGGAGCGCCGATGATGGGAAAAAGATGCCCCTTCAGTATCTCATCGTCAGTTTCGCCATAAAATGCAGCTCTTTTTTCAATCGCGTCCCGGAGCACCGACGGGCGGTCCAGGGGGATCCTCGTCCCGAAAGAGGGTGAGACGCAGGCGCCACGGGGGCTCCGAATGCCGATACTCCGCTCGGCGATAAGTTCCTCTTCGCGCACGATGAGAGTGAGTGCCCGCTCGAAGGTGCCTGCCACCGTACTCAGGAGGGTCAGGGCGATTTCCGGAGGCTCGCGAAGTGCCCGCAACTCCATTAACGTTTTGCCGAGTTGGGCCATGGCCGCTTCGCCGCCGTCTGAGCCCCGCCGCCTCAGATAGAGGGGCAGGGCGTCCAGAAGCCGGAGGGTGTCCTCCAGGAAGGTGTCGCCGCTCACCTCGCGCACGGGGCGGGGGAAGACGGCCACGGCTCCGTCTTTCAGGGCCTGGAGGGCAAAGGCCGGCTCAAGGGGCGAAGCGAGCTGGATGAGGGCGAGGGAGGGGTGGTGCTCCCTGACTCGTCGCAGGAGCCGCGCCGCATCTTCTGCGGGCAGGGTAAAGCCGGGCGATGCCGGCGAGTCAAGGATCAGGGTCGTCTGCCCGCCACGGGAGGCGAACTGTTGCGCCAGAGGGGCCAGGTCCTGCTCGTCGTTGGTGGTGAAAACGGAAATCCCCGCCTGACGGCAGACGGTGGTTACGCAGTAGGAAAAAAGGTCGTCCGGGCTGAAGAGGATGGCGGAAAGAGTGGGCGCACCGGCGGCTGGTGCGGTGTTCCCGAGCCGGCCCAGAAAGGCGAAGAGCTCCTCCTGTTCTTTGTCGGAAAGGTCTGCGCCCAGCTCTTGAATCTTACGCTGAAGGGAGGGGCTGCGATCCTCCAGCCCCAGAAAGACCTGGGGAATTTTCCGTTCGATCTGATCCAGGTCCCCGAGTCCCAGATCGTCGGCCGAGATGTTGAAATCGGCGGCTTCATCGCCGGAGAGGTCCGGGATAGGGGCCTCGATCGCAAACTCCTCCTCCACCAGCAGACCATCGCGCTTTTTCTCGTCGTAGATGCGGAGGGCGTCCATGAGGACATTTTCCGTGTGGAGCGTGATTTCCTCATGGAGCTTTTCCGGGAAATAGCGGTACTCGTCGGAGACGCTGACCCGGTTCACGTCCAGATCAAAGGTGCCCCGCCTCCAGGTGAGAATTTCCACCACCGTCAGCTCGATGAGGGCCTCAAGCCCCCGGTAGGCGTCCTCCTTGCGGACGCTGCCCCGTTCGAGAAGTGTTGCCACCAGGGGTTTCCGTCCCGCTCCCGCCTCCTCCTGCTCCTGCAGGGCCTGCTCCAGGACCTCCTTGCTGATGACGCCGGCCTCTACGAGGATGTTGCCGATCCGGACGCTGTTGTCGAAGTGATTGGCGCTGATGATGTAGCCGTCGTTGAAGACGAGCTGGGACTCTCCCTTGCGTCCCCGCACGGTGAGGGTGCCTGACTTGCGGGTGGCGTGCAGCAGTTGGATGACGTCGACGATCGACAGGTGTTCCAGGTCACCGGTGAAAGACATGAGGCGGTTCTCCTTGCAGGGGGCGTCAGGATGCGCCCGGTCCAGCCCTGGACCGTCAGGGGGGCGACTTTCCCCGCTGGACCCAGGTTCAATTAAACTCGATAACGAGCGCCCCTTCAAGTACACCTATCGGAAAGAAACGGAATTGCTTGAGGAAACCTTTCCGCAGTCCGTCCGCTGAAGCTGAAAAGCGCATGCGTTCGGCGCCGAATCCGGGTATACTGCGAGGCCAACCCCAACGACAAAGGAGACCCTATGGAGATACTTCTGAACGACGTGGAGGTGCGGGTTCTCGGCTGCCTGATCGAAAAGGAGCTGGCGACCCCCGAGTACTATCCCCTCACCCTCAACAGCCTCACCACGGCCTGCAACCAGAAGTCGAACCGGGATCCGGTCATGGCCCTGGAGGAGTCCGAGGTGGTGCGGGCTCTGGACGGCCTGAAGATGAAGCATGTGGCGATCCAGGCGGCCGATTCGGGGCGGGTTCCCCGCTATCGCCATATCCTGTCGGAGCGGCTGCGGTTCTCCCCGGCCGAACTGGCGATCCTGGCAGAGTTGCTCCTGCGGGGGCCCCAGACCCTGGGGGAGCTGCGTACCCGCGCGGAGCGGATGCATCCCTTTGCCGATCTGGCTGCCGTGGAGCAGGTGCTGGGCGAACTGGCGGAGCGCACCCCGCCTCTCGTGATGCGGCTTCCCCGTCAGCCCGGCCGCAAGGAATCCCGTTTCGCCCATCTGCTGGCCGGAGAGCCGGACCTGTCGGCCGAGGAGCGGACGGCCCCGCCGGAGGGGGCACGGCTTCAGGTCATGGCGGAGAATGAGCGGATTGCCGCGCTGGAGTTGGAGGTGGCGACGCTCAGGGCGGAAGTGGGCGAGTTGCGACAGGTGATGGAAGAGTTCAGGTCCCAGTTCGAGTGAGAGGGGAGAGCGTCATGACGGACAAGCGTTTCCTGACCCCGGCCGAGGCACTGAACGCAACGGTTGAGAACGGCCGGCGTGTTCTGACCCAGTCCCTCGCCCGCACGGTGCTCCTGAGCCTGCTGGCCGGGTTCTACATCGCCTTCGGCGCCCAGCTGGCAACGGTGGTGACCCAAGACGCAGCGCTCCATGTGGGGCAGGGGGTCGCCCGGCTCCTGGGGGGCAGTGTCTTTTCGGTGGGTCTCATGCTGGTGGTGATTTGCGGGGCGGAGCTCTTCACCGGCAACAGCCTTCTGACCGTGGCGCTTCTGCACGGCGAGATCACCTGGGTGAAGATGCTTGAGAACTGGGGAGTGGTGCTCCTGGGGAACCTGGCGGGCTCCCTCTTCTTCGCCTGGCTCATGGTGGAGTCCAGGCTCTGGGAGAACGGGGCCGTGGGCGACCAGGCGGTGAGGATCGCTGCGGCCAAGTGCGCCATCCCCTTCGGCGCCGCCCTCATCCGGGGTATCCTCTGCAACTGGCTCGTCTGCCTGGCGGTCCTCATGGCCACGGCGGCCCGGGACGTGGGGGGCAAGATGCTCGCCTGCTACGTCCCCATCATGACCTTCGTGACCAGCGGCTTCGAACACTCGGTGGCCAACATGTACTTCATCCCCACGGGACTCCTGGTGGCCGGCGCCCGGGGCACGACGGAGCCGGACCTTTCCTGGGGCGCATTCATGGGGAACGTGGTGCCGGTCACCATCGGCAATGTCATCGGCGGGGTGATCTTCGTGGCTATTGCCTACTGGTTCATCCACCTGAAAAAAGAGGGGAAACAGGCCTAACCGTTACCGCTTTTTCACCCGGAATCCGGCCCGTTCCAGCCCTCCCAGGTCAAGTCCGCCGCCGGTTTTCCGCGGCTCTTCCTTTCGCGCCGGCTTTTCCGTGCTCCGCGGGGCACCGCCGGGCGCTGCCTCCCGAATGGAGAGGGAGATGCGCTTGCGCTGCACGTCCACGGACAAGACCTTCACCTGCACCACCTGCCCCACCCTCACCGCCTCGGCCGGGTCCTTCACGAACTTGACCGAGAGGTGGCTCACATGGACCAGGCCGTCCTGGTGGACCCCCACGTCCACGAAGGCCCCGAACGCGGTCACGTTGGTCACCACCCCCTGGAGCACCATTCCCTCCTTCAGATCGCCGATCTCGGTCACGTCGTCCCGGAAGGCGGCGGTGCGGAATTCCTCCCGCGGGTCCCGGCCCGGTTTTTTCAACTCTTCCATGATGTCACGCAGGGTGGGAAGCCCCACCGCGTCGGTCACGTAGCGCTTCAGGTCGATCCGCGCCGGCAGGGCCGGGTCGGCGGCCAGCTGGCTGAGGGACACGCCCAGATCCGTTGCCATGGCCTCCACCACCGGATAGCGCTCCGGGTGGACGGCGGTGGCGTCCAGGGGGTGTTCGCCGCCCCTGATGCGGAGAAAGCCGGCTGCCTGCTCGAAGGCCTTGTCGCCGAACCGGGGGACCTTCATGAGTGCCCGGCGGGCGGGGAAGGGACCGTGCTCGTCCCGATGGCGGACAATGGCACGGGCCAAGGACGGCCCCACGCCGGAGACGTAGGAGAGGAGCGCCCAGGAGGCGGTGTTCAGGTCGACTCCCACGTAGTTGACGCACGACTCCACCACCGCGTCCAGGGACTTCTTCAGGGCGCGCTGGTCCACGTCGTGCTGGTACTGGCCCACGCCGATGCTCTTGGGGTCGATCTTCACCAGTTCGGCCAGGGGATCCTGGAGGCGCCGGGCGATGGAGATGGCCCCCCGCACGGTCAGGTCCAGGTCCGGGAACTCCTCCCGGGCGATCTCCGAGGCGGAGTAGACGCTGGCCCCGGCCTCGCTCACCATGACCACAGGAATCCTCTTGCCTCCTTCGGCCAGGGTTTCCTTGGCGAACTGCTCCATCTCCCGTCCCGCGGTGCCGTTCCCCACAGCCACCATCTCGATGCCGTGGCACTCCACCAGCCGGAGGAATTCGCGCTTCGCGGCCGCCACCTTCCCTTCGCCGCCGGCGTGGGGGTAGATGGTCACATGCTCCAGGAACCGGCCAGTGCCGTCTACCGCAGCCAGCTTGGAGCCGGTCCGCAGCCCCGGGTCCACACCGAGGACCCGCTTGCCGCCGGCCGGCGGCGCCAGGAGGAGGTTGCGGAGGTTCTGGGCAAAGACGGTGATGGCTGCCTCGTCGGCCCGCTGCTTGGCTTCCAGCCGCAGCTCAACTTCGATGGAGGGGGCGATGAGGCGTTTGTAGGCGTCCTCTGCCGCCCCTTCCAGAAGTTGGCGGAAGATGCTGGCGCGCCCCGCGATCCGGGCCCGGAGGCCGGCGAGGATCTCCTCCGTCGGCGCCTCAATGGTCAGGACGAGCACCTCTTCCTTCTCGCCCCGGCGCATGGCGAGCATCCGGTGGGAGGGTACCGATTTCAGGGGCTCCCGGTGGTCGTAGTACATCTCGAACTTGGTGACCGCCCCTTTCCGGTCGGCCGCCACCCGTGAACAGAAGATCCCCTGGTCGGCCGTGAGGCGGCGGACAAAGGCCCGGGCATCGGCGTCGTCCGCCAGCCGCTCGGCCAGGATGTGGCCGGCTCCCTCCAGGGCGGCGGCCGCGTCGGGCACCTCGCCGGCGGGGTCCACGAAGGGGAGGGTAGCCTCTTCGGGCGTGCCCGCGGTCAGCTCCTGGGCCGCCATGAGGTCGGCCAGGGGCTCCAGCCCCCGCTCCCGGGCGATGGTCGCCTTGGTGCGCCGCTTGGGCTTGTAGGGGAGGTAGAGGTCCTCAACCTCGGTCTTCTGGCGCGATGTCCGGATGCGGTCCGCCAGCTCGGGGGTGAGCTTCCCCTGTTCCTCGATGGATTTGAGGACCGTGAGCTTGCGCTCCTCCAACTCGGTGAAATAGGCGAGGCGCTCTTCGATCCCGCGGATGCCGACCTCGTCCAGTTCGCCGGTCCGCTCCTTCCGGTAGCGGGCGATGAAGGGGACCGTGCCCCCTTCGCGCAGAAGTTCCACCGTGTTCGCCACCTGGAAGGGGGCGAGGCCGGTTTCTTCGGTCAGGTAGCGGAGAATATCCTGCAGGGTCTGGTCGCTCAGTGCCATGGAAAGTCCTCTGTTCCGGGGGAGTTGGGAAAGGCGGGCATCCTACCACAGGGGGCGGCGTTTGAAAAGCGGGGAAGGCTTCAGTGCCGGTCCATGCGGCAGGTGCCGCCGTCGCAGCGGGATGCGCGTTTGGGAAGGTACCTGCGGATGCGGGCGAATCCCCGGTAGCCGAGCCGGGCCAGGAGGTTGAACCCCGGCAGCATCACGAGGGTGCCGAGGAGCCCGTAGAAGGTTGAGGCGGGGAAGGCCTGCCAGATGGCCCAGAAGCCTTCCACTCCCCGGTAGGCGCGGCCATCCCGGTCGATGGCGTGCATCTGCGCCATGAACGCCTCCAGGGTGATGCCCCAGGGGGACGGGTCGAAGGCGGGATCGCTGATGTCCACGAAGACGAGCCGTCCCCCGTGGTTTTTGCGCCGGTAGACCGCCATTTCGGCCGCGCAGACGGAGCAGGCGCCGTCATAGAAGACGGTGAGGGGGAATGCCGGAGGGGTCGGCACGGTGCGCCGCCTCAGGGATAGACCCGCACCACCTGCTCGGCCACGCAGGCGGGCTTGTCCTTGCCCTCGATCTCCACGGTGATCTCGTAGGTGATCTGGACCGCCCCGGCCAGGGGCTCCACCGCCTTGAGCAGGGTGCGCGCCCGGAGCCGGGAGCCCACGATTACCGGCTGGGGAAAGCGGACCCGGTTCAGGCCGTAGTTGACCCGCAGCCGCATGCCGGGGTAGTTGCGCTGGAAGAAGTCCGGATGGTTCGCCTCCGTGAGGCAGGGGAGGAGGGAGAGGGTCAGAAAGCCGTGGGCCACGGTGGCGCCGTAGGGGGATTCGCGCCGGGCCCGCTCCGGGTCGGTGTGGATCCACTGGATGTCGCCGGTTACGTGAGCGAACCGGTCGATCCGCTCCTGGTCGACGGTGAGCCAGGGGCCCACGTGGGTTTCAGTGCCGAGTTTCGGGGCAAGGAATGCGATCAGGTCGTCCGCTGCCGACATAGAACCTCCGTGAAATCTGCCGTTCACTGTAGGGGCAATTCGTGAAGTGCCCCTACAGCGGCTATTGAGGCTGGGAAAGCGGTTTCGCGTGGCTCCGTCCCAGCCGCTTGATCAGTTTCCACAGGGGACCGCGCACCGGGAAGTGGCGCATGGCCTCCAGCATGGCGTCGCTCATGTTGATCTCCAGTCCCGGCGCCACCCAGTTCCGCCGCGTCATGGCCCCGTCAGTGACGAGTTCCCCCAGCACGTCCCTGATGGCGGGGGCCAGGTAGAAGGTCGGTTCCAGGAGCGGTTCATCCGGCGTCACCATCCCCTCGGCCACGGCCCGTTCGAAGAGGGGGGTGCCGGGGAAGATCCGGATGCCGGTCATGGCGATGACCGCGGTGGGGGCCACCTCGTCCATGAGGGCGAAGCTCTCGGCAATGGTCGCCGGGGTTTCGCCGGGGCCGCCGAAGAGGATGTAGTGGGCAAAGTCGACCCCCAGCTCGCGGCAGATGCGGGACGACTCCCGGATCTGTGCCACGCCGAAGGACTTGCCCAGGTTGCGGAGCATGGCTGGCGAGCCCGAGTCGGTGCCGAACTCCACGGCGTCGCAGCCGGCGGCCACCATGGATTCCATGAGGCGCGGGGTGATGAACTGGGGGTTTATGAAGGCCGACCAGCCCATGGTGAGACCCGAGGCTATCATGGCCCGGCAGAGCTCCTCGGCAAAGTCGGGAGGGTAGTTGAAGATGTCGTCCACGAAGTAGACGTAGTCGATGCCGGCATCGGCCAGTTCCCGCAGTTCGGCCACGATCTCCGCCGTCGGCCGGAGCCGCATGCGCCGTCCCTCCAGGAGCGGATAGGTGCAGTAGATGCAGCCGAAGGGGCATCCCCGCTTCGTCTGGATGTTGGCCATCCCCCCCTCCCGCCGGTAGCGGGCCAGGGCGAAGAGGCGCCGGTCCGGGGCGGCGATCCGCTCCACCGGCCGGGGCGGCGCAAAGGCCCCGGCGCCGGCCACCACTCCCGGCAAACCCGCCGGGGACTCGCCCCGCTCAATGCAGGCCAGGAGCTCGGGCAGGATCTCCTCTCCCTCGCCCGCCACGCCGAGGTCACCGCCGGTGAAGGCGAGGAGTTCGGCGGGCATGAGGGAGAAGCCCGATCCCCCCAGGATGGTGGTGGCTATGCCCCGGCAGCGGTCCACGATGGCCTTGACCCCGGCCACGTAGGAGCGGGAGCCGGGCCAGGTGACGTTGTCGATGTTGCGGACGGAGATGATCACGGCCTGGGGGGTAAAATCCGCCAGAGCCGCGGTCACGGCCTCCTCCGGATCGGCTTCGAAGCAGAGGTCCAGGGCCCGGAGCTCGTGGCCGGCCGCCTCCAGGGACGGGACCAGGCAGGCGAGCCCCAGGGGAAAGACCGGGTAGGGGCTCCGCTCCCGGTTTGCCGACACGAGGAGGAGCCTCATGCCCCCTCCGTCCAGGCGAGCAGCCGTTCCAGCCGTTCGCCCACTGCGGGGGGAAGGCGGTACTGGAGCACCCCGTCCCGGTCGGTGAGGGCGTGAACGGTGCGCCCCCGCGCGTAGAGGGTGCCGTCGGCTCCAAGGATGCGGGTGGCGAATTCGATGGTGGCCGTTTCGGTCCTGCGGGCCGTGGTCATGATCCGCAGTTCCTCGTTGAAACGGGCCGGTCGGCGATAGGAGAGCTCCAGGTCCACGACCGGCGCCAGGTATCCCAGCTCGCCGATCTGGGCCGCGTCGAGCCCGAATCGCCCCGCCAGGTCGTTGCGCCCCACCTCCAGCCAGGCCACGTAGTGGCCGTGCCAGGCAACGCCGTAGGAGTCAACCTCGTTGAAACGGACGGTGAGTGGTGTCTCGTGTTCCCGCATGCTACCTCCCCCGCTCGCTTTCGATCCACCGGTTGTACTTGCGGAGGGAATCACCCGCCCCCACCTCGTAAAGACGGTCGACGCCGGCGGCGCGCAGGGCGCGGTAGGTGCGCTCCCACCGGACCGGCTCCATGAGGTCCCGGACCATGAACACCGGCAGGTCTGCGGCGGCCAGGAAGTCCTGGTCGATGTGGTCCACCAGGGGGACGGACGGCTCCCGGTAGCGGTAATCGCCGGCAACGGCAGCAAGCTCTTCTGCCACCTCCGCCATGAGCGGGGTGTGGAGCGGGGCGTCGCACGGAAAGAGCCTGGCCGAGAAGGCGCCGCGGGCCAGGGCCTCGGCGCAGGCGTCCTCCATGGCCCCCCGTTCGCCGGCCAGGAGAAAGTGGCGGGACGTATTGTGATTGGCAAGGTACACGCCGTTGTTCTCGGCAATGACCAGGAGGGGTTCCAGGGTGAGCCCCACCATGCAGCCGAGGGCGTAGGTCCGTTGTCTCCCCATGGCGGCCATGGTCCTGCCGAGGCGGACGGCGAGCTCCAGGGCGTCCCCCTCATCCAGGGCGCCGGCCGCGGCCAGGGCGGGGTAGATCCCCATGCTGTGCTCGGCGATGAGCCGGGGCGCGATCCCCTCGGCCCTGAGCCGGCGGGTCCGGTAGAGCCCCATGGCCACGCCGTAGGCCTGGAGTGCCACGGTATCGCTGGACGGCTCGCCGGTCCAGGAAAAGGTGTGCAGGTCAAAGGAGGCCCGCTGCCGCGTCAAAAGGGCAATGGCCTCGAAATCCGCGTCCTCCGGGAATTCGACCGGGGGCGCGAGGGGTTGTCCGGGAAACATGAAGCAGATCATGGTCAGGAGGCTTTCGTTTTGTCGGATTTTCGGATGGCGCTGCGGAACCCCAGGTTCATGGGGCCGAAGACCTGTACCGAGCGGTGCAGCTTGCCGATGCGCCGCCACATGGAGCCGAAGGAGTAGAAGGAGCGGTTGAGCCAGTCGTGCCCATCCTGGAGCTCCCGGGCGGTCATTCCCGTGGGGCGGAAGGTCACGTGCCCCATGTCGTAGTCGCGCCAGTCGTTGGAGGTGATCCGCCCCTCGGCCTCCAGCCGCCGGCGTACGGCGGTACCGGGGTAGGGGGTGAGGATCGGGAAGATGGCCGCCTCGATCCGGGCCTCTTCGCAGAAGCGGAGGATGCGTCCGAAGGAGTCCGGGGTGTCGCCGTCGTAGCCCAGGACAAAGGACCCGAGGATGCCGATGCCGTGGTCCCGGAATTTCCGGGCCTGGTCCAGGAACGCGGAGGAGCTGTTGGTCACCTTTCCCATGGCGGCCAGGGCCTCCTGGTCCAGGGACTCGAATCCCACGAACATGCCGATGCAGCCCGATTCGCCGGCGGCCCGCATCAACTCCTCATCACCGGCGAAATCGATGGGGGCATGGGAGAGCCACTTGAATCCCATTCCCTTCATCCCCCGGAACAGGGGCAGGGCGTAGCGGCGGTCGGCCACCAGGTTGTCGTCCACGAAAAAGGCAAAGGAATTGGCCTTGCGCAGGGTTTCCAGCTCGGCCAGCACCGCTTCGACGGGGCGCTCCCGGTACTTGCGGCCGTAAAAAGCGGTGACCGAGCAGAATTCGCAGTCAAAGGGGCAACCCCGGGTGGTCTGGAGGGTGTTGGTCAGCAGATACCCCTTGCCGGCGAAGATCTCGCGCCGGGCCACCGGGATCGATGCCATGGGCAGGAGCCCCGGGGACCGGTAGAGGCGCTGGAGCCGGCCCGCCTGGAAATCCGCCAGCAGCAGGGGCCAGGAGAGTTCCCCTTCGCCCACCACCACGGCGTCCACGTGGCCGAGGGCCTCGTCCGGGAGATTGCTGGCGTGGAATCCCCCCATGACGACGGTTTTTCCCCGGGCGCGGAAGCCGGCGGCGATCTCGTAGGCCCGGGGCGCCTGGGGGGTCATGGCGGTGATGGCCACCAGATCGCACGGGGCATTGAAGTCGATGGTCTCCCGGCTCTCGTCGCAGAGGGCCGCGTCCCACTCGGGCGGAGTAACCGCAGCCAGGGCGGCCAGGGCAAGGGACGGGAACTTGAAGCCCAGTTCGCCCCAGAGCCTGCCCCGGGGCCAGCCCGGCGCCACGAAGAGAATCTTCATTTCCGGTTGGCGGCGATATGGTCGGCCATGCTTCGGACCGACGCGAAGACCTTGGTGCCGGTGGCGGCGTCGGGGACCACCACGCCGAAATCCTTCTCCATGGCCACCACGAGTTGGAGGGCGTCGATGGAATCGAGGCCGAGCCCTTCGCCGAAGAGGGGGGCGTCGGTGTCGATGTCGTCGGGGGACATTCCCTCGATCCGGAGGGCGTCGATGATCATCTGCTTTACCTGCACAATAAGTTGGTCGGACATGCGGTTATCCCTTCACGGTTTCGTTGTGTTCATTGTTCCAGAAGTCGAAAAAGTTGTACCACTGGTCAGGGTAGCAGCGGATGTACCGCTCGAAGACCCCGAGTACCTGCTCCATCCCCCGGCGGATGGCCTCGGCGTTGCGGCCCCGCCCGCCGACGAACCGGATCGGCTCCTCCATGATGGTCGCGTAGCGGCTCCCCTCCAGGGGGACGAACACCGGCATGACCGGCGCACCCGTGGCCAGGGCCAGGTAGGCGGCCCCCACCGGGATGGGGGTCGGCCGGCCGAAGAACTCCAGCTCCATGGTCTGGGACGAGCCGTCGCGATCAACCAGGAGCGCCACCACCTCGTTGCGGCGCAGGGCGTTCACCGCCTCCACGGCAGCCAGGGGAGAGGTGTCGTGCCGGTCCACGTAGATGAAGCGGATGCCCCGCTCCTCCCGGACCCGCTCCCGCAGGTCGTTCACCCGCTCGTCGGGCTCCCGGAAGGTCATGACGTTGAGCCGGTAGCCCCGCTCGGCCAGCCCCAGCCCCCCCAGTTCCCAGTTGCCCAGGTGGGGCGAAACGATGATGGCACCGTTCCCCTCCGCCAGGACCCGATCCAGGATACCGTGCCCCTCCTGCCGGCCGATGAGGGCAAAGAGCCGCTCGCCCCGGCGGCGCATCATGAGCATGATGTCGGTCCAGTTGCGGGAGCACTTGTAGTAGGTGGAGAGCACCAGCCGCTCCACGTTGCGCCTGCCGGTCACGGCCCTCAGGTTCGCACGCACCCCTCGCCGGGGCCCGGGAATGGCCAGGTAGAGAATCAGCCCCGTCAGAAAGGCGAAGGGCGCATGGACCGTCCGGGGGACCAGCAGGGTGAACAGGTTGATAAGGAACAGGTTTATCCGGTTGTGCAGCGGCACGTGTCAGCTCGTCATGCCGGAGTTCCGGCGTCGGTGAAGTTTCTCCCGAATCCGTGGCTCTTCGGCTCCAGGGATTCAGGTTTCAGATACATCAGCGGGTTACGCCCTTGGGCCGTTTCCCCTGCCCGGCGCCGAACTCCTGCTCCCAGGCCGGGTCGGCGAACTCGGCGTACCGCCGGGCATAGTCGTCCATGTTGTCCGCCAGAGCGGTGAAGATGGCGTCGGCCCCCTCGTGGGTGGGATAGGCCCCGGCGCTTTGGAAGAGCTCGCGCCCCACGTCAGGGTGGTCGATGAGCATGCAGGGGCGGAGCAGGTTGTCGTGCTCGCCCTGCACTTGGCGGATTTTCCGGAACAGCGGCGACCGCAGGGCCTCCCGCAGGGTGGTGCGCCGGATGTTGTCCACGGCGAAGTGGCAGAAAACGCACGGCTCGATGTCGCCGTTGGCGTTGATGTGGAAGTACTTGCGCCCCCCCGCGATGCAGCCGCTGATGATGGGTCCGTCGTTCCAGAAGTCCACGAAGAGCATCGGCTTGGCGGCCCGGAAATCGACGATCCGGCGCCGCAGGGCGTCCCGCTGCTCCGGTGTCGCCATCAGTTCCAGATCGGGCTCCCGTCCCACCGGCACGTAGGTGAAGAGCCAGAGGGCGAAGACCCCCTTCGCCACCAGCATGTCGATGTACTCGTCGCTGGTGATGATGTCGGTATTCCGGCTGGTCTGGGTGAAGGAGCCGCAGAACGAGAGCCCCGCCTCCCGCAGCAGGTCCATGGCCCGCATGACCTTGCGGAAATGGCCGGGGCCGCGCCGTTCGTCGGTTTCCTGCTCGTACCCCTCCAGGGAGAAGGCGGGCATCACGTTCCCCACCTCCACCAGTTTCCGTACCATGGCCTCGTCGATGAGCCCGCCGTGGGTGAAGACGAGGAAGGCCATGTCCGAGTGCTTTTTGAAGATCTCGAAGATGTCTTCTTTAAAGAACGGCTCACCGCCGGAAATGACGGCGAAGTAAACCCCCATCTCCTTCATCTGGGTGAGGATCGAATCGATCTCGTCGTTGGTCAGCTCCAGGGCCTTGGCGTAATCGCCCGCGTAGCAGCCGTAACAGGAGAGGTTGCACTTCATGGTGGTGCTGATGACCACGGTGGAGGGGGGATAGTACCCCTCCCGCTCCTGCCACGCCTTCCGCTTGTTGGTGCCTGAGAGGAGGTGGTTCACCGCCAGGTTCGTGATCCACTTCTCCCGCTGGTTGGGGTGGATCTCCCGCAGGATACGGCGGGGAAACTCGATGGAAGGATGGTTCTCCCGGATGAGCCTCCGGATCCAGCGGATCCGTTCCTTGTAGTATTCCTTCTTCGGGATCAGCTCCATCAGGTGCGTCATCCGCGCCAGGTTCTCGTTGGAGGCGTTGGTGGCCATGGAGAGAAGGAGGGAGACGATCTTTTCGGTTGTATAGTTTTTCAGGCTCTGGAGCATCAATCTGTGACCTCGTTGTGATTCCCGGCAAAAGGGCCCCTGCGCAGCCTCACATGTGGCGCAGGAACGTCATGCAGATATTCCAGGTATCCCGCACCGGCCGGAAATGGCTCGTGGCACGTCCGTCCGCCACCCGGGCGGCCACGGGGAGCGAATCGATGGCGAATCCACCCCGCCATGCCTTCATGAGGATTTCCATCTCCAGGTGGTAGCCGCTCGCCTCCAGGGAGACCCCTTTCAGGAGCCGGGCGGAGTACCAGCGGAACCCGGACTGGCTGTCGGTGATGGTGAAGCCGGTCCGCTTCCTCATGCACCAGACGCCGAAGCGGTTCCAGACGGAGCGAAGCCCCGCCATCTCCCGGAACTGGGTATCGCGGGAGGCGATGAGGATGTCGACGTTGCGCTCCCGGGCCGTAGCCGCCAGGAGCGGGATGGCCGTGGGGTCGTGCTGGCCGTCGGCGTCCAGGGTCACCACGCCGGAGTATCCGTGCGCGAGCGCCCACTCGAAGCCGGTCCGCAGGGCCGCTCCCTTGCCGCGGTTGCCGTCGTGGCGCAGCAGGTGTACCCCCAGCCCCTCCACCGTGGCGGAGGTCCCGTCGGTGGAGCCGTCGTCCACCACGAGGCATGGCATCCCCAGGCCGAGGACTTCCCGGACCACGGCCGGCAGGGTCCGGGCCGCGTTGTAGGCTGGTATGATTATACAGTATCCCAACGGTCAACCAACTGATCGAGTGTAGTGAATGAGAATCGTTCCAGCAGGGCGTCGAGTCGCGGTGCCGCATCGCTACGCGGTCCGTAGGCCACGAAGGAGCGCAGGGGCGGCAGCGCCAGCCGCGGGCCCTCCGGGTCAACCTCCCGGGGATGAACGTACAGCACCGCCGGCATGCCGCGCCGGTTCAATCCCGCTACGCTGGCCCCGATCAGCCCCAGCGGAAAGAACCGGAAGCCCCACCCGCCGCCCGTCGGCAGGTTTCCCAAGGGGGTCCGCGTCACCAGGGGCGGCACCTCCACCAGGGGCCCCGCCGGGGTGTCGATCCTGAACGGACCGCGCGGACCGCGCCGGTCTCCCACGAAGGGGAGCGGCGAGAGACTGGAATCGTACCGGTATCCCTCATCCCGCAGGATGGGAAAGGCCCAGGGGGTCCGCCGGCGGCAGAGGGACCACTGGGGTGCCCGGAATCCCACGGGGCGCCGGCCGGTCTGCCGTTCCAGGAGGTCACCGGTTCGCCGCAGCTCCGTCCGGAATTCTTCGGGAGAGAGCCCGGTCACGAGCCGGTGGGACCAGCCGTGCGAAGCAATCTCATGGCCCGCTTCGGCGATTGACGGCGCCAGGCCCGGATGCCGTTGGGCCACGGAGCCGAGCAGAAAGAAGGTGGCCCGGCAGCCGCGCCTGGCCAGCAGCGCCAGCAGCCGTCCGACGGCGGGAACGACCCGCTCCGTGTCAGGACTGACGACCGGCTCGCCGGGGAGTCCGCAGACATGGTACCAGTCCTCCACGTCGATGGTCAGGGCATTCAGAACGGGCATCACCGAGAAAAAAAAGGGGATGGCATCTCCCCCTCTGCTTTCAAGAATAGCGAAAGTATAATACTCCCGCCTAACTTTAGTCAATACGCAGGGAATCAGCTTTAACGAAACATATTACCCTTGACCCCCGCCGCCCTTTTCGGAAACAATACCCCCGTTACTTCACCTTGGCGAGATTCAGATGAACATTCTCCTGCTCCGCCCCCATCCCGGCAACGACCGGTTCGGCCTCGGCCCCTTCTTTCGGGTCGAGCCCCTGGGGCTCGAATACATCGGCGCGGCGCTTCGCGCCCACGGCCACACCGTTACCGCGGCAGATCTTCGCTTCCGCCCCGGTGCCGCAACCTGGGTCAGGCGCACCCGGCCCCGTCTCGTGGGAATATCCTGCCTCCACGCCCTGGAGTACGAGCGGGTGGTTGAAACGGCCCGTGAGGTCAGGCGGGCAAGCCCCGATGCCTTCATCTTCGTGGGGGGGCATGCGGCCGCCGCCTTTCCCGCTCCTCTGGAGTGCGACGCGGTGGACGCCATCTGCCGCGACGACGGGGAGGAAATCGTGCCCCTGGTTGCCGCCGCCCTGGCGAAGGGTGGGCGGCTTGACGAGGTACCGGGGCTCCGGCTGCGCGAACCCGACGGCTGGCGCGACACCCCCTGCCTCGACCGCCAGACCTGCCTCGACCTCGTGCCGCTCCCGGCCCGGGACCTGGTGGACCGGCACCGCTCCGGCTACCACTGCCTTCTCTTTAAGCCGGTCTGGCTCGTGGAGACGGCCCGGGGCTGCCCCCACCGCTGCTCCTTCTGCTCCGTCTGGCAGCTCTACGGCCGTTCCTGCCGCGAGCGGAGCATTGCCGCGGTGGTGGAGGATTTCGCCACGGCCGGGGATTCGATCTTCGTGGCCGACGACCTCTTCTGGCACAATCCGGCCCGGAGCCTGGAGCTGGCCGAGGCGCTGAAAAAGCGCGGGGTTTTCAAACGCTGGATTCTCGTCCAGACCCGCACCGACCTCATCTGCCGGAGCGCCGACCTCATGGCCGCCTGGCGTCCCCTGGCCAAGGATTTCGACATCTTTCTGGGGCTGGAGGCGGCCACGGACAAGGGGCTCGCCGGGATCACCAAGGATTCCGGCGTGGCCGAGAGCGTGGAGGCGGTCCGCCTTGCCCGCGAACTGCGCTACGGCATCAACGGCAATTTCCTCATCGATCCTGATTGGGGTGAGGACGATTTCCGCGACCTCTGGGACTTTGTGGCCCGCTACGGCCTCCAGCGGGCCGGGTTCACGATCCTCACGCCCCTGTCCGGCACCGATTTCTTCCGGGAAGTGGCCCCGCGCATTGCCCGCCAGCCCTGGTCCAACTTCGACATGCACCACCTCCTGTGGGACCCCCGGGTGGGCGCCCCGCGTTTCTTCGAGCTCTATGCCGAGACCTGGCGCCGCTCCATCCTCAATACCTCGGGAGACAAGAGCCTGGTGGACTGGATGAAGCAGGTCCGCCCCTCCCAGATTCCCTACATCGCCCGGGTCCTCTGGCGGACCCAGCGGATGATGAAGCCCGAGGCCTATCTCAGGGAGTACGAGGCGACCCGGCCCCGGACAACGGAGCCCCTGGTGGATTTCAGCGCCGGGGCGTACTGCGGGGGAGCCGCCTGATGTCCCGTTCCCCTCGGCTGCTGCTGATCTACCCGGCGACCCACAAGCTCGGTTGGGCGCGCTATTTTCAGCTTCCCTCCCATTCGCTCCAGATGGTGGCCGCGGCCACGCCCCGCCACTGGGAGGTGATCCTGGCCGACGAGGTCCATGACGAGGTCCCCTTTGACGGAACCTTCGACCTGGTGGGGATCACGGCCATGACCCACCAGGCGACGCGGGCCTATGAGATCGCCGACCGGTTCCGGGCCCGGGGTGTCCCCGTGGTGATGGGGGGAATCCACCCCACGGTCCTGCCCGACGAGGCACTGGAGCACGCCGACGCGGTGGTGGTGGGGGAGGCCGAGCCGGTCTGGGCGCACCTTCTCGACGACCTCCTGGCCGGGCGGCTCGCACCGGTCTACCGGGCGCCGGTCCCCACGGACGAAATCCTCTCCGCCCCCTGGCCCCGCCGCGAGATCCTGGCTGGCCGCCGCTACCTCACCACCCAGACGGTCCAGGCGAGCCGGGGCTGCCCCTACGACTGCTCCTTCTGCACCGTCACTCCCTACTTCGGCCGCACCTTCCGCTACCGCGACCCCGACGACATCCTGGCAGAGATTCGCTCCTTCAGACGCAAGCTCGTGGTCTTTCTCGACGACAACCTCCTGGGCGATCCGGCCAAGGCCCGGCCCATCCTGCGGGGGCTGGCCGAGATGAACGTCCGCTGGGGCTCCCAGACCAATCTCCGTTTTGCCGAGGACCCGGAGCTCCTGAAACTCGTGGCGGACTCGGGGTGCATCGGCCTCTTCGTGGGGATCGAGTCGGTGACCGGGGCCCACGCCAACATGGCCAAGTCCGGCACCCGTTACTCCCAGGCCGATCTCATGAAGCGGGTCCGCGACGCCGGCATCATCCTGGAAACCTCCATCATCTTCGGTTTCGACGACCACGACGAGAGCGTCTTCGAGACCACGGTCCGCTTCCTGGAGGAGTGCTCCCCCAGCGTCCCCACCTTCCACATCCTCACCCCCTACCCCGGCACGGCCCTGTTCCGCCAGTTCCAGGAGGAGGGGCGGCTCCTGACCACCGACTGGTCCCGTTACGATCACTCTACCGTGGTCTTCCGGCCCCGTCTCATGTCTCCCGAACGGCTTCACCGGGGCTGGCTGGAGGCACGCCGTGAGGCCTACTCCTGGCGGGCCATCGCCACCCGCGTCATGCGCAATCCGGGGCGCCGCCTGACGAATTTCGCCTACAACATGCTGCGCAAGGGACCAAACGACCTGCTGGAGGATGGGGCGCCGTAGGGCACCGTTCTCCTCTCGATCCGATGCGTACCCTGCCGGCATGAGGATGGAACGTCTGCCATGACCCGTTTGATTGTCTTCGGAATACTTGCGGCATTCTTCTTCAGCAGCACGTTCGTGCTCAACCGGGCCATGAGCCTGGAGGGAGGGCACTGGGCATGGACCGCGAGCCTGCGCTACGGATACATGCTGCTTCTGCTCTGCACCTGGTTGCTGCTGAAAGGACGACGGGGGGTACTGATTGCTGCATGGGACGCCTTTCGCCGGAATTGGCTGTTCTGGACCACGGCGGGAAGTGTCGGCTGCGGGGCGTTTTACGCCCTGATCTCCTTCAGCGCGTCGTTCGCTCCCGGCTGGGTGGTGGCAACCACCTGGCAGATTACCATCCTCGCGACACCGGTGGTGCTCCTGCTGTTCGGCCGCCGGGTGCCGGCCAGGGGGGTGTTGTTCACTGCCATGATTTTTCTCGGCATTGTGCTGGTTACCCTTGAGCAGGCAACCGCCGCTCCGCTGGGCGACATCCTGCGGGGGGTAGTGCCGGTTGTGGCCGCGGCATTCGCCTATCCCCTGGGCAACCAGATGGTGTGGGAGGCCCGCCATGGGACATCTTCTCTGCTGCCGGCCATAACGGACCCCGTCGTCGACGACAGCTTCGGGAGGGTACTGCTCATGGTGCTCGGCTCGATCCCCTTCTGGGTCGTGCTGCTCATCGTGGCAGCGCCCCCGCCCCCCTCGCCCGGTCAGTTGGTCAACACGGCCCTGGTGGCGGTGTTTTCCGGCGTCATTGCCACGAGCCTGTTTCTTCATGCCCGGCATTGCGCGTCAACTACCTACGAACTTGCCGCCATTGATGCGACCCAATCGACCGAGGTTATTTTTTCGCTTCTAGGGGAGATCGTCTTTCTCCATGGCGCACTGCCGGGCTCGTCGGGCACCGCGGGGCTGGTGCTGGTCGTCGGCGGGCTCATGCTGTATGTCCGGGCCCAGACCGCGGGTCCGCTTAAAGAAATGGTTCACAGCCGGGCAGAGAAAGGGTAATAATGATCACGGATGGAATTCATCCCCGGGGGAGATGCCGGCATAATGCAGCCAGAGCCCGTCGTTTCGAACATTGCCCATGTCATCCAGATGTCTGTCGCGCCGGTTTTTCTCCTCACCGGTGTCGGCGCGATTCTGTCCGTGCTCATCAATCGGCTGGGCCGCATCGTTGACCGTGCCCGCGTCATCGAACAGCACCTTGCCGATGTCGCCAGTGATGGCAGGGCCTTGGCCAGGCTTGAGCTGACAACGCTCGGTCGCCGCATGCGGTTGATCAACTGGGCCATCAGTTCGTGCACGATAAGCGCGCTCCTCGTGTGCGTGGTCATAGCCCTGCTTTTTGTGGGTGCGTTCCTCCACGTCAATGTGTCGGACGTTGCCGCCCTGCTGTTCGTGTTTGCCATGCTCGCACTGATCGGAGGCTTGCTGGGCTTTCTCCGGGAGATCTACCTGGCGATCGCCACTGCACGCCTGGGGATGCGCTGACGCTGCCGATCCCGGGCCGAGCGCGATGACTGTACACAATCCGCTCCACGACGAGATATTCCGCCACCACCTCCACAATCTATTCAGCACCGCAGGCACGTGCCGGATTCCTGTGGGCAGCCCTGCCGGCTACCGCCTCCCTTTCGGTGCCGCAAATTGCCGAAGTTCCATCGTGAGGGCTGCGCCAGGTATAACCCTGCCGTCTCCCGCGGATGGCGCACTGGCTCGGGGACTCCAGGTCACGAGACAGACGATACTCCGGACAGTCTTCCTCCACGCGTGTTTCTGCCACCAGGTTCAGGGGCTCTGTCCTGACAGCGCCGGCAGCCTCCCTCACTGTCGCCTCTGCGGTAACTGTTACGGTTGGTGTTGAGTACCCTCTCATCTCGTCGGCCTCCAGTCCGTGACCCCTCACCGGCGTGGCAAAAGAGAAGATGTTCCGCGCATCATGAATGACACATCCAGCGGCTAAACCCTGCTGCTGGCAGCGGGCATGACGGCAGGCCGGTCACAGTCGCCCGGTTGTGCGATGGACCTGTCATGGAGCTTTGCGCGGCATCACTGCTGTCCCATAGTTTAACTGAATAAAGAGAGGCCCTGAGAGCTACTTGTGATATATTGAGTTCGCCAAAACACCAATATTAACAAGGAGATCAGAGCCGTGGCACATTGTAACACAGTCCTTAACCAAGTTGTCGGTTTTTTCAAGAGACATGAATTTGAATCCCTTGCCCGCAAGCATCACATCGGGCAGAAGTTTCGTTCTTTTAACCGTTGGTCGCAGTTCATGGCGATGATGGTTTGTCAACTTTCCGGCAGAAAAAGTCTGCGGGATATCGTGGAAAACCTCAAGGCCCAAGGCCACAAGCTCTATCATCTGGGCATGAAGACGGTTTCCCGTACCACCTTGGCCAGAGTGAACGATGAACAGCCGCATGAGTTGTACAAAGAGCTCTTTTACAAAATGCTGCATCGATGCAAGGCAGTTGCACCCAGTCATCGCTTCAAGATCGATGAAAAAGTCTATCTGCTGGATGCCACCACCATCAATCTCTGTCTGGAGGCGTTCCCTTGGGCCACCTACCGGCAGAAGAAGGGTGCCATAAAGATGCATGTCGGTCTTGATGCTGACGGCTATCTGCCTGAGTTCATCGATGTGACCGAAGGCAAGAAGCACGAGATGTCCTGGGCCAGGATGCTACAACTGCCTGCCGGTTCACTGGCCGTCTTTGACCGGGGCTTCACCGATTACGACTGGTGGCAGCAACTAACGACCAACGGCATCTTCTTCGTAACCCGGCTGAAAGAGAACGCCTTGGTGGAATACTTCAAGAAGCGTCCCGGCAGGAAAGCAACGGGCGTCATTCTTGACCAGGAGATTCGGCTCAAAGGGATGAAGGACAAACTGCGGCTTGTCCAGTTCATCGCCGATGACGGCAACGATTACCGCTTCGTGACCAATGCGCATCACCTGAAAGCAGCAATCGTGGCGGATCTCTACAAAGAGCGCTGGAAGATCGAACTGTTCTTCAAGTGGATCAAACAGAACCTGAAGATCAAGACCTTCCTCGGCACCTCGGAGAATGCCGTACTCACACAGATCTGGATTGCCCTGTGCGTGTATCTGGTACTGGCATACTTGACGTTTCTGTCAAAGATCGGATCGTCGATGCAGCAGATATTACGGTTATTACAGCTGAATTTGTTCGAGCGGCGAGACCTTGAAAGCCTATTCAAACCACCGAAAGTAGAGGCTTCGCCACAACTGGTGCTGCTTTAGAAACTATGGGACAGCAGTGGCGCGGCATATCAAGTTTCAGTTCCAGGGAGAATTTACGGGTAGTCAAACTTTCCCGACAGACGGACTGATTTGTTATTTTCTATTCTGCCGAAGTTGTGCACTTAATCGTGGCGGAATTACATGTCAAAGATCAAGTCCTCTGCTAGTGTTTGATTGCGGGTGATGTTCGTTCGTGAGCTTGTGGGAATGCGGCGATTTGCTTACGGCATTAATAGACTTAGCTGAGTTCAAGGGAACAGTCGAACCTCGGGCTCGAAGTGTCTGATCTGTATTTGCAGGAGTTTCGGAAGTGATCCATCGGCACCTTCAACATTCGCCGTTTCCCGTTCTGCTGGTAGAACCGCAGGGACGCATTGTGCAAGCCAGCCCGGCAAGTCTCGAATTCCTGGGCATAGGATCGCGTCACTCCGCCCCCAGCGCTCTGGCCGACATCATGCATGCGGAACAGTGCGAGGCCGTGCTTCGCGCCGGAGCCGCCTTGACCGACACCGGGTTTTGGGAAGGAGAATGTTCTTTGATCGGGCGGGATGGGCAGCCCGTGCGGGCGTTCCTCCGGGTGGCCAGGGCTGGTGATGACCGCCTGGTGATGTACCTTCGGGACTCCGCCGGGCGCAGTCGCTCCGAAGAGTTGCTGCGCATCCGTTTGCAGCTGTCGGAACGTGCCCGGTGCGAAAGCCTCGACGAGTTACTTCGGTCAGCCCTGGATGCCGCTGAACGGCTGACCGACAGCAGTATCGGTTACCTCCATGTTGTTGCCCCGGACCGGGAGCAGGCTTCCCTGCAGGCGTGGTCGAGCAATACCCTGGCCACCATGTGCCGGGTGAGAGGCGAAAAAGAGCACCATCCGACCAGACGGGCCGGGATCTGGGGTGATTGCTGTCGCGAACGTACTGCCATGATCCATAACGATTACGCCGGGCTTCCACATAAAAAGGAACTGCCCGAGGGACACCCCCCCATTGTGCGGGTGATGGGTGTGCCGATCATTCATGGCGACAAGGTGCTCGCCATTATCGGCGTGGGCAACAAGGCGACGGAGTACATCCGTGAAGATGCGGATGCGCTGCATGAGCTCGCCTCGATGATCATGGACCTGGTGGAGCGCAAGCAGGCTGAAGCGCAGTTGCTCGCAAGCGAAAAGCGCTTCAGGACGGTCTTTGAGCAGGCGGCAGTCGGGGTGGCCCTGGTTGATCCGCTGACGGGCCGGTTCGTCAGGGTCAATGCGAAATACGGCGACATCGTCGGCTACTCTCCCGAGACAATGCTGACGATGGGGTTCCAGGAGCTCACCCACCCCGACGATCTGGCGGTCGACCTGGAGTGCATCTCCCGGCTCTTGAAGGGGGAAATCCGTACCTTTACGAGAGAGAAGCGTTACCTGCACCGGGACGGCTGCAACGTGTGGGTCAGACTGACCGTCTCTCCCCTGTGGGCGGACGGCGAGGAGCCGAGCTTCAACATCGCCATCGTGGAAGACATAACCGCCCGCAAGGCGGCGGAGGCGGCCCTCCGGGAAGCGAAGGAACAGCTGGAGCTTCGCGTCAGGGAAAGGACTGCGGATCTGGAACAGGCCAACCGGGCCTTGCAGGAGGAGGTAGCCGCACGCAGCCAGGCCGAGGAATCTCTTCGTGCAAGCGAGTCAAGGTTCAGGCGTCTCGTCCAGATGGCGCCGCTGCCACTGTGCTTCGCGGATGCGAGCGGCACCTTGCGGTACGTAAACGACCGGTTCACGCGGCTGTTCGGCTATGCGCCGGAAGACATCCCGACGCAGGAGGAGTGGTGGAGTCGGGTTTGCACCGATGGGCGCTGCCGAGGGGAGACGGCCGATGCCTGGCAGGCGTCCGTGCAAAGAGGCCCGAACGGTGCGAGTGATATCGAACCCGCTGAATTCCGGGTCGCGTGCAAGAACGGTGATATTCGTCTGGTGGAAGTTTCCGGGATAACGATTGAGGGCACGGTCCTGGCGACATTCATCGATATCACCGAGCGCCGGTTGGCGGAGGATGAGCTTCATCGCCACAGGGAACTGCTCGAGGAGCTGGTTCACCAGCGGACTGCGGAACTGAAACTGCGGAACATGGAGCTGGCCTCCGAGATTGCCGAACGCCGGCGGGCCGAGGCAGCCCTCCGCTGCTACACCCGGCGTCTCACCGAGATGGAAGAGGACCTGAGGAAGAAGCTCGCCGCCGAACTGCACGACGAGATCGGGAGGGATCTGACCGCCCTCAATCTCAACTTTTCCGTTATCGGCAACCGTCTCGTGCAGGGCCCGGACGGGTGCCTCAAGGCGAGGATCGAAGACACGGAACGGCTTATCGAAGACATAAGCCGCACGGTCCGGGGCCTAACTGCCAAGCTGCGGCCGCCCGTGCTGGACGACTACGGTCTGCCGGCAGCGCTACGCTGGCATGCTGATCTTTTTTCACGGCGGACCGGGATTGAGGTGACGGTACGGGGGGCCGACAGCGTTCCCCGGATGCCTGCGGAAAAGGAAATAGCGCTCTTTCGTATCGTTCAGGAGGCCCTCACGAATTGTTCGAAACATGCAAACGCAGGGAACGTGAAGGTCTCCCTGGATCACGGCGATGGGCGGGTGCGGCTTTCGGTTGTGGACGACGGTATTGGATTTGCACCTGAAAGTGCCTCGCCGACACCGGCGGGAAGCGGCTGGGGGCTGACAATCATGCGCGAGCGGGCTGAACTGATCGGCGGGACGTTCCGGCTGAATACCGCGCCGGGCAAAGGTACGGTACTGACTGTTGAAATTGACGAGGGTTCGTAGATGGTGATCAAGGTTCTCATTGCCGATGACCATGCCGTCGTAAGGGACGGACTGACCATGATTCTCGAATCCCAGAGCGATATTGCCGTGATCGGTCAGGCCGGCGACGGGCGCGAGGCGATAGCGATGGCCGAGTCGCTTAAGCCCAACGTGGTGGTTATGGACATTACCATGCCGGAACTGAACGGCATCGAAGCCGCCCGCCTGATTGCCAGAGAGCAGCCGGCGACAAAAATCGTCATTCTTTCCATGCACGACACCCTTGAGCACGTCTACCGCGCGCTCCAGGCCGGCGCGCGGGGGTATCTCCTGAAGGAATCGGCAGGTGCCGAGGTCACCGATGCAGTGCGAACGGTCATGCGGGGGCACCGCTATTTCGGCAGAGGGAGTCGGCTGCCGTCCGACATGCACCGCTCCGCCTGCGCCGATCTCCCGAAAAGTCCCCTCGACAGCCTGAGCCAGCGGGAGCGGGAGGTCCTGCAGCTGGTAGTCGAGGGGAAGAAAAGCTCTGAGATTGCTGAAATCCTTTCCCTTTCACCCAAAAGCATCGAAACCTACCGCAGCAGGCTGATGATTAAGCTCGGTATCACCAATATCCCTTCGCTGGTCAAATTTGCCCTTCTACACGGCGTTACCCCCGCAAAATAGTCTTTTCACTGTTTGAGTCAAACATTCCTGACAGACTGACGACGTTATTTCGGATATTTACTGTCGTTGGGCGCCTATCCTTTTGTTCATACCGCGGGAAACCCTGCAGTACCTGTCCCAACCGTGCCCATGTCCTTTGACATGTATACGCCGCTTCCGGCCCCGGAGCGGAATGATCCGGCAAAACACAGGAGGAAGGAGCATGGCCGGCAGCAATCAGAATGTAGCGTTACGGATTACTGCGATCTATGCGCTCGTCGGCGTGTCATGGATTCTCTTTTCCGATTGGCTGCTCTATCTCGCGGTTGGCGACCCTCATCTCCTCACGCGACTCCAGATGGGAAAGGGATGGGTGTACGTGGCCGCGACCGCCATGCTCCTCTACTGGCTCGTCCACCGGGATACGGCGCAGATCAGTCGCTCCGAGGAAGATCTCCGGGTGCGGAATGAAGAACTGACCGTGGTAGAGGAGGAACTCAGGCAGCAAAACGAAGAACTGATCGTGGCCGAGGAAGAACTTCGGCAGCAGCTGACCGAGAACTACGAGAGCCAGAAAAAATTGTTCGAGGCACATCAGGCAATGGCAGCCATCCTCCAGGCGTCACCGGTCGCCATCGTGGCGCTTGACAGGGAAGACAAGGTCGTGGTGTGGAACCGTGCCGCCGAGCGCCTCTTCGGCTGGCTTGAGGGGGAGGTTCGGGGGACGCCCTTTTCCCTGCTCCACCCCGACGACACGAAAGATGAGGAGCGGGTCTGCGGGAGCGCCTGCCAGGAGGCGGTCCTGCACGATATCGAAGGCGTGCGCATGAAGAAAAACGGAGAGTTGATCAGTGTCAGCATCTCCACTGCGCCACTGCACGATCCTGCCGGGCTGAACGCCGGCGTGATCGCAATGTTCACCGACATCACCGACCGCAAGTCTGCGGCTAAAAGTCTCAGAAAAAGCAACGAAAAGTATGTCGAACTGGTCAATGCCATCAGCGGCATCGTCTGGGAGCTTGACGTCGAGAGTTTTTGTTTCACGTTTGTCAGCCGGAGGTCAGAGGATATCCTGGGCTATCCCGCCGAGGCATGGCTGGCCGAGCCGGGGTTCTGGGAGCGCTGCATCCACCCCGACGACCGCGCGTGGGTGCTTGCCGCCTGCCGCACGGCGCATGGCGAGGGAACCAGCCATGAGTTGGAGTATCGCGGACTCGCCGCCGATGGCCACATTATCTGGCTGCGGAACTCATTCGTGGTTGTCGAGGACACGAACGGCCACGTGAAGCTCCGCGGGGTCATGACCGATATCAGCCGGCGAAAGAATGCCGAGGATGAACTGTCCAGACTCAATGCCGAGCTCGAACAACGGGTGGCGCAGCGAACGTCGGAGTTGGCGGCACTCAACCGGGAACTGGAAGCCTTCAGCTATACGGTTTCCCACGATTTGCGGGCCCCCCTGCGCCACATCGAAGGGTTCGGCAGGGCTCTTCAGGAGGATTACTACGAGGCCTTTGACGATACGGGGAAATTACACTTGGCCCGGCTCTGTTCGGCAGCCAGAAAGATGGGGCAACTGATCGACGATCTGCTCCGCCTTGCCATGGTCAGCAAGGGGGAAATCAACCGGCGTCCCACCAATCTCAGCACGATCGCACATGGCATTGTGCAGGATCTGACGCTGTCTCAGCCGGAGCGCGCGGTTGCATTCCGGATAACCGACGGGATCGAGGTGAACGGCGATCCCCGGCTGCTGCAAGTCGTTATGGAGAATCTCCTCAGCAATGCATGGAAATACACGGGGAAGCGGCAGGATGCCGTTATAGAGTTCGGTGTGGGCGAGGATCGGGGGCGAACGGTCTTCTTTGTCAGGGACAACGGAGTTGGCTTTGCCAATGAACATGCCGAAAAAATCTTCAAGCCGTTCCTGAGGCTCCACAGCGCGGAGGACTATGAGGGGTCGGGCGTTGGTCTGGCAACGGTGCGCCGTGTCGTGGAGCGCCATGGGGGGCGTGTGTGGGCGCAGGGCCGGGAAGGGCACGGCGCCGTGTTCTTCTTTACTCTGGATAACTGAAGAAATGTTCCGCGCGGAGGCGATTGGCCCGGTTCGTGCTAAAATAACCCGCAACAACCATCCTGATTAACTAGTATAGTGCACAGGTTCTGGAAAGGGGTGAGCATGGGAACAGCGGATTCAAGCGCCTCAAACAGTAACAAAGCATCCCAGAAGTTCATTGTCTGGCAGGACAGCTACAGTGTCGGCGTCCCGAAGCTCGATGGTCAACACAAAAAGATCATTGATCTCATCAATGAGGTGTACGACTATCTGCAGGGCAGGACGGGGCTGCTCGATCTGGGCCGCATTCTCGATGACTTGTCCACCTACACCCAGAACCACTTCGCCGATGAGGAGCAACTCCTCCGCCTGGCAAAGTATCCCGAGTATGAGGAGCACAAGAAGCACCATGACTGGATGATGCAGCGTACCCGCTCAATCCGCTCGGAGTACCGTGAAAAGCGCGAAGATCTCTCCTGGGAACTGATGGATTTCCTCAAGAAGTGGTGGTTGAGCCACATCCAGTCCAACGACGCACGCTACGTCCCTTACGTGAAGTGACGCCGGGTTTCGGCGCAGACAGCGCCGAAACCACGCATGACCCCTCCGGCCCAAACCCCACCACCTCATCAAAAGCGTTGATACCCTTCAGGTGAGTTCCGACAGCCTGCGGACCGTCTTGCCGGCAATCATTCCCTCGACCGCGGCGAGGTATGCCCGGAAGTGGCCGGACCCCAGATGCCGTTCCAGGCAGGCCGGACTCTGCCAGTTCTCGTAGAAGATGAACAGGGCCGGGTCGTCCCCGTCCTGATGCAGCCGGTATTCAAGGCAGCCTTCCTCCTGACGGGTTTCCGACACCAGTTTCAGAAGTTCGACCCTGACCGCGTCGACCGCCTCTTCCCGTGCCCGTACTTCCGCTATTACCGTTACCGTCGGCATGGCTGCCTCCTCTCGTGGGACTTTTTCCCGTGAACCCGTTCATAGGCCTTGCAGAAGGGGCAGATGTCCCGCTCCACATTCCGCACGAATTCAAAGACGACCCCTTGCTGGTGATAGCGGGCATGAAGGCAGACCGGGCACAATTCGCAGACCTTTGCGAGGGCCTTGTCCAGTGCGGAAACCTCAGGCGTCATAGTAGCTTCTTCCCTGCGGAGAAGGCCTTGCCAACCAGTTGTCCGACCGCGTGATACCCCTTGTGGGCGGTGTCATAGACCAGCGGCCGGATTTTGAGGATGTCGGGGAGTCCGTCCTCGCCCAGGATGGCCTCGTCCGCCTTCACATCGACGATCTCGCCGATGAACTGGGTGTGCAGCCCCAGCTCTTGGGTATGCAGCAGCCGACACTCCAGCACCAGCGGAAACTCCTCCGCATAGGGTGCGTCCACGTATTCGCCGGCGACATGGGTCAGGCCGGCCACGGCAAATTTGTCGGCATCACGGCCTGAGGCGATGCCGACATAGTCCGCTTCCACCATTGTGGCTTCGTTGGCCACGCTAACCGTGAATGCTTTGCGCTGAACGATGTTGTCGTAGGTAAGCCGTGACGTGCGCACGGATACCGTAACGCACGGCGGGTCGGAGCAGCAGATGCCGCCCCAGGCCGCATTCATCAGGTTCGGCGTGCCTGTGGGGCCATAGGTTCCAACCATCAGGACGGGGGTCGGGACGAGCAGTGTTCTGGCACCGAGTGATTGTTTCATGGGACCTCCAGTCAAGGATTTCGGAAACGTTCGATTCGCTCTCCAACGGGCGACGCCGGGGGGACGAGTCCCGTTGCGGACAGAATATAACTCGGACCGGCAGCAACAAGGAATACTTTTTATCCGGACCGAAACCGCTCTGGTTACTCAGGGGAGAGTCGTTGCTCCGGGAGCGACAAGACCGGTTCCCTCCGGCGCTCGACCGTTCAGGCCGCTGGGTCCGGCTGATCGGGCGAGCGGCGTATGATCTCCACGGAGCAGGGCGCGTGAAGGGCAACGGCCAGGGATACGGAGCCGAGGAAAAAGCGCTTGAGCGCCCCGGATCCTTGGGAGCCGACAACGATCAGGTCCGCACACCATCGTTCGGCTTCGTCCAGAATGGCATTCTTGGGCCGGCCTTCCAGCAGCACGGGCGTGACGTGCAGGTCGGGTGCCCGTTGCTGCAGGGTTTCGGCCGCGTCCTTCAAGCGTTTGGCCGCATCCCACCCCTGTTGCTCGAAGATCTCGTCATAGGACAGGGGGATGTGTGAAGAGTTGCGCAAGGGGAGCGATTCCAGCGGGGAAAGCACGGTCACGATGCGGACTTCGCTTGCGGCCGGCCAGGGCCTGCGGCATACCTCTGCAACGGCAGCGTCGCTGCCCGGTGAACCATCTACTGCAAGAAGAATTCTCATTCCGTTCCCTCCAGTCATAGTGCCGGGACATCTGTGTAATGTGCGGGGCTGGTTCCGGCGTTAGTGATCCGTGGCGAGCGGTGTTACGGCCGGCGTCCCTCCGAGGAGCTCCGACCGGACCCGCTCCCGTTCGCGGTCGATCTGCTCGGGCGTGGCGCCGAGTTTGTTGAGCATGTGCTCGGTCATGTTGAGCGCTATCTCGCCCTCTCCCGAGAACACCGCATCGGCCCCGGCGCGGCGCAGGGCCGGAATATCCCTCAGATAGGCCGCGCGGGCGATGATGCGCAGGTTGGGGTTGAGTTCCCGAGCCAGGCGGATGGCCTCGTCGCTTCCCTGCATCCCTGCCGAGGTCAGGATGAAGGCAACAGCACTCTCCACCCCCGCCCCCTTCAGTGTTTCCTCGCGCGTGGCATCCCCGTAAATGGCCAATGTGCCGTCGGCGTTGAGCTGGCGGACCGTGTGCAGGTTCATCTCGATAATGACCGGGTCAATCCCGTTTTCACTGAGCAGACGGGCCAGGGTTCTGCCCGTGGGGCCGTATCCCACCACGATTGCCCTGTTCCGGGACGTGAGCACATGGCTGCCCGCGTCTTCGGCACTCCCTGTGGTGCGCGACTTCGCCCGTTCGTCGAGCATGCGCCAGAGGCGCCAATGTCGGGCTTTTTTCTCCAACGGCCCGATGAGCCGGTACAGCAGTGGGTTGAGGCTGATTGATATGATCGATGCGGCAACGAGGGTGTTGGCTCCCCCTTCGCCGAGGACGCCCAGGTCTTTGCCGACGGTGGCCAGGATGAACGAGAATTCCCCGATCTGCGCCAGGGCGACGGCAATGGACAGCGCAACGCGCGGCGCATAGCCGAGGACGAGAACGATCACCAGCGCGGCCAGCGGCTTGCCCACCAGGATGATCACGAGGGTGGCAAGTACGAGGCCGGGTTCCTCCATCAGGTATGTCGGGTTGAAGAGCATCCCCACCGAGACGAAAAAGAGGACCGCGAAGGCATCTCGCATCGGCAGCGCTTCCGATGCGGCCCGAAAGCTGAAATCGGACTGCCGGACCACCATGCCTGCCAGAAATGCCCCGAGCGCCATGGACACGCCGAAGAGTTTGGCGGAGCCCACGGCAATCCCCAGGGCGAGCACCAGCACGGTCAAGGTGAACAGCTCCCGTGAGCGCGTGGCCGCCACGTGCCACAGGAGGCGGGGGATGAGGCGGCTTCCGACGAAGAAGGTCAGGGCGACGAGGAGGGCTATCTTGACCACGGAGAGCCCGATGGCGAGGGGGAGGCTGTCCGATCCGGCCACCCCGGAGCCGAAAAAGATGGGCAGGATCACCAGCAGGAAAACGGTGAAGATGTCTTCCACCACGAGCCAGCCCACGGCAATGTGGCCGGTGGGGGTATGCAGCTCATTGTTGTCCACCAGCACGCGGAGAAGCACGACCGTGCTCGCAACCGACACGGCGAAGCCGAAGACGATACCCGCCGACCAACTCCAGCCGAGCCACCTGGCCAGCAGGCAACTCAGCAGTGTGGCCACGGCGCTCTGGCATACAGCGCCGGGAATGGCCACACGCCGCACGTCGAGCAGTTCTTTGACGTGAAACTGGAGCCCCACGCCGAACATCAGAAGGATGACGCCGATTTCGGCGAATTGTTCAGCCATCCCCAGGTCGGCGACGAACCCCGGCGTGTGGGTTCCGACGGCAATGCCCGCCAGAAGATATCCGACAATCGACGACATGCCCAGGCGATGGGTCAGATACCCCAGGAGCAGCGCCGCGGTGAAGCTCCCCGTGATGGTCATGATGAGTCCAAGATCGTGCATATGTTCTTAATTCCTCCTCCCGGCGGACCGTCTGCCGGCGGCATGTGGGGCCGAAGCCGGTCGTGCCGGCCTAATTCGATGCGTTACGTCTGCCGTGCCCTGTCTGCCGTTCGAAACGGTTGGATTAGCCGCAAAACCGATGAACTGATGCCAAAGAATAATGACTGCACAAAGGGCAAAGGGACAAACGCGCAACGCGTCTCCGCCGCAGGTCTGGAGCTACGGGCGGCCATCGGCGCGGTGAGCGGCGTTATTGCAGAGTGCGGGGATTTCGATTGATGCTCCGGGCAAAGACCTTCGGCGGGGCCTGTGATGGTCCTCGCCCGGGTGCGGGGATCAGATCGAACATCTCGACCCTCTCTGCCAGAGAATTGTCGGCAATCGTAAGGGTGGCAGTTGGATGGTGTTGTGCTATGAAAGACTGCTGCGGGCGGGTGGGGCCCGGGTGAAAACGATCGATGCGGTAAGGGATGTCTGTGGGCGGGGGTCCTGATGGCCGTTCAAAAGGAAGGACACCGGGCTGTGAAACTCGAAGAGCCGCTGGCCGAGGACTACGATCTGGACATGCTTGAGGGTCGTCGAATGGGCCGTAGCGCTCTGTGACTTGCTGATGGCGCACTTCGGCTGGAGGGAGCCGCCATGCTCCAGAAAACCGGAGCTGGCGACCCCGTTGAGGGCGAGAACAACGAAGATCGTGGCGATCACCGCAATTCGCAGGGGTGTTCCCGAGAATTTTTTCAGCCCTGTTTGCATATGAGGACCATAGTACATAGTTGCCGGCTGATACAAGTTAAAGTTATGCGCCAACTCTGCGGAGCGTCCCGCGCAGTCCCCGGAGGGAGTCTCTCCGCCCGCGTGTGAGGCCGGTCCGGCAGTGGTTGCTGTTGAGCCAGTCCTGATGGCGCCAGGGCACGTTCTCCGGGGAAGCGGTCAGTGGTCGACTTGGGCGCGAGGGATTCCGGCCACGGCGGCACACCAGCCCAGCAGCCCGCAGGCCGCCATGGCAGCGGTCATCGGCACCGCAGTTCCGTTGTGGAGCATCCCAACCAGAGCCCCCGCGCTTGCCCCCAGGGTGTACTGGATCGTTCCCAGAAGCGCCGATGCACTCCCTGCCGCCTTGTCGAAGGGGGCCATGGCGAGGGCCGTCACGTTGGGATAGAGAAATCCGGTCATGCAGAGGCACACGAACAGAAGGACGACCTGGGCCGGGAAGCCGCCCACCCCCGTGAATCCCGCCACCGTGAGGAGCAGGGCCGCCGCTGCGTTGACGGTGAACGCGACGTTGAGAATCCGTTGGGCGCTGAAGCGTCGCAGGAGCCGGCGGTTCACCTGGGATGCGCCGATCAGGCCGAAGGCGTTGGCCCCGAAGAAAAGGCCGAACTGCTGGGGAGAGACGCCGTTCAGCTCGATGAAGACGAACGGGGAGCCTGAGATGTAGGAGAAGTTGACCCCGGCGACGCAGCCCAGGGCGATGGCATAGCGGAGGTAGCGGCGGTTGCGGAGCAGATGGCCGTAGATGGCGGCCATTTCGGCGACACCGCGCGTGCTCCGCCGTTCGGGCGGCAGCGACTCGGGAAGGCATGCCGCTGCCGCGGCGAGAGAGAGAATGCCGAAGATCCCCAGAAAACCGAAAATCCCCCGCCAGCCGGTGATCAGCAGGAGTTGTCCCCCCGCGATTGGGGCCAGGATCGGCGCGGCCCCCATGACCAGCATGAGAAGTGAAAACATCCTCGCCGCCTCGGCGGTGTCGTAGAGATCACGCACCACGGCGCGGGAGATCACCATGCCGGCCCCGCCTCCCAGCGCCATAACCACCCGCCAGAAGAGCAGCCCCTCCCCCGTGTGGACGGCGGCGCATCCGAAGGCTGCCGCCACATAGAGGGCCAGTCCCCCGAGGAGAGGGGTTCGCCTGCCCCACCGGTCGGCCAGCGGACCGTACACGAGCTGCCCCGCGGCCGAGCCGAACAGGAAGGCGGAGATGGAGAGCTGCACCGTTCCGAGTGGCACGCCGAGGTCCCGGGCGATCTGCGGGAAGGCGGGAAGGTACATGTCGATGGACATGGAGCTGAAAGCGGTCAGCGCACCCAGGATGAGGACCAGTCGCGCCAGTTCGCGCCGGGTCATGTCGGCCGGCTGGAACGCCGGGGCCGTGGAGGTTATTTCCATAGGGCAGGGTTCTCCGTTCCGCCAATGATGTTCATGCCGCACTATTGCTCCCGTTTCTTACAGGCTTACCAGCCAGAAGAGTGCCGGCAGCGACCCGAAGGAGCAGAGGATGCCGATCCCGACCAGTGCGATGGCGAGCTCCGCCTCCATTCCTGCAACCACTGCCAGGGCTCCGGCGGTTACCATCGGCGGCATGCCTGCCTCCACGACCGAAACACCTACCGCCAGGCCGTTCATGTCGACCAGGCGGCATGCCACCAGGACTGCCAGCGGAGCGGCGAGCATCTTGATACCGAGTCCGATGCCGACCGGCGCCGCGAGATGGGGGGGCAACCTCAGCCGGAGCTGCAGGCCGATGGCCGTCATCACCACCGGCACCAAGGGCAGTGCCAGGTAGTGGAGCGCAAGGGACAGTCCGTCCGGATAGGACCACGACTTGAGCGCGAGCCCGGCGGCCAAGGCCAGGGATGGCGGGAAGAGGAGCATCTTGCGGACCACGGCGGAAACGGACAGAGTTCCATCCTGGCCGTAGAGGGAAAGGATGAAGGAGCCGTAGGTGGCGAAGATCATCATGGTCCCTATCTGGTCGTAGACGATCAGGTGCGGCAGGCCGTCCGCGCCGAAGAAGGTCCGGATGATCGGCACCCCCAGAAAGGAGGTGTTTCCCAACGGAACGATCAGGAGCAGCACCCCCACGACGGGCCGCGGCCATTGCCAGATCTTCGCCCCGAGCAGCACCAGTCCCACGGAAAGCGCCAGCAGCGCCCAGGGGATGATCGCCGCCGTCACCGCGTCGCGAGTGAAGGCGATTTTGGGGGCGTTGAGGAGGATGAGCGCCGGCAGGCAGACGTTGATGGCGATCTTGTTGAGCACGAAGGGGGTATGTTCCGGCAGCGCCTTGAACCGCCGCAGGAGAATCCCCAGCGAAATGAAGGCTCCGATTATGAGAAAGTTGTGCATGGTTTCTCCCGGCACAGGCTATTCGGATCGCCCGTGCCCATCGTCATTTATACGCCCCGGTCCAATGTGCGACCTGGGAGTCGACCCATTAGCGCCGGCCTTCGGGTTCCGTGACGAATGGATGACCCCCCTTCGGTCAACCCGTGCCATCCGGCGTGAACGCCCGGTAGAAGCGACTGCATATATCTCCGGGGGAGGTGGGCGGCGAAGCTCCCGCCGCACAGGGTGAGGCATAAGGTATGAAATGCCCCGCACCTTGGTGAACTCTGTCCCTAGCGGTACCTGCCTTCCGTACGACATTGTCAGATATAATCAAGATAGCAGTGGTCGAAATATAAATAAAATATATTATAGTTATGAATTGCATAACTTATGTTTATTCAAGGGCCCGGCTATGGATATCCGCCAGTTGCAGTTTTTCGTCGCAATCGTCAGGTTCGGCAGCTTCACCAAGGCCGCGGAGCGGCTGCGCGTGGCTCAGCCGGCCGTGAGCATGGCCATGAAGAGGCTTGAGGAGGAGCTTGACCTTGTGCTCTTCAACCGGCAGGAGCGGAAAGTGTCTCTGACCGCCGAAGGCGAGATCTTTCTGCGGCATGCGGAGAAGATCCTGGAGGAAGTGGCGTCGACGGAAACGGAAATGGAGGAGTTGCGCGGTCTTGCCAAGGGCGAGGTGCGGGTGGGGATACCCCCCATGATGAGCGCCTACTTTTTTCCGCAGATCATCCGGGACTTCTCCAACCGCTATCCGGAGCTGCACCTGAGCGTGTCCGGCGAAGGAGCTTCAAAGATCCAGAAGATGATCCTCGATGGGGAACTCGACATGGGTGTCATTGCTGGCGCGAGTTTTCCCGACACGCTCGAGTTGCGGAGATTCCTGCGGGAAGAGGTGATCGTCTGCGTACCCAAGAACCACCACCTGGCGGAGATGGAACGTCTTCCGCTGCAGGAATTCGCCCGCCATCCCCTGATTTTCTACAAGGAAGGGTACTACCTGCGGGAGCTCGTTTTCGACGTCATGAGAGGGGCGGGGCTCAATCCGGCCATCAGGTTCGAGACCAATCTCTACACCCTGGTCAAGTCGCTCATCCGGAAAGGGATGGGCATTTCGGTTTTCTTGAGAATGGTGGTTGAGGAAGACGACGATCTGGAGGCGATTCCCCTGGACCCGCCCCTGTACCTGGATCTCCAGATCGCCTGGAAAAAATACGGTTATCTGTCGCGGGCAAACCGTGCGTTTGTTGATTTTCTGCTGGAGCAGAGCGCCAGGGCGCATCAACCGGTCGGCTCGTGTCCCGCGCGGTTGGTTCCTGCTGGTTGAAGATGGCTTCCCGCGTACACCCCTCTTGCCTTTTCGGCCCATTTCCTCTTTGGCCCGGCCCCTTGGTAGGCGGCCATCGACACGATGCGCGGCGCCGTGTTGTCGGCAGGCCTATGCTGGCTGGAGCGTTTCATGGTTCAGGCCTAAAGGAATACGCCGTGTGGCACAACGACAAATAATCAGATAATTCGGCCACGCCCCCCGGGTGATGCCGGACCGTGCCCGGAACGGCTGACTCTGTCCGATTTGAGATCCGGTCTTGTCCTCATGGGTGAAATGATGTTATGTTGTCATGACAACATAATGTTAACGCTGGAAAGGATGCCCGCGTGCTGGACCCGCACAGTCGCATGCCGTTGTATCATCAAATCGAGAGTCATCTCCGGGAGGTCATCAGGAGCGGCAAGTGGCAGGCCGGCGAAGCGATTCCTCCCGAAAGGCTGCTGATCGAGCAGTACGGGGTCAGCCGGATCACGATCCGCCAGGCCCTGGCAAATCTCGTGGCTGCCGGGCTGCTCTACCGGAAGCATGGGCGGGGGACTTTTGTGGCCGGCGCAAAAGAGCGGCCCATAACCGAGTCGCTGGCCAACCTGACGGGCCACCTGGAAGAGTTGCAGCTGCGCGGACTTGATCCCCGGGTCAGGGTGCTGGCGCTGGAGACCCGACCCATGATCGCCGAAGTGGCTGAGGCCCTGCAGCGAAGTCCCGGCGCCGAAGGGTGGTACCTGTACCGGATCGTCACTGTGGAGCAGCAGCCGCTCATGCTTTCGACCGTGTGGCTTCCCTGCGACCTTGGGGTAGAGCTGAACGAGGAACTCCTGAAACAGCACGGCATGGCCCTGCTGCTGACCCACAACGGCATCGCTCCTCTACGCGGCAGCCAGCGGATCGGCGCCATGAGTGCCGGACCGGAAGAGGCGCGCCTGCTGGGGGTGCGGGCCGGTGAAGCGGTCTTGCGTGTCAGCAGGGTCATCCACGGCGCTGCCGACCGTCCGCTCGTGTGGTTCAGGACGCTCTACCGCTCTGATCGCTACGAATACGAAGTCGAACTGAAGAGAGGCAGGCCGCACGCATGATCATGACCACGCTGGAAATATTCCTGATTGCAATAACGGCCGGCGTTGCCGGCGCCATCCTGGGCCTGGGCGGGGGAATCATCATCGTGCCGGCCCTGACCCTGCTGTTCGGCATACCGATACGCACAGCCGTGGCGGCATCGACGGTGTCCATCATTGCCACTTCGACCGGTGCGGCGGTGGCCTACCTGAACGACCGGCTGTCCAATGTGAGGGTCGCCATGTGGCTGGAGATGGGGACCGCCACCGGCGCGCTGACCGGGGCGCTGGTGGCCGGCTACCTCAACCAGCGCGTGCTGTTCCTGATGTTTGGCGTGCTGCTGGCCTATTCCGGCTACAACATGTTCAAGGCCCGCAAGGCCGAATTGCCGGGCGAGGTGCTGCCCGACAAGGTATCGCAGCGGCTGGGCCTTGCCGGCTCCTACCACGACCATGTCCTCAATGCCCGCGTTGACTACCAGGTGACCAGGAGCATTCTCGGCCTGATCATCATGTATTTTTCGGGTGCCGCGGCCGGCCTTATGGGAATCGGCGCCGGCATCTTCAAGGTGCCGGCAATGGACCAGGTGATGCGCATGCCGTTCAAAGCCTCGACCGCCACCTCCAACTTCATGATCGGGGTAACGGCGGCCTCCGGCGCGGTGGTCTACTTTGTCCGGGGCGACGTGAATCCGTTGATTACGGGGCCGGTGGTGCTGGGGGTCTTGCTGGGAGCGCTGGTGGGAGCCCGGCTGATGGTCAGGATGAAGACGACCACCATCCGCAAGCTCTTCATCCCGCTGATCATCTACACGGCCGTCATGATGATGTACAAGGGGGTCAGTCCGTGACAAGTCCGAACCAGCCGGAAAACGAGGGCGTTGTGCCGATAGAACTGATCCTGGCCCGTCTGCTGCGCATTGGTTCGATCATCGCCGCCATCCTGCTGGCAATCGGTATTGCGGCCACGCTGCTGACAGGGGCCGCCTATGCGCCCCGGTTCATCACGGCCGGCCTGGTCGTGCTCCTGGCGACGCCGATCATGCGGGTGCTGGTGGCCGGACTGGTCTTTTTCCGTGAGCGGGATTGGCTCTTTACCCTGTTCTGCCTGGTCGTGCTCTGTTCGCTCGCTGCGGGCGTCCTGCTCGGGCAGGTTGGATAGGGCACCGGTTTCAATACCATCAAAAAGGGGCCCGAAGGCCCCTTTTGCATTACTACTCGCGCCGCTTGGCTGCAAACGACATCACAGCCGTCGCATGTCTACTCCACCGTGACTGATTTCGCCAGGTTCCGCGGCTGGTCCACGTCGGTCCCCTTGAGGACCGCCACGTGGTAGGCCAGGAGCTGAAGCGGCACCGAGAGGATGATCGGGGCCAGTTCCTCGCCGTCGGTGGGCACCTCCAGGGTTACCTCGGCCTTTTTCGCAATCGCCTCGTCACCGGCGGAGCAGATGGCGATCACCCGTCCGCCCCGGGCGATGACCTCCTCCATGTTGGAGAGGACCTTTTCGTAGGTGCTGTTTTTCGGCACGAGAACCACCACCGGCATGTTCTCATCGATGAGGGCGATGGGGCCGTGCTTCATCTCGCCGGCCGGGTAGCCTTCGGCGTGGATGTAGGAAATCTCCTTGAGCTTCAGGGCGCCTTCCAGGGCGATGGGATAGTTCATGCCCCGCCCCAGGTAGAGGAAGTCGCGGGCATTCATGTAGCGCCGGGCGATCCGCTCCACCTGCTCGTTGGTCTCCAGGGCCTGCTCCAGGAGTGCCGGCACCTTGAGCAGGCCGCCGATCATGGTGCGTCCCTGCTCGCAGTCGATGGTGCCGACGGCCCGGCCAAGGCGGATGGTGAAGAGGTAGAGGGCCACCAGTTGGGTGACGAAGGCCTTGGTGGAAGCCACCCCGATCTCGGGTCCGGCATGGGTATAGAGCACGCCGTGGGCTTCCCGGGCGATGGAGGAATCCACCACGTTGCAGATGGCGGCGGTCATGGCGCCCCGGGCCTTGGCTTCCCGGAGGGCGGCCAGGGTGTCGGCGGTCTCGCCGGATTGGGAGATGACCAGCAGCAGCGTCTTCGAGTCGATGACCGGGTTGCGGTAGCGGAACTCGGAGGCGATGTCCACCTCTACCGGGATGCGGCAGTGCTCCTCCATGAGGAACTTGCCCACGAGTGCCGAATGCCAGGAGGTGCCGCAGGCAACGATGCAGATCCGGCCGATTCCCCGCAACTGCTCGTCGGCGAGCTTCATCTCCTCAAGCCGCACGTCCCCCTGCTCCTCCAGCAACCGGCCGGTGATGGTGTCCTGGACCGCCCGGGGCTGCTCGAAGATTTCCTTGAGCATGAAGTGCTTGTACCCACCCTTTTCAGCCATGAGGGGGGACCAGTCGATGTGGCGCGATTTTTTATCCAGGGGCGCGCCGGCCACGGTGGAAAAGGTGGGGTGGCCGTCCCGGAAGACAACTATCTCGCCGTCCTCCATGAAGACCATCTCCCGGGTGTGGGAGAGGATGGCGGGAATGTCCGAGGCGACGAAAAATTCCCCCTCGCCCAGGCCGACCACCATGGGGGAGCCCTGCTTGGCGGCGATGAGCACGCCGGGCTCCCGCTCGCAGAGGATGCAGAGGGCATAGGCGCCGCGGACCTCGGCCAGGGCCTCCCGAACCGCCCGCTCGAAGTCGCCCGTGCCCGCGAACTTGTCGTCGATCAGATGGGCGATGACTTCAGTGTCCGTGTCGCTGTTGAAAACCCGGCCGCTTGTCACGAGCCGTTGCTTCAGTTCCAGGTAGTTTTCGATGATGCCGTTGTGCACCACGATGATGGAGCCGGCCTGGTGGGGGTGGGCGTTGCGCTCCGAAGGGGGGCCGTGGGTCGCCCACCGGGTGTGGCCGATGCCGATGCGGCCCGCCAGGGGAGTGCTCTGGATGAGCCTCTCAAGGTTGATGAGTTTTCCTTCGCTGCGGCGCTTGTCCGCCTTCCCTTCCAGAAGGGTGCAGATTCCCGCCGAGTCGTAGCCCCGGTATTCGAGCCGCTTGAGCCCGTCGAGGATGATGGGGGTTGCTTCCTGAGCGCCGATATAGCCGACTATTCCGCACATAGATCAGGTCTCCGTTTGTATGGGGGGCTCAGTGGGGGCGCGTGTCAGCGATCCCCGCGTCATGATTACTGATCCCGTTTCCTGAGTTTCCAGCCTTCCTTGTTTATCTGCGGCGTCCGGGCTATGGCCAGCGAATCCGCTGGTACATCCCGGGTCACTGTGGTGCCTGCCGCGATGAGGGTGTTGCTGCCGATGGTGACCGGCGCCACGAACTGCACGTCGCTCCCGACGAAGACGTCGTCACCGATGACGGTCCGATGCTTGTTCACGCCGTCATAGTTACAGGTAATGGTGCCGCAGCCCACGTTCACGTTCCGGCCGATGGTGGCGTCCCCCAGGTAGGTCAGGTGGGATGCCTTGGACCCCTCTCCCATGACGATCTTCTTGGTTTCCACGAAGTTGCCGATCTTCACGTGGGCCCCGAGCTCGCTGCCGGGGCGCAGGTGGGCCATGGGGCCGATGGCGGCGTGGTCCATGACCGTGGAATCCTCCATGACGGTACCCGCTTTGATGACCACGTCGCTGCCGAGCCGGCAGCCCCGGATCACCGCCCGCGATTCCACCACGCAGCGGTCGCCCAGTTCGCTCCCCTTGATGATTGCGCCGGCCTCGATGGTGCACCCCTCGCCGACCCGGCAGCCGCCTGCGATCTGGACTCCCGGCTGAATCGTGGTGTCGGCGCCGATGACGACCCCCTGGTCGATGTAGGTGGCCGCCGGGTCAACCAGGGTGACGCCGTTCAGCATATGCTCCTCGGCGATTCGACGGCGGGCGTGCCGGGCTGCCTCGGCCAGCTGGACCCGGTCGTTGATCCCCATGACCTCCACCGGATCGGCCACCGGATGGGCGGTGCAGCGCAGACCCCGGTCATTGGCCATGGTGATGATATCGGTAAGGTAATATTCCCCCTGGGCGTTATCGTTGCCGATCCGCTTCACCGCATCGAAGAGAAAGGATGCCTCGGCGCAGTAAATGCCGGCGTTCACCTCGGTGCGGCTCCGCTCGTCGGGGGTCGCATCCTTTTCCTCCACGATCCGGATGACCCTGCCGTCGAAGCCGCGGATGATGCGCCCATAACCGTGGGGATTTTCCTGACGGGCCGTGAGTACGGTGAGGACCGCCCCGGTCGCCTCGTGGGCCGTCACCATGGCCCGCAGAGTCTCGGTGCGGATGAGGGGGACATCGCCGCAGAGAATGAGAACTTTTCCGCTGAAGCCGGACAGATCCCCGGCGGCGCAGGCAACGGCGTGCCCGGTGCCGAGCTGCTCCTCCTGCACGGCCAGGGTGATGTCGGCATCGTTGGAGAAATGCTCGCGAAGACGCTCGGCCTGGTGGCCGACCACGGCAACGATGCGTCCCGCGCCGGCCTGTCGGGCCACTGCCACCGGCCATGCCACCATCGGCGCGCCGGCCAGGGGGTGCATGACTTTCACGATCCCCGATTTCATCCTTGTCCCCTTGCCGGCGGCAAGGATGATTGCCGCAAGATTATCCATGGGTTCCTCCCGGACTGAAAGCGTCGGAAATAATTCGTATTCGAAAACAAGTAACGTTAAACGATGCCGAGGTTTCCAGTCAAGTGATTAACGTGGCGAAACCGCGAGCTTTCGCCTTTACACGGGATGGGTTCTAGAGTAGTCTTTTGCCGGAGAACCTATGGGAATACCTGAAGACATACACCTGTTCGAGCAGAGCCTCAATGAGCTCGTCATCAAGTACGAGCAGTACTTCCTCGGTATCGAGAAGCGGGAACCCCTGCGTCTGCGGGAAACGGTCGACCGGTTGGCGCGCAAGCACTCAGCCGTGAAGATCGTCAATACCATGCTCAACTTCAAGTATACCTCTCTTGTTTCCCGCTACGCCAGTTACCGCCAGTACTGGGACCGAATCCTCCGGCTCATGGAAGAAGGGAAGTACTCGCGGGACCGCTTCAGGATGGCGATCCACGAACGTTCATCACCGGAGGTGCGGCAGCATGAACCCCCGCCTCCCAAGGATGAGGCGGAAGAGCTCTATCGCCAGTTCGTGGAGGCTCGCCGTTCCTGCAACCTTTCCACGGACAAGGTCTCCCGCGATCAGGTCGCCGCGGCCATCGAACGCCAGAAGCCGGTCATCAAAGCCAAGTACGGCACCGACCAGGTGGAATTCCGTGTGGTGGTGGAAGACGGCGTGCCCAAGATCAAGGCCCGTCCCCGCCGCTGAAGCGCCTTGTCTTCTCTTTTTCGGAGTCTGACGTGAAGGTTGTCCTTGTCGCCATTCATCCCTATCCCTCGCCCCAGGCCGTTCCCCTCGCCAATGCCTGTCTTGCGGCATATCTTGCTACCGACGAGGAGCTGTCGGCCCGGGTGCGGGCCGTGTTGTGCGATTTTTTTACCGGCACGGCTGTCGGCACCTGCGTGGACGATATCCTTGCCAATGCCCCCGATGCCGTCGGGTTTTCCGTTTACCTCTGGAACCGGGACGACGCCCGTGCCGTGGCGGATGAGTTGCGGCGCCGCGCACCGGGTCTGACGCTCTTTGCCGGCGGCCCCGAAGCAACGGCCGATCCGGCGGGACTGCTCACCGGCTCTTCCTTTGATTTCCTCATCCAGGGCGAGGGGGAAATCCCTTTTCTCGATGTGATGGGGCGCCTTGAGATCGGTGAACCGGGCCGGGGAGCCGTGGGTACGGCCTGGCTTGACAACGACACGCTCAAGCACACGCCGGCTCGTCCGATCCGCCTTATTGATACCGCCCCATCGCCCCTGCTGACGGGGATTATCGATCCGTCCGGCTATCCCGGCATCCTCTGGCAGCTTGCCCGAGGCTGTGATTTCTCCTGCGAATACTGTTTTGACGACAAGGGAGAGCGCGGGGTGCGGCGCTACTCCCTGGAGCGGATCGACGCGGAGCTCGACGTGATCGTCCGCAGTGGCGTTCCTCAGGTGTTTGTCCTTGACTCTACCTTCAACCAGGATCGGGAACGGGCGAAAAAAGTCCTGAAGATGATTCGGGCCCGCGCCCGCCATGTCCATTTCCATTTCGAGGTCAGGAGCGAGTTCATCGACCGGGAGATGGCCAAGCTTTTCGCGGGGATTACCTGTTCCCTTCAGATCGGTCTCCAGAGCGCCGACCCGAAAATCCTGCGCAGAATCAGGCGCCATCTGGATCCCGACGACTTTCGCGAGCGGATTGGCCTGCTCAACGAAAGCGGGGCGATTTTCGGTTTCGACCTGATCTACGGGCTTCCCGGCGACTCCCTGGCTGCGTTCCGCCGCAGCCTCGACTTTGCCCTGGAGCTCTACCCGAATCACCTGGACATCTTTCCCCTGGCGATCCTTCCCGGCACCATCCTCGCCAACCGGGCGTCTTCGGAAGGCCTGGAGCACCTTACCGCGCCTCCCTATACCCTTACGGGATCCCCCACCTTTACCCCCTCGGACCTTGAGAGGGCTGCTCGCCTGGCCGAAGCCTGCGATATCTTCTATACCCGCGGAAAGGCCGTTGCCTGGTTCAACAGCGTGGCGTCGGCCCTGCGCCTGTCTCCCGCCGCCCTGCTCGACGAGTTTGCCGCCTGGCTCGATGATACCCGGCAGAAGGGGGAGCGCGGTACCGACCTGGGCGATCAGGATATCTGGCTCATGCAGCGGGAGTTTCTCGACCGGATTTTCCGCCGCCGCAAGCGGGCGGCGCTTCTTCCCCTGGCCCTCGATCTGGTGGACTACCATTACTACTTCGCGGCAGCACTGGTTGCGCCGCCGCCTCCTCTTCCAACCGACCGGGAACTGTCGGGCCGGGATCTGCTCGGAGCGGTCTTTTCCCTCGCGCCGACGGCCCGGCTTGCCCACTTCTCCTATGAAATCGTCGATATTCTCGAAGCGGGAGAGGTGGATCTGGCGGCATTCCGCGACTGCTTTGCCCCTTCCGGCTCTTGGGCGGTCATTTATCCCCGGGGAGGAGACGTTTACACGGAACCGCTTCTCGAATCATATGCGAAATTTCTGCAGGGGCTCGACGGTACCGGCCAGGCCGGCGCAGCAGCGTCCCGTGCCGGCCTGACCCGGGCCGAGGCACGGGAATTTCTCGATTTCGCCGCGGCAGAGGGGATCGTTGTCCTTGCGACTCAGGCGCAGTAGTTCAAGTGTGAGTTTGCCCTCTTCCCCGTTACGCTCTGTATAAAAAAATCATACAATTTTGTTGCTTTTTCTCGTTTGCGTGTATTAGTATCGCCGGGATTCAGAGCTGTTTCATTGAAGTACTCTTATACTTTAAAATACGGTTTTACGATAGCCGTTAACGCAAATTATCCCCCATGTAATTCCTGTTTGCTATGGCTGTCAATAATGCGCCCTGACTGGAAATGGGTTTGAGTATTAATGGGCGATACCGTGTTCTATTTGTGTGAATAGAATACACCAACAGAGGAGGAGTTATATATGTTGTCCACGTTTCTCCGGCTGTTCCCCGCGTTTCTGCTGTTCGTGACCCTCGCCGGCACGGCAGCGGCCGAGAGCGGCATGGCGATTGATCCCGCCACCTGTCTCGGCTGTCACAGCAACAAGATTTCGGCCGCGGCGTTCTCTGCCTCGGTACACGGCAAGAATGCCTGTACCAGCTGTCACGTGGAGATCACCGATCTGACCAAGCACATGAAGGGTGAGGTCAAGGTCGAAAAGGTGCGCTGCGAACGGTGCCACAAGAAGGAAAACGCCGAACACTACTCCAGTGTCCATGCCCAGAAAGATGTCAGGTGCGCTGACTGCCACACCGATATCCACACCCACTCCTACTGGAACAAGGATAAGCGCAAGGTCGTGGCCAAGTGTATCCAGTGCCACGATAAGGAGGCCGGTTACCGCAACTCGATCCACGGCAAGGGCGTCGCGGCCGGGAACATGGATTCGGCAGCCTGCAACGACTGCCACAACCTGCATGACATCAAACCGCTGGGTGATCCCAAGTCCAAGGAAAACAGAGAGTTCCATACCAAGGTGTGTCTGAAGTGTCACGCCGACGAGAAGATGATGGAGCGCAACAACGTCTTCACCGTCGCCGTCAAGACCTACATGGACAGCTACCACGGCAAGAACTACCGTCTCGGCTTCCCCGAGAAGGTCGCCGGCTGCGCCGACTGCCACACCGCCCACGGCGTGCTCCCGGCCAAGGATCCCAACTCCAGCGTTAATCCCCAGAACCTGGTCGCCACCTGCGCCAAGTGCCACCCGAAGGCGACCCCCCTCTTCACCAAGTTCTACTCCCACGGTGAGCTTGGCGATCGTGAGAAGTACCCGATCCTCTACTACACCTTCATCGCCATGACCGGCCTGCTCGTCAGCACCTTCGCCGTGTTCTGGATTCACACGCTGCTCTGGATGTTCCGCGGCTTCGTGGAAAACCGCGAGAAGCAACAGGCGCTCATTCACGGCCATGCCGAGCACCACATCCCCGATGGGCACAAGGTGTACCGCCGCTTCAAGCGTCGCCACATTTTCCTCCATCTCCTGGTCATCATCAGCTTCCTGATCCTGTCTCTCTCGGGTCTGCCGCTCAAGTTCAGCAGCCAGCACTGGGCGAAGTTCATGATGGATCACATCTTCGGGCACTCGGCCAATGCCGCGCTCGTTCACCGCATCGGTGCCGGCATCACCTTCGTCTACTTCGCGGGTGCTCTGCTCCTGTCCTTCCACTTCCTCTTCGTCCGGAAGGATATCAAGGGTAACTGGCTCCAGCGCATGTTCGGACCCGACTCTCTCATGCCCAACTTCCGCGACATCAAGGATGTGGCGGGGATGGTCCGCTGGTTCCTGTTCCGGGGGCCGAAGCCGACCTTCGAGCGCTGGACCTACTGGGAGAAATTCGACTTCATCGCGGTCTTCTGGGGTATGTTTGCCATCGGCGGCTCGGGCCTGATGCTCTGGTTCCCTGAGTTCTTCGGTAGCTTCCTGCCGGGCTGGATGTTCAACGTGGCCACCATCGTCCACTCCGACGAGGCGCTGCTTGCTACCGGCTTCATCTTCACGGTCCACTTCTTCAACACCCACGGCAGGCCCGAGAAGTTCCCGATGGACTTCGTCATCTTCAATGGTCAGATGCCGAAACATGAGTTCATCGAAGAGCGCGGCGACCAGTGGAAGCGCTATGAGGAACTCGGCATCACCGAGGAATTCGCCGCCAAGAAAACCAGTGGCGTCGTCTATGACTTCATCGTGAAAGGCTTTGGTTTCACCGCGGTAGTCATCGGCCTCACCCTGGTCGTGCTCATGCTGTACGCCTTCCTGAGCGGAGGCGCGCACTGATCTTTCAGTAGCGGCATCGCAGGAACGAAAAGGGGGAACCGGTCAGCCGGTTCCCCCTTTGCATTTGCGAAGTAACGCTGTGGAGCCCCCGCACTTTTCGCCAACATTAGGTATTCTGTTCAGATCCAACGATCTCAGGCGCCAAGGCACTGATGCCCTCGCACGGCGAATGAACTGGGACGGTTGCCGCGTCATTTTCTGGTGCCGGCTGCCAAGCCTGCGGGGGAATGCTCGGGGAATTGGATTGTGCTCAAGGAAGGAGCCCAGCCACTGTCGGGTCGGGCGGGGTATCAAGGAAGTGCAGCCGGCTGGGCGGCAGATGTCACGAAGCCGGCTGCATCTGGTGTATGTGCCGCATGTTGCGCCATCATGATGTGATGACGGTTCCAGAGATCCGGCGATGTTGTTCGCCGGCGAATCTCTTCGTGCATGGATGCGTTTAGCCTTATGCCGTCGCGAATTCTCATTGCCGCTTCAGCCACACCGGCAATCTGGTTGGCAAGGCGGAGAGCCCGTCAGCGCTCGCCCATCGATTCGGTCATGGTCTTGCGCAGTGGTTTGAGCAGGTAGTCAAGCACGGTCCGGCTGCCGGTACGGATATCCACCTGGGCCGTCATGCCGGGTATGATGTCCAGCTGCTTACCGGTTCTCGTCCTGACCGGATTGCTGCCGGCTATCTCGACATGGACCCGGTAATAGGTCTGCTCGCCCGCTTTGGACTCCTCCTTGATGGTGTCTGCGCTGACATAGGCGACCGTACCGTCGACCGCACCATGGATGGTATAGTCGAAGGCGTCGAACCTGATTGCTGCGGGCAGGCCCGGTCGGATCTGGGCGATATCGGACGGCTTCACCTTGGTTTCGATGATCAGCTTGTCGTCAAGTGGGACGATCTGCATGAGCTCCTCGCCGGAGCGGAGCACGCCCCCTTGGGTCGTGACGCGGACATTTTTTACGATTCCGTCGACGGGAGTTTTCATGACACTGTCGAACAGTTGCTGGTTGCGTTGAGTCCTCACCTGTTCGTTCTGGTTGATCTCGTCCTCAATCTTTGCCAACTCGGCGCTTGCATCCTGGTAGTATTTGTTTTTCCGGTTGATCAGCTGTGCCTCGGCATCGTTCAATGCCCGTTCGCTCCTGATCACCTCTGAGCGGCTCACGTCGCCGGTCTTGGCCAACTGCGCCACCAGGTGGGCGTCCTCCCGCGCAAGTTTTACCGCGACGTCAAGGGTCCGCAACTCTTCGCGGAGGCTCTGGCGTCGCTGATCGAACAGTGCCTGCTGTACCTTGACCAGCTCCGGGAAGCCGCGCAATTCGGGAGGAAATGCGACCGACGGAGAGCCCAGCACCTCGGCCCGGAGTCTGGCCGATTGGGCCTTCATCGCCGCCAGCCGGGCGTCGAGCTCTCTGACCGAAGCTCCGGAGCGGGTCTGGTCAAGCAAGGCCACTACCTGTCCGCGCCTGACCCGGTCACCTTCCTTTACCTTCAGAGACTGGAGCACTCCCCCGTCCACTGCCTGAATGACCTGGACCCGGCTGCTGGAAATGACCGAGCCGATCCCGCGGGTCGTCTGGTCGACACGATAAACGTACGCCCAGATGAAAAAGAGAATGAAGGCAACGACGAAGGCCCACAGCAGCACTGAGCGGACCGGCTTGGCCGATGTCTGTTCCATGGCGTCATTCATGCACTGCTCCTGAATGGTGAGGTGTCTTGGGACCCGCCTGCATTGCCTGGATCACGTCATTGGGAGCCCCGTCGGCTACGATCTGTCCACGGCGCATGACGATCAGCCGGTTGGCGAGGGCCAGCAGGCGCGGGCGATGGGTCGCGATCAGTATGATGTCAGTTGGCCGCGTCCAGTTCTGGATAGCCTTGAAAACCCGTTCTTCCGATTCCATGTCAAGGGCTGCCGTGGGTTCGTCCAGCAGCCATACCCGCGGCTGCGCCATGAAAATCCTGGCAAGGGCCGTGAGCTGACGCTGTCCCCCGGAAAGTCCCTGCCCTCCCTCGCTGATTTCCAGCTCCATGCTGCGGGGATTGTCGGCCGCCAGCTTGTCGATGCCCAGGAGCTCTACGACTTCCAGCAGCCGCGAATCGCCCACCCCTCCGGCAAGGGCGATGTTGCTCCGCAGAGTTCCCTTGAAGAGGTGCACATCCTGAGGAAGGTATCCTACCCGCTCCATCAACACCTGCGGATCAAGCTCCCAGATGTCGGCGCCGCCGAGCCGCACCTGCCCCTCGCCCGCCTTGTAGAGCCCCGCCGCCACTTTGAGCAGGGTAGACTTGCCACAGCCGTTGGGGCCCATGAGTACCACCCGGTCGCCTGCCGCGAATTGGAGCGACCCCAACTGGAGGCGCACCACGGGGGTGGCTGGGTAGGAAAAGCGGACCCCGTCCAGCTCCAGCCGATCGGGGAGGTTGTCCGGAACCAGAAGGCTCTTGTCCGCAGGACGGCTTGTTTCCATGGCGAGCAGGCGATTCACCATTTCGATGGCCTCGCGCACATGCTGCCATTGGACAAGAATCCCCACGCTCTGGGCCAACGGGCCGAGAATCTTGCCTCCCAGGATGGTGCAGGCGATCAGTCCGCCGGTAGTCAGGTGCCCCTCTTCGATCTGGATCACGCCAACCACTATTGCGCCCACGTAGCCGACCGTGCCGAGGGTTGCCGCAGTGGTCGTGGTCAGGCTTGAGATCAGCTTGCTCTTGAGCGAATAGCCGGCCATCGTGGCGGTGATGCCGCGCCAGGTGTCCGCGAACCTCCATGCGCTACCGCTGGACTGGATCGTCTCTGCGCCCTGGAGGGTGTCGACGAGGAGGCCGTGCCGCTCGTGCCCGCGCTGGATCTCAAGCCGGGCCAGCAGCCGTAGCTTCCTTTGGGCCAGCCAGCCGAGGAGGAGGGACACCGGCACGAGCGTGATGTAGACCAAGCTGACCTGGCCACCGATGCTGGCCACGATCGCAATGAACATCAGGCCGAAGGGAAGGTCAGTCAAGGCAAAGACGATGGTGGAGGAGAAGAAGTTTCGTACTGTCTCCAGGCCGTTCATCTGGGCGGCGAGGGAGCCGAGGCTGCGCGGGCGCCGGTCGAGTCGAAGATCCACCACATGCTCGAACAGCTTCTGAGACAGTGCCATGTCGACCCGCTTCGCCACGTCGTCAAGGATTCTCGCCCGTAGATACTTGAGCACCCAGTCGAACAGGACCATGATCCCCATGCCGACCACCATGGCGGTCAGGGTCGAGTAGGCGAACGTCGGAACAACACGGTCGTAGACCTGCATCGAAAAGAGGGAAGTGGCAACCGCGAGCAGGTTGATGATGATTGTTGCGACGAATACCTCGACGAGCCAACGCTTCTCCTTGAGCAGCTCTGCCAAAAGCAAGCGGGAGGCGTTGCTCTGGAGGAGCTCGACGGCAGAGGCTTCAACCCGTTCCGCCTTGAGCCAGAGGACGATGGTGTCGGTCAAATCATTGGCGTTGAGGTGCGCGGAGGTTCCGTCGGCCGCGGTCAGGGTGATGGTTTCGCCTTCGCCCTGCTCGGCCAGCTGCCAGCGGCCGTTGCAGAGAACCAGGACGGGGAGATGACGGCGATCGAGGCGTTCCCAGCGAAGCTGCGCCACCTTCACGTTCTTCTGTTTCACCGCCAGCAGGATGCGCGAAATCCGCTCGGCCGGCTTGACATCGACCCCCTCGGGCTGGCTCGTCAGGCATGCCTGCTCCAGTTCGCCGGAAGCAACCGGCAGTCCGATCTTCAGCAGCAGGCGAGCGAGGACAGGGGCCTCGATCGGCGTTGCCAGGCTGTTTTCGCCGAAAATAACAGTCTCGTGCCCTTGGGGCCTCATTCGTTCCCTCCCGTGAATGAATCAAGCTGTCCCAACCGGGCGGCCAGGCGGAGCGAGGCCTCCTCAAGGGAGCTTCGCGCCTGTTCGAGAGAAATTCTTGCTTCAGAAAATTCGCGCTGGGCATTCAGGACATCAACCCAGCTCTTGCGGCCGGCATCGTACTGTCGCAAAAATGACGCGAGGGTCTCTTCCGTTGACGTGACCAGCAGCTCGTAGCTACGAACTACCTGCCGGAGGCTCAGGATATCGGTTACCAGAGCCTCCGCCTGACGCCGCACGTCGTTCTCGGCTGCGGCAACCTCTTTTCGTGCCGCGTCTATCCGTGAGTCGGACGCTTTGACCTTCTTCCATCCCGAAAGGCCGAGCCCCTCGACACTCCCCTGCAGTACCACGCCGAAACGGGTTTCATGGGGTGTTTCGCCATATCTCTCGGCCACGTAGACGTTCTGCTCGACCTTCGCATAGAGGGCCGGCATCATTGAGGCAACAGCCAAGCGAGACGTGATCCGTGCATCCTCTACCTTGAGAATCCGCTGCTCCACTGTGGCGGAAGTTTTGACGATCATCTCCGCCATCCGCTCGGGCTCAGGCAGCTCCAGAAGATGGGCCGGGACGGGTTCGTTGCCGGCTACCGGCTGCTGGGTCAGAGCCAGCAGATCGCTTCGGGCGCGGGACACCGCCCCTTTAAGCTGGATGCGCTGGGCAATGGCCTGAGACAAACGGGATTCGGCCAGCAGGATATCGGCGTTGGAGGCAACCCCTCCCTCAACTCGCCGGCTGACGAGCCCTTTAAGCTTTTCATGCTCGCCGACATTGAGTTCAGCCGCCTTCAGGCGTTGAAGCGCCCCTCTCAGCGTGGCGTAGGCCGCCGAGGTCTCTTCCATGACCCGGCGCCGTACGTCGAGCAGCGCAGCTCTGCCGATTCGCAGCCCCACATCCGCCTGCTCGATCCCGCCGTCAATGCGTCCGCCGACCCACAGCGGCTGCTGCACAACCGCTACGACCTGGTTCTGGTTGTTGGTCATGGTCTGGGCCTGGATGGTAAGCGCCGGATAGCGCTTATACTCGGCCGACTTCAGGTCCGAACCGAGAGCCTTCAGTTCGGCAACCTGACTTTTGATGGATGGATGACCGATCGCCGCGAAGTTCAGGGCCACGTCGAGTCCGTCCCCGGTCATCGGCGCCTCCTGGCCCCATGCGGTAGCGGCCAGACATAATGCGCCGATGACCGCACCAAGCACCCGAGTTCTTACACTGCCCACGAAAATCCCTTTCTGTCATGCTCCCGCCTCGTCCAGGGGGAGTGCACTGATCCATAAACAAGCAGGCTGCCCGCCCAGCCCGGACGGGCAGCCTGTTTATCCGGCCCGGCCCCTCAGTATTAGCAATTTCTGTTCCTTACCCTGCGACTCCATGCACATTGGTAATGGCCTGGTTGATCAGCAGCTGGGTGTGGTCGGTGCCGTTGGTGTACACATCATAGGTCACGCTGCCGTCGGTGTAGGTGTCGGCGGCTCCGTGGCTCCAGTTGGTAATGTCGGCGATGATGACCTCATCGTCGGCGTCACCGTCCACCATCAGCTGGTGGAACGGCTCCGAGCCGTTCGCCAGGATACTGAACAGGTTCTGGTCCTGGTGAAGAAGTTCCGCCGTGGTGAGGCGAAGGGTATTGCCCTCGCCCCCCAGGTCGATCTTCTCGATGCCACTCATGGCATCGTTTGCCACGAGCGCGACCAGATCAAATTCTTGGCCCGCGGCGTCGAACAGGATGGTGTCGAAGCCGAGGCCACCGTCCACATGCGCCCCATCCGTCACTTGGAGATGGAGCAGATTGTCCATGGTCAGATGGATGACATCGTCGCCGGCGCCGGAGTTGATCGTGTCGGCGGTTGCCGCGGCATGGATGACGTCATTCCCGTCACCGGCCACGTCGTCACCGCGGATAGCGCCGGTAACCGGGGTGCTGTCGATGTTGATTCCACTGCCGGACAGCGTTACCTGGAAGAATTCGTCCGGCTCGACGATGTCGTCGCCGTTCACCGTCAAGGTCAGAAGACGGCTGTTCTCTCCGGCCCCCATTTCGAAGGACCCGGTAAGGGGAGACATGAAGTCGGCGCTGTCGACATCTCCGCTGACGGCGTAGTTGAGCGTTATCGGCGCGTCAATGTTGCCGGAGCGGAGCACCTGATAGGTATAAACGGTCTGGGTTCCGGACGCCCCTTCGTGGCGGTCCACGTCGAGGCCGATCAGCACCACCCCGTCATCGTCGCTCAGGATAGTGGCTGAGGCTTCGCCGGCATTGGGCGCGATACTGACGCCGGAGCCAGGATTGCGCAGACGGACACTGAACTCTTCGTCCACTTCGGTCAGAGTGTCACCAGCCACTTCAACCGTGATGGTTTTCGACGACTCGCCCACAGCGAAGGTCAGGGCGCCGCCGGGGAAGCTGTTGCCTGCGAAGTCTCCGGCAACGGTCTGATGTCCCCCGCTGCCGATTACGTCCCAATCGATGGTTGCCGAGGTGTCCAGAGCACCGGTGCGGGTTACCTGGAAGCTGAACGTCGTCGTGCCGGCATTTCCTTCCAGCTTGGCTGTGTCGAGCGCCGTGATGGCGACCTGGGAATCATCGTTGCGAATGACGCCCGTAGCATCGGCGTTAATGAGGTTGGCTCCCGCGGGATTGGAGAGGAGCACGCGGAAGGTCTGATCCTGACCATAGGTTTCGTCCCCCGCCACCTGAATGGTGATGTCTTTCACGCTTTCGCCGTCGGCAAAGTACACCGTCCCCGAGGGGAGGATGCCCCCTGCGAAATCGTCGGCACCCGCAGGGTAGCTCCCGGTGCCGGCTACGGCCCAGGAGACCGATGCGGCTCCGTTGGCCAGGCCGACCCGTTCGATCCGGAAGGTGAAGTCGGTGAGACCGTTGTTGCCTTCCGCCTTGTCGGCATCGAGAGCCGTGATCGAAATGCCGGTATCGTCGTTGGCAATGATGGTTTCTGCGGTCCCTTCCAGGATGGTGGCGCCTTCGGGGTCCGAAAGCACCAGGGAGAATGTTTCGTCATATTCGCCAACTGCGTCGCCGAGGACGGTCAGGCTGATCTGTTGCGTGCTTTCACCCGGCTGGAAGGCGACCGCACCCGAGGGGAATATCCCGCCGAAGTCAGCCGCGTTGGCCGGCCGGAGGCCGCTGCCCGTCACCTCCCAGAGGGCGCTGGCAGCGCCGGAAGTGTCCCCGCTGCGGGTGACGGTGAAGGTGAAGGTGGTTTCGACGCCGTCCGCTCCCTCGGCCACCGACACGTGGTCGGCCCTGACGAACAGAACGGCGTCGTCGTTGCGCACCGTTGCCGTGACCGGCGCTCCCACCGTGGTGGAGCCATAGGCCGGGTTGGCAAGAGATACGCTGAAGGTTTCATCGTATTCGCCGGTGGTGTCGCCGGCGACTTCCACGGTAAAGGTCTTGCTTGTTTCGCCGTCAGCGAACGTGACCGTGCCGGTCGTGGCCAGCAGGTCGTCCTGGTCGGTCGGGTGCGCACCGCTTCCCGCAGCAATCCATTCTACGCTGGTGGCACCGGTGGCGGTCCCGGCGCGGTCGATGCGGAAGGTGTAGATGGTGGCCCCGGAGTTCCCTTCGGCATGATCGGCGGAGACAGCCGAAAGAGTCAGGGTGTCGTCATCGTCGATGATCTGGCCGGAGACGTTGTTGGCCACGATATCGGCATGATCGCTGGCGCCCGACAACTGCACCGTGTAGGTTTCGTTTCCTTCCCAGGCGCCGTCGCCGGCCAGATCGATCGTGATGGTCTTGCTTGATTCGCCGGCCCCGAACACCACGGTTCCACCCGGCAATTCCCCGCCGGCAAAGTCTGCGGCCGTTGCCGTGCCGGCAACGACATTCCAGTTGACACTGGTTTCCACGCTCAGATCGCCGCTCCTGGTGACCGTAAAGGTGGCATGCCCGGCGGTGCTGCTGTCGCCTTCCGCCACGTTGGCGTCTGCAGCGGCCAGAGAGAGGTCCACGTCATCGTCGTGGATGATGCCCGAGGCCGTTGTGGCAGTATCGTCGACCGTGCTTCCTGCGCCCGGGTTATAGAGTTCGACACTGAAACCTTCATCTCCTTCCAGGTTGCGGTCGCCGCTGACCAGGACGGTGAGGGTGGCGGTATCCTGGCCGTCCGCAAAGCTGACCGTGCCGGTGGTGGCGACAAAGTCGTCGGCTGAGGTGTCGCCGTGCACGATGCGCCAGCCCACGGTGGATGTGCCGGTCAGGCTGCCCGTCCGGGTGACGGTGAATGTGAAGGGGCTGGAGCTGTCCGTCCCCTCGGCATGGTCGGCCGAGAGGGGGGCAATGGAGATCACGTCATCGTCATTGACGATAGTGGCGCTTGCGGTCTGCTCGGCATAGCTGTGAGTCAGGCCGTTGACGGGAGCGGCCAGCGTCACGGAGAACTCTTTGTCGGCTTCCAGCAGGTTGTCGCCCGCTATCTGCACGACGATGTCCTGGCTTGTCTGTCCCTGGGCAAAGACCAGGGTCCCCGACGGGAAGAAGCTGCCCAGGAAGTCGTCGGCATCGGCGGGATTCGTTCCGCTGCCGGCAGTGCTCCAGTCCAGCGTGGTGGCCGAGAGGCTGCCGGTACGGGTAACCCGGAAGACGTAGCTGCTCGCGCCATCACCTTCAACAGCGGGAACGCTCAGGGGGGAGACCGTCCACTCTACGTCGTCGCTGACAATGGTGCCGGTGGCGCTGCCGATCACGATATCGGCGCCGGTGGAAGCATTGGAGAGACTTACGGTGAAGCTTTCATCGCCTTCAATCGCCGTGTCGCCGGCCACATCCACGGTAATGGTCTTGCTCAGTTCGCCGGCGGCGAAGCTCAGGCTCCCCGAGGGAAGCGTTCCCCCCGCGAAGTCGTCGGGGTCCGTGGCGCCCGCAGCCAGCGACCAGTCAACGGTGGCCTCAAGTGCGGTGTTGCCGGTGCGGGTCACGGTGAAGGTGTAACTGGTGACGCCGTTGGCTCCTTCCGCCCTGCCGGCGTCGGTGGCACTAATGCGCAGTGAGGCCTCGTCGTCGATGATGGTGGCGTCGGCTGAGTTGTGGGTGAACACCACACCGTCCGGACCGGTGAGGGTGAGGCGGAAGTTTTCGTCGGCCTCGCCCAGGTAGTCCCCCTTGACCGGAACGCTGATTGTCTTGCTGGTCTCGCCCGGGTCGAAGGTAACCGTTCCGGTGGTGCTGTCGAAGTCCGAGCCGGATGTGCCATCGGCGCCGATACCGGCCACGCTCCACGTGAGGGTCTGGGAGCCGCTCAGGTTGCCGCTGCGTGTCACCACGAAATCGAAATAGGTGGTATCCCCCGGATTCCCTTCGGTCTGGGAGGCCGGTGCCGCTACGTCGAAGACGATGTCGTCGGCCAGTATGCTCCCCGTTGCCGTGTCGGTGGTGATGGTCACCCCGCTGCTCGGGTTGCTGAGGGTAACGGTGAAATCCTCGTCAGGTTCGCCGGAGAGATCGCCGCTCACGTTGATGGTCAAGGTAGTGGTGGCCTCGCCGGCGGCGAGGGTCAGGGTGCCCGTCGTGCCGTTGAAATCAGTGCCGTCGGCGGGATGGGCCCCGGAACCGGCGACGGAGTATTCGACCGTTTCCGCCTCGCCCAGGTAGCCGGTACGGGTGATGGTGAAGGTGTAGGCGGTCGTGCCGCTGTTGCCTTCATTCTTTACCGCGCTGTCGGCCGCGATGGCGATGGTCGAATCATCGTTGGCGATCGTGGAGCCGGCCGAGCCGGTGATGATCGCGCCGCCAGCTGCGTTAGACAGGGTGATGGTGAACGATTCGTCGGCTTCGACTACCTCGTCGCCCACAATCTCGATGGTGATGGTCTTTGCGGACTCGCCGTCGGCAAAGGTGATGGTGCCGGAGGGAAGGCCGCCATTGGACCCGAGGCCGTCCGCCGTGGTGAAGTCGGCGGCCGACGCGCCGGCTGACGAGAGAGCCCAGTCGACCGAGGCTGCGCCCGTCGTGTTGCCGGTACGGGTTACGGTGAAGGTAAACGGTGTTGTGCCGCTGTGTCCTTCCTGCTGGTTCGTCTGATCGGCAGCGATGTAGATCGCGGCGTCATCGTTCTCGATGGTGCCGGTGGCCGTGGCCTGGGTGATGGTGTCGCCGGTGGTGCCGGCCCCCAAGGCGATGCTGACGGTATATGACTCGTCGGTTTCCGGCGTGGCATCGCTGCTGGGGGAGATGGTGATGGTCTTGCTCATCTCGCCCGGCGCAAAGGTGACGGAGCCGGAGGGGAGCGAACCGCCGAAGTCGGCTGCACCAGCTGAGCCGGCGCTTACCGACCAGGTGATGGTCTGGCTCTGTGCCGTGTCGTTGGTGCGAGTGATGGTGAAGGTCTGGCTGCCGCTTTCCGGCGAGCTGGCAGCGTCACCGGCTATGGCGAATGAGGAGTCGTCGTTCTTGATGGTGCCGGTTGCGCTGATGTCGATGGCCTCATCGACCCCCACCAGGTTTGACAGCAGGATGGTGAAGGTCTCGTCGGCCTCCGGCGTGGCATCGCCCGCCACTGTCACCGAGATGGTCTTGCTGGTCTCGCCGGCGGCGAAGCTGACCGTGCCGGTGGTGGCGCCGCTGAAGTCGCCAGCGGTGGTGGTGCCGTGGTAGAGGGTCCAGTTCATGGATGACGTGCCGCTGGTGTCACCGGAACGGGTGATGGTGAAGGTCATGGTCTGGTTGGCATCGCTTTCCGTCAGGGTGCTGTCGGCAATGCTGATGCCGGTATCGTCGGTGACAATGGTCAGGGTGCTGCTGGCCACGCTCTGGCTGTTGGTGATGGTGGGGGAAGAACTGGTCAGCACGTCTTCGTAGAGCACCACCCGGAAGGTTTCATTGTTCTCTGCGACTAGGTCTCCCCTGATTAGCACGCTGAACGTCTTGGTGAGTTCGCCGTTGGCAAAGCTGACCGTGCCGCTGGGCAGGCCATTGTTGGTACCGAGGAGATCGGTGCTGGTGAAGTCGGCACTGTCTGCCGGGGTGCCCCCCACCGCCTCGACGCGCCAGCGCAGCTGGGCTGCGCCGGTATAGCCGGTGCCGCCGCGGGTGACATCGAATGAGAAGGTCTGGCTGGCTCCCTGGTCGGTTTCCACCAAGCTGGTGCTGGCCGGCGTCAGGGTGTAGGTGGTGTCGTCGTCGTAGACGGTGCCGCGTACGTCCAGCGTGGTGGCCGGCGAGTTGTAGCTGCTGGTGTAATCGGCGTAGTAACTCTGGAAACGCACGCTGGAGCCGGCGCTGTCGCCGGGGGCGGAAAGGCGCAGGGTAAAGGTTTCGTTTGCCTCAACCGTGGTGTCGTCGGTGAGCAGGTCGGCCAGGGAGATGCTGTAGGTGTACTCGCCGTAGGCGCTGCCCTGTGCGGCAAGGGTAAAGCTGCCGCTGGTGGTGGTGAAGTCGCCGTTTGTGGTGGTGCCGTTGATCAGGGTGTAGTTGACGACGATGTCGCAGTCGAGCCGGCCGTAGCGGTTGACCGCGAAGGTCAGCGGGTTCCCCTCGTAGGCGCTGGTCTGCACATTGGTGTAGTAGCCGTTGGCGTCGCCGCTGTAGGTGTCCCACCCACCGACCCAGAGGCGGATGTCGTCGTTCTTCAGGGTTGTGGTGACGCTGGCTTGGGCGTTGTTGATGTCCGCCGGACCGTAGAAGTCGGTATAGAGCGGCCCGTGTTCGGCGTCGTCCGGGTCCAGCACGGTGAAGGTGAGTGTCTTGTCAGACTCCACGTAGCGGTCGCCGGTGAAGGTAACCACAACGTTTTTGCTGGTTTCTCCGGCGGCGAAGGTGACCACGCCGTAGGTGGTGTTGGAAGTGTATTCATTTACGCTGGCGGCATCACCGCCATAGGTCAAAATCTCTGCGCTGTTGTTGGCGCTACCCCAGTTGATGCCGCTGCCGTCAAGTCGCCAGGCCACGGTAGTGGGGTAGTTCAGGCTGCCGTCCCGGCCGCCCTGGTCGGTGCGGGTGATGGTGAAGGTGACGCTGTTGCCGGTGGCCGAATCGTTGGCGCCGGTCCCCTCCCAGGTGGTGCTGCTGCCGACCGAAACGCCAATCAGCGGGTCCGATTCGTTGTCGTAGACCCTGGCGGTATCGGTGTAGCCGGTGGACGCGGTCTCCTGGTCGTGGTTGCCTTCGCCGGCATTGACGTTGGTGGCGTTGGAAAGGACGATGGGCAACTCCTCCCGCCAGGTTTCGGTCCAGCTGTCATCGGTGGTGACCACGGTGATGGTCTTGGTTGTCTCGCCGTCTTCAAAGGTCAGGGTCCCGGACCAGGTGAGGGTCCCTGCATTGTAGGTGGCGGTACCGTTTGAGGGGGTGACGCTGTCGATGTCCGAAGGATCCAGCTTGTACCACGTGCCGGTAGAGTTGTTGCTTTCATTGGTGGCTTCGGAGCCGGGCAGTGCCAGGGACCAGTCCACGGTGTCGGTGCCCCGGCTGTCGCCACTGCGGGTGACGGTATAGGTGAGAGTTCCCCCTTCCACCACATCGTTGACCGATGCGTCGAAGCGGGTGTCGTCGTTGGTGATGATGCCGTAGTTGTACTGCGGATAGCTCACGGTGTCGTAGGTATAGATCGAGGAGCCGGCGCTGGGGTTCTCGAGGAAGATGCTGAAATACTCGTCGTATTCTCCAATATCGTCCACCTTGGTGTAGAACTTGATGTAGGCCCACTCTTGGCCGTCGGCAAAGGTGACGGTGCCGGATGGGAGGGCGCCGGCGGTGGTGATGGCGGTGATGTCGCCGTTACCGTCACGGGTGATGGTGAGGAAATCGTCCGCACTGACCGCTGCGTTGTAGTACGTGCCGATGCGCCAGCCCACGCTTGCCGTTCCTGCAGTGGCAACCTGGCGCTGCACGGCGAAGATATGCTCGACATAGCCGTACTCCACGCCCTCAATGGTGACGGTGGTGGCGCCCGCACCGCCGTCGGCCGGCGTATCGCCTTCGACGCGCGTGCGCAGCCCGTCGCCCGGGTTCAGCGTCTGTACGCTGGTGCTGGCCACTTCGCGGTCGCTCAGATAGTAGACCGCTTCGTCCCGTTCGATGGAGGAGAACAGGTAGTTGGTGTTGCTGGCGACACCGTTGGTGGCGCTGCTGACCTGCTGGCCGTCATAGTAGGTCCGGTACGGGGAGTAATAGGTCCTGGCGAGTTGGGTCCCCGTGCCTTTGGTCGGATCGTCATAGATCACGGTAACTTCGTCATAGCCGCTGCTGGCGGTCAGGTTGACCGCGAACCATTCGTCGTCTTCCGGTGTATCGTCGCCCGTCACCGTGACCGTGAAGCTGGCGTTGGTCTGGCCGGCCGAGAAACTGCCACTGCCGCTCAACGATCCGGTGAAGTCCGAGGCATTCGCCGTCACCGTCTCGTACCGCGACTGCGTATTGTCATACATGTAGGCGGGGTTGCCGGTGTAGGGGTCGGTATAGCCAACCGCCCAGCTGTAGTTCGTGGTGCCGCCGGTGTAGCCTTCACGCGCGATGTTGTAGGTGTAGGTGGTGTTGTTGCCCGCGGTTTTTTCAGCCTGGCTGTAGTCGGCGGCACTCAGCACCAGCCGCGTATCGTCCTCGAGAATGGTGCTGGTATAGCTGGTGATGTTGCCCAACGCGCTGCCTGAGTTGGGGTTGGAGAGCTGGATGGAGAAGGTTTCGTCACCTTCGACGCTGCCCACGCCGGTATCACCGTAGACGTAGACCACTATGGTCTGGGTGGCGACACCGGAGGCGAAGGTCAGGGTCCCGCTGGGGGTTAGGTTTGAGCCAACGCCATTAGTGAAGTCAGCGCTGCTGGTGGTGCCGTGCACCACGCTCCAGTCCACCGTGCTGGTCTGGTTGATGTTGCCGGTGCGGGTCACCGTGTAGGTCATGGCCTTGCCGGTGCCGTGGAGGCCGTCTCCTTCGAGAAGGTTGAACGTGCCGGCGGTGATGTTGAGTTCGGCGTCGTCGTTGCGCACGATACCATCGGCACTGGCGGTGATGACTTCGGTGCCGGCTGACGGATTGGAGAGTACGACGCGAAGGATCTCGTCAGTCTCCTTCGCTGAATCGGTGGCGATGTTGACGGTCAGCGTCTTGCTGATTTCACCGGCTGCAAAGGTGACTGTGCCACTGGGCAGGCCACTGTTGTCTCCGAGCAGGTCCTGCGAGCCGACACTGCCGAAGTCCACGGCGTCGACACCCACCCCTTGGGCTACTCGCCACTCCACTGTACTGCCGTGGGTCGTGTCACCGGTGCGGGTGATGGTGAACGTGTACGGTTGGGCGCCGACCCCGTAAGCCGGGGCGCTCATATCGGTACCGGGAACAGTCAGGTCGGCGATGGTTACACCATAGGTGCCAGTGCCGGAACCCAGGTGCCCAGCATCGATAAAGTAAATGCCGTTTGAGGGGGCAGTGTAGGTTATGCGCGAATTAACGCCGATGAAATCGTCGTTAGAGGCAAGTTGGATACCCGTACTGTTACGCAGCGAGAGGAACACGTCACCGGCCGTATAGCTGCCGTTTCCGATGAGATCGATTTGATACTGGTGGCCGGCGACGAGGTTGACTTTATACCAGTCGCGATCACCGGCGGACTCCACGGTGCCGCTGACCGTCCCGGCCGCACTGACGGTAAATGTGCTGGCAGTGCTGCCCGGTACTTCACCAGTGGGGGTGACGATGGTCACGTTGCCTTCGTTCTTGTCGGCTATCAGCGTGACGATGGAGACGCTTGCATCGTCGTTGGTCAGCACCGTGGATGCGCTGGCCGTGCCGATGACGCTGTTGGCCGGAGCCCCCGAGAGGGTCACGGTCATGGTTTCGTCCGACTCCACGGCGGAATCGCCCTTGACATTGACCACGATGGTGGCGCTCTCCTGGCCGTCGGCAAAACTGACCGTGCCGGTTGCCGCCTGCCCGCCGGCCAGGTCGTTGCCGGTCGCGAAGCCATCGGCGCCGGTGATGGTCCAGGTGAGATCACGGGCACCCACCAGAGAGCCCGTGCGGGTCACTGTGTAGGTGATGGTGCTGTCGCTGTTCCCCTCGGCGCGGCTGGCGGTCAGGGTACTGATGCTGAAGCTGTCGTCGTCGGTCAGGATGGTGGTGCTCTTGTCACCGTCCGTCCCTTCGATGGTGCCGCCGGTGGGATCGGCCAGTATCACTCGCAGGGTTTCATCGTTTTCCAGGGTCAGGTCCCCGGCCACTTGAATGGTGATGTTCTTGCTGGTCTCTCCCGCGGCAAAGGTGATGGTGCCGCTGGGCAGGCCGCTGTTGGTGCCCAACAGGTCCTGGTTCCCGGTGAAGTCGGCGGTAGTCAGGCCGGTGGCGGGGGCCACGGACCATTGTACGCTGCCGGCGCCGGTGCTGTCGCCGCTACGGGTAACGGTGAAGGTGGCCGTGGCGCTGCCGGATTCACCTTCCGCAAAGGGCGCCGGTGCGCTCAGCGCGAAGTTGGTGTCGTCGTTGACAACCACCGTACTGTCACTGGCGGTGCCGATGATCCCGGCCGACGGGTTGGTCAGGGTGAGGGTAAAGGTCTCGTTCCCTTCGGCCAGGGTGTCGGCGATGACGTCGAAGGTGACGGATTTGCTGGTTTCACCGGCGGCAAAGGTAAGGGTGCCGGTGGGTAGAACACCGCCCTGAACGTCGCTTGTGGCGGCGCCGCCCGCGCCGGTGACGGCGTAGTCGATGGTGACGCTGTCGCTCAGGTCGCCGGTGCGGGTAATGGTGTAGGCGATCTGAGTGGTGCCGGCGGAGCCTTCGGTCACGGAGGCGTTGGCAGCGCTGACGCTGAAGCTCTGGTCGTCGTTGCGGATGATGCCGCCGACGGTGGCGTCCTGGATCAGCTGCGGCGTTGCGTCGGTAAGCTGGGCATTGCTGATGGTGACAGTGAACTCCTCATCCTGCTCCACTACGGTGTCGCCGCTGACCGTGAAGCTGATCTCCTTGCTGGCTTCATTCTCGGCAAAGGAAAGCGTGCCGCCCGGCAGGCTGCCGCCGAAGTCGTCGGCATTGGCTGGGGATGCGCCGCTACCGGCAACATCCCAGTCGACGGTGGCCGCGGAGCTGATGTCGCCGGCCCGGGTAACCCGGAAGGTGTAAGTGACGGTGCCGCCATTGGCTTCGGTATGGTCGGCAGCAAGGGCAATGATGGAAAAGCCGGTATCATCGTTGCTGATGACGGCACTGGCGCTGTTGCCGGACACTTCGGTATTGGCGCCGGCTCCCTGCAGTTGGATGCTGAAGGTCTCATCCTGCTCCACCTGGTTGTCCGTGGCCACTAAGACGGTAATGGTTTTGGAGGTCTCGTCGGCGGCAAAGGATATGGTTCCCGACGGCAGGCCGCTGTTTGTGCCGAGCAGGTCCTGCCCCGCGACAAAGTCGTTGCCCGCGGCGGAACCGGCTCCGCCGGGAAGCTGCAGCACCCAGTCGATGGTGGTTTCCGTGGAGGTGTCGCCGGTGCGGGTCACGGTGAAGGTGAAGGAAGTAGCTTCGCCGTCGCCGGTGTTGTGCTCGTTTTGCGAGGCAGCGTCGGCGGTGATTGTCAGGGAGGCGTCGTCGTTGACCACGTCAGTCGTGGCTGTGGCTGAGGTGATGTAGGTCCGGTCGTGGGCCGGGTTGCCCGCCGGGTTGCTCAGCGTGATGGTGAGAGTTTCGTCGCTTTCGCTGACATTGTCGCCGATCTGGGTGAGATTGATGGTTTTGACGGTTTCGCCGGCGCCAAAGTTGATCGTGCCGGAGAGGGCCGTGCCGTTGGCGAAGTCGGCGGCGTCCATGCCGCTGGCGGACCAGTCGATGCTGACCGGGGAAGCCAGGTCACCCGTACGGGTAACGGTGAACTGCAGCACGCGGCTGCTGCCCGTTGCGCCTTCCATAACCGACGCGGTACCGGCGCTGATAGCGATGCTGATATCGTCTGCCACCACCGTGCCGTTTGCCGATGCGGTCATGATGTCGGCATTGCCGTCGGCGCCCGAGAGGGTGATGGTAAAGCCCTCGCCGGGCTCGATGTCGGTGTCGCCGGAGGCCTGTACTTCGATTGTTTTTGTGGTTTCGCCCGGGGCGAAGACCAGCGTTCCGGACGGGAGCGTGCCGCCGAAATCCGCAGCGTCAACCGGATGCCCGCCCGAGCCGGCAAGGGCCCAGTCGACGGTGGTGGTTCCGGTGGTGACGCCGGTGCGGGTGACGGTGAAGACGTGGGTTACTGTGCCGCTGTCTCCTTCCGCCAGTGTCGTGGTTGTTGCCGTTATGGCCAGTCCGGTATCGTCGTTGCGAATCACGCCATCCGCGCTGGCGGTGGTAAGAGTGGTTCCGTCCGACGGCGAGGAGAGGGTGACGCGGAATCCTTCGTCCGCTTCCTGGAAGTAGTCGCCGTTGACGGTGATCGTGATGGTCTTGCTGCTTTCATTGGCGGCGAATTCGAGGGTTCCGGAGGGGAGTGCGCCGCCGAAGTCCGCAGCATCGACCTGGTTGGCACCGACGCCAGCGACGCTCCAGTTTACCGTGGTGGCGCGGTCGAGGAAGCCGGTTCGGTTGACGGTGAAGGTAAAATCGCGCGTGCCGCCGGCGGCCGCCTCTGCCTGGTCGGCGTCGGTTGCCACGATGCTCAGGGCGTCATCATCATTGAGAATTACGACATCGGTGCTGCCGCTGGCGATGGTGCTCCCCACGCCGGGGTTAACGAGGGTGATAGTGAACGCTTCGTCACTTTCGAGAGCGTTGTCTCCTGCAACGGCAAGGGTGACGGTCTTGCTGGCCTCGCCGGCGTTAAAGGTGATGAGGCCGTCCGGCAGTTGTCCGCCGACGAAGTCGGCCCCATCTACAACTGCTCCGCCGTCGGCAGGGGCTACGACGTACTCCACCGTGTCCGCACCGCTGATGTCGCCGGTCCGGACAACCGTGAAGGTAACCGTAGTGGTGCCGTTGTGTCCCTCGGCGACCGGGGAAACGGACTCAAGGGTAAAGGCGGCATCGTCGTTGCGGATGTAACCGCCGACTTCGCTGACCAGCAGCTCGGTTCCCTCCGAAGGACTGCTCAAGCGGATGGTGAATCCCTTGTCCGGTTCGATGATGTTATCGGTGGTGAGCGGAATGGTTACGACGCGGCTGGTAACGCCGCGGCTGAAAGTCAGATCGCCGGAAGGGAGTATCCCCGAGGCGAAATCCGCGGCGCTGACGCCGCTGCCGTCCGCGGAGACCAGTTCCCAGTGCACGGTGGACTCGCCGGTAGTGTCGCCCGTACGCTGCACGGTAAACGTCAGTTGCGACGGCGTACCCGGATTCCCTTCTGCCTTGTCCAGATTGGTGGCAACCAGCGTGAGTCCCGAATCGTCATTGAGGATCATGCCAGAGGCGTGGTCCGTTTCCAGCACGACTCCCAGCTGACTGGTAGAGAGCACGATCTCATAGCTCTCGTGCGGTTCATAGGCTGCATCAGTGCTGGGGGTGATGGTCAGGGTCTTCACTGTTTCGCCCGGAGCGAAGGTAACGCTGCCCGACGGCAGAGTGCCGCCGAAGTCAGCGGCATCGACCGGATTGGCCCCCGTTCCGGCAAGGTGCCAGTCGACGGTGACTTCGCTATCAACATGAGATGAGCGGGTCAGCGTGAAGGTATGGCTGCGGGAGACGGCGCCGGTTCCTTCTTTGACGATGCTGTCAGTTGCCGCGATGTTGATTGCCGCATCATCCGGGATGATGGATGCTACGGCCGTGTTTGTCCCGATGATTGAGTTGCTGTCGAGGGTGTGCAGGGCGACCTGAAAGCTCTCGTACCCCTCGAGTACGCTGTCTCCTTCAAGGTTTACGGAAAGAATCTTCGATGTTTCGCCGGCTGCGAAGCTGATAGTGCCGGTCAGAGGGGTTCCTGCGGCAAAATCGTTGGCCTCGGTGGGGTTTTCGCCATATTCCGAGAGCGTGTAGCCGACGGAACCGGGCTGAGACGTGTCTCCCGTGCGGGTGATGAGGAACTGCTGGATTCCCCCGGTCCCGTTTCCTTCCACCGTAGCGGCGGTGACCGCATGAATGCTGTACTGGGTTTCGTCGGAGCGGATGACGCCCTCGATTTCCCCGTTGATGATGATGGTGCTGGGGGGCGCATTGGCCAGCACGATGCTGAAGGTTTCGTTCAGTTCCGGCACGGCATCCCCGGCCACGTAGATCGTGACCGTCTTGCTGGTTTCATCGGGGCCGAAGCTGATGGTGCCGCTCGGACGGCCGGCGTTGTCGCCCAGGCTGTCCGGAGAGCCGGTGAAGTCGAAGCCGTCCGGCACCGTGCTGCCGCGGGGGATCAGTCGGTAATCGATGGTCATGGGCAGGGTAAGGCTGTCGGAGCGGACAACGTGGAAGGTGATCGCCCTTTGTTCGCCGATTCCCCCCTCGACCACGTCCATGACGTCGCCGAAGATGCTGAAGCCCACGTCGTCGTTGACAATGGTGGAGCTCGCTTCGTCCACCCCCAGAACGAGGTTCAGGCCCGGATTGGACAGGCGTACCGTCAGGGTTTCGTCGGGCTCGATAATCCGGTCTCCGGTCACCGTGATGCTGATGGTCTTGGTCGCTTCACCCTCGGCGAACGTAACCGTGCCTGAAGGAAGCGTCCCGCCGAAATCAGCCGCATTCACGGTGCCGCCGGCCACATCCCAGTCGACGCTGCTGGCGCTGAGGGTGTTGGTACGGGTGACGGTGAAGGTGACCACCCGGCTGTCGCCGGTATCCCCTTCGGGAACCGACACGGCCGTCGCCGCTATCGACACCTCGCCGTCGTCGTCGGCAATGGTTGTGGCCGAAGAGTCGGCCGTGCCGAGATCGATATCGTTGCCAGGGTTGCCAAGGGTGACGACCAAGTCCTCGTTGCTCTCGATGGTCCTGTCGCCGACAACTTCTACCGTAAATGTCTTGCTGGTTTCGCCTATGGCGAAGGTGACGGTTCCGACTGCGGCCTGGCCGGCGGCAAGGTCGGCGGCATCGACGCCACTGATGGCCCAGTCGACGCTACTGGCATTGAGGGCACTGGTGCGCGTCACGGTGTAGGTGAGGATGGTGCTTGTCCCCTCGGAACCTTCTGCGATGGTTGTCAGGTCAACGGCAATGGCGGCGCTGGCATTATTGTCCAGAACAGAGAGCTCTACCGCCTGCTCGGTGGAGTGCCCCGCGGCATCAGTGGCCACAACCGTAAAGCTGTAGCCGGATTTTGCTTCATGGTCAGGGTTGTCGGCTAGTGTGACCGCACCGGTGACGGCATCGATCGTCAGAGCGGCATCGCTACCCGCCTTGAGGCTCCAGGTGACGCCGCCGCTGATGTCTGCCGCATCGTCGGCCACGGCAGTGTAAATGACTTGGCCGGCACCGGTGTTTTCGGCAATATCGGCCGTGGGTCCCGAGGTGATGGAGGGTGCCACCTCGTCCAGGTTGTCAATGGCCAGGGTGACGGTCTGCTCGGTGGAGTGCCCCGCGGCATCGGTTGCCACGACGGTGAAGCTGTAGGCGGGCTTGGCCTCGTAGTCCGGGTTGCCGGTGAGAGTCACTTCGCCGGTGGCGGCGTCGATGGTGAACAGGGCAGCGTCTCCGTCCGCCTTGAGGCTGAAGGTGACGCCGCCGCTGATGTCTGCCGAGTCGTCTGCCGCGGCGGTATAGACCACCTGCCCGGGGCCGCTGTTTTCCTCGATCGCCGCAGCCGTGGGGCCCGAGGTGATGGAGGGTGCCACCTCGTCCAGGTTGTCAATGGCCAGGGTGACGGTCTGCTCGGTGGAGTGCCCTGCGGCATCGGTTGCCACGACGGTGAAGCTGTAGGCGGGCTTGGCCTCGTAGTCCGGGTTGCCGGTGAGAGTCACCTTGCCGGTGGCGGCGTCGATGGTGAACAGGGCAGCGTCTTCGTCCGCCTTGAGACTGAAGGTGACGCCGCCGCTGATGTCTGCCGAGTCGTCTGCCGCGGCGGTATAGACCACCTGCCCGGGGCCGCTGTTTTCCGCAATCGTCGCAGCCGTGGGTCCCGAGGTGATGGAGGGTGCCACCTCGTCCAGGTTGTCAATGGCCAGGGTGACGGTCTGCTCGGTGGAGTGCCCCGCGGCATCGGTTGCCACGACGGTGAAGCTGTAGGCGGGCTTGGCCTCGTAGTCCGGGTTGCCGGTGAGAGTCACCTCGCCGGTGGCGGCGTCGATGGTGAACAGGGCAGCGTCTCCGTCCGCCTTGAGACTGAAGGTGACGCCGCCGCTGATGTCTGCCGAGTCGTCTGCCGCGGCGGTATAGACCACCTGCCCGGGGCCGCTGTTTTCCGCAATCGTCGCAGCCGTGGGTCCCGAGGTGATGGAGGGTGCCACCTCGTCCAGGTTGTCGATGCCAATGGTTACCGACGTGGTGCTGGTCAGGCCATAGGTGTCAGTGGCGGTGATGTCGATCGAGTAACTGCTTTTCGATTCATAGTCAGCGGGGTTCTTGAGCGTGACCTCGCCGGTGGCGACGTCAATGGTGAACAGGTCGGCGTCGGTTCCTCCCAGGCTGTAGCTCAGGGGGTTGTTCTCCAGGTCGCTGGTTGCCTCCGCCCGGTAGACCACCGTGCCAACGGCTTCATTCTCGGCGACGGCTCCGCTGGTGCTGGATGCGAACACCGGCGAACTGTCGGGCACGACTCCCACGTCGTAAAAAATGGTTCGCGGTTGTCCGTCCGTACCGATGTACGTTGCCTGTAAACGCAAATGGTGAAGTATGTCGGTTGGCCTGATGGTGTAGTCACTTCCGGTTTCGCCGGCTATGGGGGTCCAGGTGGTTCCGTCGATGCTTTCCAGCCACTGGTAGGTCACCTCCAACCCCGTGGTGCTGCCCATCCCCAGTCCGCCGTCCAGCGTCTGCCCCACCTTGACATTGCCGGCCACAATCAGGTCGGCGAAGATGGTATTGTTCAGGGCGGTATTGATGTCGTCGAGGCTGGTCGCGTCGTTTACGGCCACCACGGTTGATGAGAACTGGTTGGCTGCCGTCGTGTCGTTGGCCGACTGCAGTGCAGTGGTGACCTCATCCGTCAGATAGGTCATGGTGCCGGGCAGAGGGGTTTCAGACGGGGCCAGGTGGGCGGCCAGGAAGGCAAAACCATCGCTGTCCGTGCCCGACTCCTCAATGAGCATGGCGGCGACAGCGAGAATCGCGGCCACTTTTTGAGCCTCTACGGCCGTTTCGGGCAGCGCCAGGTCGGTCGTCGCGTAGTCGATCTGGGGGAGACCAAGGGCCTGTATCACGGCCTCTTCGGCCTCTGCGGCAGTAATTTTTGCGTTCGGATTGGCTTCGTTGTATGCCTCCATATAGGCGGCAATGAGGCTGGTGACCGGGTTCAGGTAGCGATAGCCTTCGGGTGCCGTGAAATCAACCGTGACCGCCTCGCCCGTTACCGTGTCGATCCCCCCGTAGGCCACCAGCTTTAACTTATTGATGTCAGTTATGCCATTCTCGATCAGGTCGCCGACTGTTATGGTGAAGTTGCCGTCGGCATCGCTGGTTATGGCCTCGCTGTTGTGCGTCATGGCTTTGTCTATGCCATCGTCATAGACGCCGTTCTTGTTGATATCGTTGTAGATTGTCGCCCCGTGAACTGGGCCGTCGGTCACCCTTCCCGCAAAGGCAACGGCCGCAGTGTCAACGTGGGTCCCTTCGTCGTCGTCACCGTTGAGCGCCGCAACGGCGAAACCGATGCTCCCGCCGGCAACACCCACTGCCCCACCGGCCCACCAGAGCCAGCCACCTTTGTCGTCACAGTCATCATCGTCATTGTTGTCGCCGCATTTTTCCTCTTTTCCGGTTTTTGTCTGGTCAGCGACAGACAGCGTATCAGCGAAGGACTGTTCGCCGGTAATGGCCGCCACATGGTCATAGGAAACATCCGCGGCCTCATCGGCAGTCATGTGGTCGGACTCGGTCTGCTCCGCGGCCACCGCCGCCTTTTCCTCCTGTTCTTCTCCTGGCTTGCGCACGGCAGTCTGCTTTTTGGGAGAGACAGGCCGAAAATCAAGACTTCCTTCGATAAAATCCTTTCCCGAAGAAGACAGCGGTATGGATTTTCCCTTGGCTGCACGCACTTGATCGTCGGACGTCTTTTTCATTCGTTCCTCCCTGGATATTGTCATACGGCATGAGATGGCTTGGTTGAACGTGCTTCGTTGAGGCACGGCAATTCAGCTACAGCATCATTTTGACGTATCGGGAAGGGGAATGACGGCTAAAGACGGAAACGGCATTTTTTTGTTTTATTTTAATTTACTGGGTGTTAGGTGGGTGGGGGGGTGAATCCCCCTATCAGAAGTTGACACTGAAAGTATCAATTTCTGATAGGGATCAGAGGCCGGTGAGGTTGTAACGGCGGATTTTATCCTTGAAGGTGTTGTAACTGACTCCCAGCAACCGGGCGGCCTGTTGCTTTTTCCCGTCGGTGGCCGCCAATGCCTGGATGATGGCCCATTTTTCCAGTTCCACCAGGTCGAGAGACGATGGCAGTAAGTCAGGGACTATGGGGCTGGTGGCCTGGCCGATGAGGGGCTTGAGACCAGCGTCGGAGATGGGGTTTCCCGCCATGAACAGGGCCCTGCGCATGAGTTGCTTGAGCTGACGCAGGTTGCCGGGCCATTGCTGCTGCTGGAGCAGTTCTTCAGCCTCTGTTGTCATGCTGGGGCAGTGACGTCCGAATTCATCTGCAGCAACGGCCAGGAAGAAACGGGCGAGAAGCGGGATGTCGGATCGACGTTCACGAAGGGGGGGTAGCGTCACTTCGACGTCTTTGAGCCGCTCGAGCAGCTCCTGGCTGAACGTTCCTGCCTGCGCCAGTTTATCCAGATTGGCGCCGGTAACCGTGATCACGCGCAGATTGCACGCAACCGGCCTGATGGAACCATTTGGCACGAACATGCCGTCTTCGAGCAGATTGAACAGTCTTTGCTGCAGTTGCAACGGCAGTCGTTCCGGCCCGTCAAGCAGCAGCGTGCCTCCATCCGCCTCGGAAAGCAGCTCCGTGGCGCCGGAGGATGGTCTGCCCCGTCCCTTGGCTTCGCCAAAGAGCTCCTTCTCCAACTGCTCCGGAGTTCGTGCCAGGCAGTCGACCGCAAGAAACGGTTGGGTTTTGCGTTTGCTCAAGGCATGAACTTTTGCGGCCAGAAAGTTTTTGCCTGTTCCGGGCTCTCCGAGGAGCATCACTGAAAGGTCTGTATCGGCAACCCGCTGCAGTTGTTCGGCAATGGGACGCATGATGGAGCCTTCTCCCAGCAGGCCGTTAGAGATTGCGGCCTCGGAGCGCAGACGGGCTATTTCTCGCCGGTTGACGCAGGGAAGGCTCGCCAGTCTGATGGCATGTTGCAGTTTCTCCAGATCGATCGGCTTGCTGACATAGGCCGCAACTCCCAATTCGATAGCTTTCAGAAGATGGTCTGTTTCGTGGAGGGCTGTGCAGAGGACAACGGGGAGATCGGGAAGTTCGGTCTTGAGCAGCGATGCAAGGGTCAAGCCGTCCATTGCCGGCATCCGGATATCGCTGACTACCACGTCGGGGCACTCAGCCCTGATCATGCGCATGGCCTCTTTCCCGTCACAGGCACTCAATACTCGTGAAAAATGCATGCGCAGAGCGAACACGACCTGTTCCCTCAGCACCGGCTCATCTTCAACATACAGGATTGTCACATCGGTCAGTTCGCCCATATCACGCCTCTTCTGCCGCGGGGAGGATGATAGTGAAATCCGTCTCACCCGGTTCACTGGAAAAGGACATTTTACCCCCCATGCTATCCTCGATGATCATGCGGGACATGTAGAGTCCAATTCCTGTTCCTCCTTTTGGTGTAGTACGGCTCGAAAATCCGGCCCTTGCTCTCGGGGGCAATCCCGCATCCATTGTCCCGCACCAGAATCTCGATGGAATTGTGTCGTTTAATGACTACTATCATGATTTCTCCCGCAACGGCAGGTTCGACGGACTGGCGCTCCCTGATCGCGTCGCGGGCATTCGACAGCAGATTGACGATCACCTGGGTGAATTCATTGGGAAAACCTGAGATCGCCGCGGGTCCGTGATCCTGCTCCAGAACATGGGAACTGATGCGGATGCCTGAGATCTGGGGCTCCATGATGCTGACGGCTTTCTTGATCTGCGCGACGGCATCCAGGGCCTCCTTCTGCTTGTCCGGTCGGAAAAACCTGCGAAACGTATCTATCGTTTCCGACATCTGGTGGATCTGCTTCATCGCGGTTTCGACCGAGCTGTCCAGATAGGCCTGGTTCAGTTGTGACGAGTGCCAAGCGTTTCTGATGTTCTGCACGATCATGCCCACGGTGGACAGTGGCTGGCGCCACTGGTGGGCAACGGCCGCCAGCATGTCTCCCATTGCCGCAAGTCGGGCATGGTTGGCCAGCAGGCGCTCTCGCTCGAGCCGTCGTGTCGTTTCTGATTCCACCCGCTCTTGCAGGGTGTGGTTCAGTTCCCGCAGATTTTGTTCTGATGCTCGCAGGTTGCGCTCAGCCTCTTTCAGGTCGCTGATGTCGTGCAACTGTACCAACAGGCCGCGACTGACGCCGCCCGATTGCAGCGGCAAACTGGAAATGCTCCAGTGGTGGCCGGCATCGGCTGTGTCGGCCGCGTACGAATTTCTCGGCACAGTGGTCGGCTGAGCTAGATGGGTTTCCAGTTCGGGGATACGAGTCAGGATAACCCGGCAGATGTCGGCGAGATCATGATCCGGTTTGTCGCCGGCAAGGATCCGTGCAGAATTGTTGCAGTCCGCCAATGCCCCGTGAATGTCGAACACCAGCACTGGATCCCCGAGTTGCGCAAATAGCGCGGTCCGGGCCAGCGGGGCGATGTCAAGCAGGCGATACCGAAAAATGGCCACCACATAGAGGGAGCCCGAGATAAACAGGCTGGAGGTGGTCATGGAGAAGCCTTTGACCGGTGTTATGGCCAGCAACTCGACGAGGATCGGTAGGGCCGTGGCGGCAATGAGCAGCGCAAACCGGAGGCCCTGGCCGCGCGGGGAGCGCCTCAAAGCTTGACCGAACAGTACGATGGCAACGATGTTGGCGAAGATGACGTAGAGTTGGTGTATCGGGAAGTACGGTCCATTTTCAAATCCGAGCAATAGCAGGGGGCCGCTGGAGTAGAGATACATATCATGACGGAAGATCAGGTGAAATTCGTTGGTCCAGACCAGGAGTAGAGAGAGTGCCGGGACAACACAGATCAAAGCCAACCGGCGTCGCGTCAACCAGTCACTGCGGCCGATCGATTCGAGGGCCAGCGCGATTACTGACGGGGCTATCAGGCACACGAAAGTGACTCCCATCTGGAAGAACCGTATCTTCAGGGAGAGCGATGTGGCGGCGGTATTGAGGGCGTACGCACATGACCATCCTGCCATGCCGATCATGAGAAAGAATAGCGGCTGCGCTGCCGGCAGCCGTCTGTTGCGCCATGAATAGGCGGCAAGCACGGCATTCACGAGAAAGGAAAGGATGGGCAGAATCAGGTAGGGGCTGATGTAAAAGGGCATGATGGAATAGTAGGTAGAATCGATCAGATGTTCAATGAATTTTAAGGTGCGACAACGCCCGGCTCAATGCCGGGATGCTGGCATCGGGAGACTTCTTCAGATTCTACCACGTGACATGGATATCGCACGTTAAGGCCGAGAAGAAGTGCGGACACGGTGGGGAGACGCAGGAGTTACCGAGGATGTTGGTGCGCTGCCGGCGCGAGTATGAAATATATGTCGGAGAGAGCAAGGGAGTTTGCGGCCTGTTTTGCCGCAGGATCGGGTACCTGCGTGAAGGCTCATGCATTCCGCCACGCGTGCGGCGAAGGGCACCCGTCAGGCCCCGAACGTGATCAAGGGATTAGGAAGTTGTCCTAATCCCTTGATCAAAAGTGGTGGAGACGAAGGGGATCGAACCCTCGACCTATGCGTTGCGAACGCATCGCTCTCCCAGCTGAGCTACGTCCCCGGAGGAATTGTGTGCGAAGCGATAGTATATAACCCAATCCGTTGGAGTTGAAAACTAAAAAATCAGGGTGACGTGGGGAGAACTACCGTGAAGAGGGCGCCTCCTTCGGGTCGGTTTTCGACTTCGATCCGTCCGCCGTGGTTGGTAATGATCCGGTGCACGATGGCGAGGCCGAGACCGGTCCCTTTTTCCTTGGTGGTAAAGAAGGGGGTGAAGATCGAGTGACGGACATCGGGGGCGATGCCGCTGCCGGTGTCGCCCACCTTGACGGATACGGCCCGCTTGCCGTCGATCCGTGCCAGGCCGGTTTCGATGGTGAGAACCCCCTGCGGTTCCATGACATCCAGGGCGTTGCTTATCAGGTTGGTGAAGACGTGACGGAGCTGCTGGCAATCGCCCAGCAGGGTCGGCAAGCGGGAGGCGAAGCGCTTGTCAACGACAATCTCCCTCTGTTCCAGAGGGACGGCCATGGTTGCCAGCCCGTCTTCGATGATCTGGTTGATGCCGCAGCGGGTATAGCAGATGGTGGTTTTTCGCGAGAAAAAGAGGATGTCACTCAGCATTTTTTCCAGATGCTGCACCTCGCGCCCGATGACATCGGCGTAAAGCCACTCCTCTGACTCGGGGGTGAATTTCCTTTTGAGCCTGCCGGCAAAGCCTCCCACTGAAACGAGAGGATTCTTGATCTCGTGAGCGATGCTGGCCGCCATCCGGCCGATGGCCGCCAGTTTTTCCTCTTGAAGGAGTCGCTCCTTGGCGTCCTGAAGGTTGCGGTTCGTTTCTTCGAGCCGATGGAAAAGGATCGAGTTTTCGATGGCCATTCCGGCCTGGCCGGAAACCAGGTGGAGGATGCCGAGATCGTCGCCGGCCAGGGGGCGGTCCGTGAGACGGTTGTCGACGACAATGGCGCCGACAACGCGGTCTTGGGACACGAGGGGAGCGACTGCATAGGACGATGTGCCGAACTGTTTCGTGAGGGTCCGGTCAACCGGCTGTTCCTGGTCGGGATGCTGCACGTGGAGCAGGGTGCGCTCCAGAACAGCCCGGGATATCTGGTTGAGGGACGCATCAAGGGGGAGGCGGGTGGCCTTGACGACGGAGTCGAAGTCGGCGTTCCGGACGGGGAACCGTCGCTTTGTCCTTGGCTCGGACGGCGCGTTGCTGTCGGTCTGCCGTGCTGACGTGATGCCCATCATCCCCTGGAGAATGCCGGCGCGCTCATTGAGCAGAAAGAGCATGGCCCGATCGAACAGTGGCGGCTGGTCGGACGTGAGGGCTGTCAGCAGCAGGTGGATGAGCCGGTTGAGCTCAATGGTCGACAGCATGACCCCATTGATGCGGTTGAGGAAGGAGAGTTCCCTGATACGCTTTTCCACCGATTCAAGCTGACGCTTGCAGCGCATTACGCCGGCAGCTTCGATGAGGACTACGGCGAGCATGTCCCGGTCGTCGTCGGTCAGGGGCGCGTCATGGGCGAACCCCAGGGCGAGGACCCCCAGAGACTGTCCCTGGCAGCTGACTGGAAAGGCAGCGATGGTTCGTTCATTGCCCGTTACGACTTCATCGGGATGGCATCCCGCGCAGTCCTGCCGGATCGGCTTGCCGCTTGAGGCGCACAGCCCGGCAATGCCGCGTCCGCCGGGAATACGGCAGTCTCTGCTGCAGATGTCGGAGAAGGCGCTGGATATTTTGCGGACGATAACACGGCCGTCGCCGTCCAGAAGATAGAATGTGGCGGAAAGGGCTCCGAACGCCTCGGCAATGAGAAGGGCAAGGGTCTTGAGCCGTTCATCATGGGAGCGCTCGGTCGCGTTGGCGATCCGAATGGCGCTGCTCAGTATGGTGTAGGGATCGTGAACAGCCATCCAAGACTCCGCGGGAAGGGGGCGAGGGGGAGAAGTGGTCAGGGATGTTTTTCTTTTCTTTCCTGCTCCATCTTGCAGTCGATGCAGAGGGTGGTGACGGGGCGTGCCTTGAGGCGTCCCTCGCCGATTTCCTCGCCGCACACTTCGCAGGTCCCGAAGGTGCCGTCGTCGATGCGCTCGAGGGCCTCTCTGATTTTGTTGATGAGTTTGCGCTCCCGGTCTCTGATTCGCAGCTCGAAGTTGCGGTCCGACTCCTGGGTGGCCCGGTCGTTGGGGTCGGGAAACGGCGTGCTGTCTGAAGTCATCTCGGAGACGGTCTTGCCTGCCTCATCGAGGAGGGTCCGCATCTCTTCGTTGAGTATGGTTCTGAAGTATTCAAGCTTCTCGCTTTCCATTCACCGAATCTCCTTTATGTATAACTGCTGTAAATAGTAAGAGAAACGGCTAATCAAGTAAAGGAAAAAAGCGCGTCGGATCAGTCAGAAGAGCTGTTCCAGCGCTTCATCCAGGGATTTCACTCCCACAACGTTCATGCCGGGAACATCGCCGACCTGTCGGACGCTGCCGGCGGGGATAACCGCCCGTGTGAAGCCCAGCTTGGCGGCCTCGCGGACCCGTGTCTCCGCCTGGGTAATGGCGCGGACTTCCCCCGCAAGGCCCACCTCGCCGACAATGACCGTGTGGGGATCGATTATTTTGTCCAAGTGGCTTGATGCGAGGGCCGCCACCATGCCCAGGTCGATGGCCGGCTCGCTGAGCCGTGCGCCGCCGGCGGCGTTCAGGAAGATGTCCTGCCCCGACAGGTGGAGGCCGACTTTTTTGTCGAGCACGGCTACCAGGAGCGCGAGGCGGTTATGGTCAACCCCGAGAGTGGTGCGGCGTGGAACGCCCAGGGATGAGGGGGTGACCAGTGCCTGCAGTTCCACCAGCAGCGGTCGGCTCCCCTCGATGGTGGTGACGACGGCGGACCCCGAAACGCCGAGCGGCCGTTCGGCCAGGAAGAGCTCCGAGGGGTTTCTCACTTCGCTGAGGCCGCCCTCTTTCATCTCGAATACACCGATTTCATTGGTTGAGCCGAAGCGGTTCTTGACGGCCCTGAGAATCCTGAAGGCATGCCCCGGGTCCCCTTCGAAGTAGAGCACCGTGTCGACCATGTGCTCCAGCACCCGTGGGCCCGCCAGGGAGCCGTCCTTGGTCACGTGTCCCACAAGGAGGGTGGGGATGCCGTTGCGCTTGGCCAGCTCCATGAGCCTGCCGGCGCACTCGCGCACCTGGCTGACGCTGCCGGGCGCCGATTCGAGGTTCGCGCTGAAAACGGTCTGGATGGAGTCGATCACAAGGGCCCGGGGGGCGAGAGCGGTAACTTGGGACAGGATGAGTTCGAGGGAGGTCTCGGCGAGGACGAGCAGTTCACGTGCTCCGATGCCCAGGCGTTCGCCGCGCATTTTTGTTTGTCGCGCCGATTCCTCTCCCGATACGTAGAGAACCGGTCCCGCGGTCCGCGCAAGGTGGTCCATGACTTGCAAAAGAATGGTGGATTTGCCGATGCCGGGGTCGCCGCCGATGAGCACCAGGGAGCCGGAGACGAGACCACCGCCCAGTACCCGGTCGAATTCGGAGATGCCGCACGACAGGCGTGTTTCCGCCTCGCTGGCCACATCACAGATGGGGACCGGGCGGGTGGCTGCGGGCAGGGAGGCGGCACCCTTTCGTCCGCCGCCGGTGACTTCCTCGACAAAACTGTTCCAGGCGGCGCAGTCGGGGCATTTCCCAAGCCATTTGGCCGATTGGTAGCCGCATTTCTGGCAGGCATAACGGGTTACGGTTTTCACGGGGTGTCCTCGTCTCGGGAGTGAGCGGATACTACCGCCTTGACACTCGGCTGTCAATCGACCGTCGGCATTAGGTGAAGTCTGTGAGTTTGACACCTGTTTGTCGCGTACGTTACTATCACATGCGATCGCTTTTCGACCCGGAGGGGGAATGGGAGCAAACGGAGGGAACGCAACGGGCAGGCCTGCGGCAGGAGGCGGGCAGTACGGGATCGTGCTGGCTGAACTCTATCGGGCGCTGAAGGCCCTGACGTTTTATCCTGAGGGGCATCCTCAGCGCGCCGAAGTCCTGGCACGGGCCCATGCCGCGCTCCGGGGAATCCTCTGGGGAACAGAGCTCGTGTTCGTCATCGGTAAGAACGGTTTCACCGCCTCGGAGGGCGGGGCTTTTGTGGAGCCGACAGCAATGACCCAGGCCCTTGCGCGGGAGCTGTTCATCCGACGGGTAAAGCGGCTCACGATCCTGCCCGACGTCGGCGAGGCCGACCTGTCCTTGTTTCTCACCCTTTTATCCATGGACCATCGCGACGTCCACGAGGCGGGAGGGATAGAGGCGCTTATGGCCCAACTCGGCCTGACGACCATCTGGGTCAACGAAGTGGACCTTGACGAAATCCGGCGCAAGCGGGCGGTCGTCGAGCAAACCCGTTCTGCTGCGGCCCATGACGGCACCTCTGACAATGTATTGTCTGCCATCGAAAAGGTGGCGGACCAGGACGGGACACCCGAAGAGGGCAGGGACGCGGCAGGACTGCAGGAAGAGGATCGGTTGGAGGCGGAAGCCATACTCGGCCGTATGGAGCGGGAAACCAGCGACGATCGGTACCGGGAGCTCGCCCGCCTGTTGTCGGCCCGTTGCGCGGAACTCGGCGACCGGGGTGAGTTCGAGCGGATTCTGTGGGTGTTGGTGAACCTGCACCGGCATGCGAAGAGTGAAGCGGCGAGCGCCGCGCGGCGGGGGTATGCCCTTCTTGCCTTCGAGAAGGCGGCCGGGGGGCCCATGCTCCCGTTTCTCGTAGGGCGCCTGGAGGAGCGCGGGGAGGAGCGGGAGACCCTCGTCGACCTGTTCCGGGAGATTGGCGAACCAGCGGTTGCGCTGCTGGTTGAACGCCTCACGCTGGCAGAGAGCAGGAATGCCCGGAAGCTGATCATCGATGCACTCGTGGCAATCGGTGCGGAGTCGGTGGCTCTTCTGACCGAGCATCTTGTCGACCGTCGCTGGTACGTGGTGCGGAACGCGGCGGTCATCCTCGGCGAGATCGGCGATCCTGCAAGCGCCGAACCCCTGCGGGCCTGTTTAGTTCATACGGACGTAAGGGTACGCCGGGAGGCGCTCAGGAGCCTCGTCAAGATCGGCGGTGAACAGGCAGAGGACGCGATTATCGGCCTGCTCGCAGCGGAGGATAATCTGACGAAGCGTCATGCCGTGATCTCGCTTGGTCTCCTGAAGAGCCGCCGCGCGGTGGAGCCTCTTTGTGCTCTCATCGAACGCCGCGATCCCTTTAAAAAATCGCTTGCCTTCAAGAGGGACGTCATCCAGTCCCTCGGCCGGATCGGAGACCGCCGGGCGGTGCCGTCTCTGCTCCGGCTGCTGGAGCATCGGCCCTGGTTCGGCCGACGCCGTTGGGACGACGTCCGGATGGCGGTGGTAACCACCTTGGCCCAGATCGGTGACCCGGCCGCTCTGGGACTGCTGGATTCGCTGGCAGCGAAAGGCGGCATGCTTGCGGCGGCCAGTGCCGATGCAGCAGAAGACATCCGCCGTCGAGGGGGGGTCGTTAATGATTAAACTTGCTCAGCCTCAGGCTCAGCGGCTCGTTCTTCTTCTGGCGGGCGCCGTGCGTTCGGTCTTGCTCTACCCCGGCTCCCATCCGGCGGTGGTCCAGCAGTTCGCCCATCTGGGCTCCCATGTGACAGAGCTTCTCCGGGCGTATCCCGAGGTCCGCATCGGCATCATTGACGGGGTCCTTTTTTGCGAAAACCATCTGTTCTTCACGCCGACCGCCGCCGAGGAGGAGCTTGCCGCCCTGCTTACCAATCGTCACGTGGAAGCAGTCGCTTTCAGGGCCGGTTTGACCCCGCTGGAGCTCGAGCGTTTCGTGGAACTGCTGACCCGGCGTGAACTCTTGGGAGAGCAGCTCGTGGCCGAAGTGAAGCGGGCTGGAATTGCTGCCATTTCGGTGGAGCTCTGCGGCAGCGGCGCCACCGAGGATCATTCCCAGGGGGATGATGAGTATGATCCGGGCACGACCTATCGCGAGGCGCTGGATGTGGTGACCGGGCTGTTCAGTGAGGTGGAAAAGGGTCGTATTCCGAGTTCCGACAAGCTGCGCGGGGTTGTCGACCGCATGGCGACCATGATCATGCAGGATCGTGCCACGCTGCTCGGTCTTGCCATGATCAAGGATTACGACAACTACACCTTTTGTCATAGCGTCAACGTCGGGATTCTCTCCATGTCGCTCGGCGCCGCCGCGGGGCTTCAGCGGGACGAGCTGGGAGAGCTCGGCATGGCCGGATTTCTTCACGATGTGGGGAAAACCCGGGTGGAGATAACAATCCTCAACAAGCCCGGTCGGCTTTCCTCTGACGAGTACGAGCGCATGAAAATGCATTCGGAAGAGGGGGCCCGGATTGTGGGCGAGATGCCAGGGGTGGGGGAGCGGATTGCCCGGGCGGTGCTCGGCCATCATATCCGTTTCGACCGTGCCGGCTATCCCGAGTCGGCCCGCGCTTTGGCCTTTGACCGGTTTTGCGACATCATCGCCGTTGCCGACTGCTATGATGCCATCACAACCCTGCGGGTCTACAAGTCGCCCCTCAATCCCAAGGACGCCCTCCTGAAGCTCAGGAGCCTCGCCGGCAGCCACCTGGACAGCGGCCTCGTGCAGGCGTTCACCGAGATGATGGGACGTTATCCCGTGGGAACACTTGTGCGCCTCGATACCAATGAAGTGGCCGTGGTCTTCCGTCCCGACCCCAATGGGGGGGAGCGCCCGGTGGTAAAAGTCGTGGCGGACCCGGCGGGCCGGCTGCTGGATCCGGCACACATGAAGAACCTGGCACGGGAGACGGGCACGCGCATTGTTTCGGTCGTTGATCCGCTGATGACCGCAATTGACGTCAACCGCTATCTCGGCTGACCTTTGTAATCACTCGAAGGGGAGGGTGCCCAAGGCTTCGGCCGCTGCTGCACGGGTCGCCGGATGGGGGGAGGAGAGGAGCGCGAGGAGTTTCCCCTCATGGTCTGCTGAGCCGATGTTGCCGACCGCTCGGGCCGCCTCGGCATCGAGGAAGCCGTCCCGGGCGTCAAGGAACGGCAGGATAAGGCGAATGGCCTCCGTGGTCCGGTACCTGCCCAGAGCCTCGATGGCTTTGGCCTGAACCGCAGCCGACGGCTCGCGCAGGCATTCGGCGAGCAGAGGGAAGGCCTGGGGGGTGGCCAGGGTGCCGAGGACGTCGATGGCGGCGATCCGGATGTCCTCCTCCGGTCGCATGGCGCAGTACATGAGAGGAGTAAGCACTCGTTCGCCCCCGATCCTTCCCAGGGCATAGATGGCTCGTATCTTGGCGCCGCGATTCCCTTTTTTCAGCTGCTCGATAACCTCGGCAAAGCTGCCTGCACCCTCGATCCGCTCGATGGCCCTGGCCGCCGCTTCGCGAACCTCTTCGGCGGGGTCCTTCAGGAGAGCAATAAGTTCTTCGCGTCGTGTCATTGAAACCTGTGCCTTCATGTCAGGGGCATTAGTACCAGAGTTGGAACAACTGAGCAATTGATATTATACCCGAGAATGGTGCTGTGCAAGGCCGTGGATTCCCGGGTCCCGGAAGGATAAACTCTATGAAACTGAACATCAAGGCTGCGCTTCTCTCGGCGTTCGTGCTCCCCGGCCTCGGTCAGCTCAAAAACGGCCGGAGGGCCAAGGGAGGAGTACTGCTTCTGCTGTCCAATGTGTTTCTTATCGGGGCTGTTTTCGTGGTCCTCAGAGGATTGGGGCCGGTGCTCGTCAAGGCGAAGATTACCGGGGTCGTCGATGCCAATGCCGTTGCTGAAACGATGGCGTCAGGGGGGGCGGTTGCCATGGGGCTGCTCGCCTTTTTTGCCGCCGTCTGGTGCTATGCCGTCGTCGACGCCCTGTTCGACCGGGGCGACGAAACGGATGCGGACGGTTAATTGCTTTGACATTTGATCGTGAAATGTGAGATATTTCGAGGAATTATCAAGTAGCCCCGGCGGGGGGTTCCGTGTTTCACGGGGAGCGGAGAGTCTCATGTTTCATTCAATCGTCCTTGCCACCGGCGGCCAGGTTCCCGAGCGGGTGGTCCCCAATTCCCATTTCTCATACCTGGTCGACGACGCCGACACGTGGATCCAGTCCCGAACCGGCATTCGGGAGCGCCGGTTCGCCGCTCCAGACGAGGCCACGTCCGATCTGGCCACTGCCGCGGCCCTCAAGGCCCTTGACCGTGCCGGCATGGGGGCAGGGGAGCTCGACTGCCTCATCGTGGCCACGTCCACGCCCGACATGTGCCTGCCGGCCACGGCATGCATGGTCCAGAAAAATATCGGTGCCGTGAATGCCTTTGCCTTCGATATGAATGCAGTCTGCAGCGGGTTCGTCTTCGGGCTGGAAACGGCAGACAACTTCATCCGGTCCGGCAAATACGAACGGGTCATGGTGATCGGCGCCGACACCTACTCGAAGATTCTCGATTTTCAGGACCAGACCACCTGCCCCCTGTTCGGTGACGGGGCCGGCGCGGTTATTCTGGGAAGGACCACCGAGCGCACCGGTATCCTCCAGAGTGTCATCCGGAGCGACGGCAGCGGCTGGGAACTGATTCAGGTGCCCTCGTCGGGGTCCCGCAAGCCGGTGACCGCCGAGACCATCGCCCTGAGGGAAAATTCCTTCCGCATGGCTGGGAAGCAGGTCTTTATCTTCGCCACCGACGTAATTCCTCAGATTATCGAGGAAGTGACGACAAAAGCCGGGGTGGCGGTGACCGATCTGGACCACATAATTCCGCACCAGGCCAATTATCGGATCATCGACTTCATTTCCCGCAAGACCGGTATTCCCAAAGAACGTTTTCTTCTAAACCTGGATCGCTACGGTAACACGGCCGCTGCGTCGGTTGGGCTCGCGCTGGACGAATACCTGCGCAATGGCACCATCAAGCCGGGGGAACTCGTTCTCATGATGGGGTTCGGCGGCGGGCTTTCCTGGGGGGGGATCCTCATCAGGGCCTGACCCCGGCAACGCCCTCCCCCACGGTGAGTACGGTGAGCCCCGCGCCGCGCAGCATCTCTTCCAGCATGGCGGCGGGGACCCGCCGCTTCCATCCCTCGTGGAACCGGTCGGCCGCCACAATGAGTCCGCCCGGAGCCAGGCGGGCCGCAAGTCGTGCGATCGTGCGCTCAAGCGTCTGCCGGTCGTGGATGAACGGTCCTCCCAGAATACCGTTACAGAGAATCACGTCCCAGGCCCCTCCTGTCGCCTCCCTGATATCCTCGCGCACGAACCCGATGGACGTCGCCGCTCCTGCGGCGAGAAGCGGCGCGGCAAAGCTCCGCAGGACTTCCCCGCGCCGTTGATCGTGGGGGAAAAATGCGTGGCGGGCCGCAAAGAGCTCGATCTCTTCGAGGGAGCTGCCGAGCACGCGGAAGCGGTCCGGCGCAACGCCCATCCCCATCAGGAGACGAGCCAGGGCGTAAGTCCCTTCACCGCAACCGCAAGCAGCATCGAGCACGGAGAAGATACCCCCTTCCGGGGTGCCCCGCTGTCTTATCCATCGCTTCAGAAAGGCGGTCTGGTCCGGGTAGCGGTCGAAGCCGCCACCGTAGTGGCGGGGGATGAAGAGGGAAAATACGAAGCTCGTGCGCCTCGCGCCATCCCCGGCCAACTGTTCAAGAAGTCGGGCCGGGTTCCCCCGGGCTGCGGAGACGTCGAGCCGTTCGAGCAGGTCGAGCCACGAGCAGGCGGTTGTCAGTGGGGTCGCTTCCAGAAGGGGGGGGAACCGGAGCGTCAGTCTGAAAAGCCGGGAAAATGCCGGCAGTATTTCCGCGAGGGGCAGAAGAAGATCGGTCAGGGCACGCATCTCCCGCGTGACCACGAGCCCGCTGTCCCACATGCCGAAGGGATAGATGCCGCAGTAGATGCGGAACCGTTCCCGGAGACGGGCGATGCGCCGGTCGAGGTCGGCGTCGACGATAGGGCCTGAGACGAGAAGCCGTGATAGTTCGTTTGAGGTCTCGGCCGGATCGAAACAAGGGTGGAGCGGGGTGTGGTGCGGGCTCATGGTCGGGAGATTCTAGCCGGCCCTGACGTGTCTGTCCAGCGCACGAGGGATGCCTGAGGTGATAATGCTGCAACGGCTGTGGACATTCATTCTAGTGACGGCATGGTGCCTCGTGCCGCCGTTCACCAAAAACGGCAGCCCCTGTGCCGGGACTGCCGCATCTGTCGGTTCACGTGGTCCGGGGGGCGTGCAGAGGGACTTGGCACCACTGGCCCGCTTCCTTTCCTGCCCCGAGTCGGGGGTCGACCACAACGGTGAGCTGTCGCTCTTTATCCCCCACTGTCCGGCCCTGGCCGGACCGTTGTTGTTGTTCCGTCTCAAGCGGACCGGCTTCTCCCTGTGCCGTGCCCTGATCCGTGAGGGAGGTATCCTGCTCTCGGCGCGCCGTTGATCACCCACCCAGACGGGCGATCTCCGAACCGATCTGGGTGAGGGGAAGCACCGTGTCTGCGACGCCCCCCTCGATGCAGGCCCGCGGCATGCCGTAGATGGTGGAGGTGGCCTCGTCCTGGACGATGGTGATGCCACCCTTGCTTTTCAAGTGCTTCATCCCCTTGAATCCGTCGCTCCCCATGCCCGTAAGGATCACTCCCAGGGCCGATCCGTTGGTGGCGTCAGCCAGGGTGGTCATCATGTGGTCCACCGACGGAATGTAGATGTACTGGGGGCACTCGGCGGTGGAGAGCGTCCGAACCACGATCGAGTTTCCCTGGCGGGCCAGCGCCATGTGACGACCGCCCGGGGCAACGAGGACCACGCCGGGCTGGATGATGTCGCCATCATTCGCCTCCTTGATCTGGAGGGAACACTTGCTGTTGAGTCGTTCGGCGTAGGGCCCCGTGAATGCCTTGGGCATGTGGATGGCCACCACGATGCCATGGGGGTAGTTGCCGGGGATGCGGCCCAGGACCTCCTGGAGCGCCACCGGGCCGCCGGTGGAGGCGCCAATGCCCACGTAGTGGAACTTGCCGGCCAATGCCTGCGAGGGGCGCGGAGCGGGCTGCACCTGCCGGGGGGGAGCGATGATCGCCCGGGGGGCCGATGTGGTCATCGGCCGGCCGAAGATAGAGCTGGCGGCTCCCTTGACCTTGCGCAGCAACTCTTCCCGGAAGACTCGCTGGGCATCGGCGCTGTCGGTCACGTTTTTCGGAATGTAGTCGATGGCGCCTGCATCGAGGGCGTCAAAGGTGGCCTTGGCTCCCTCGCAGGTGAGGGTTGAGACCATCAGGACCCGTGTCGGGCACTTGGCCATGACCTGTTTGAGGGCGGAGATCCCGTCCAGCCGTGGCATCTCGATGTCCATGGTGATCAGGTCCGGTTTCAGGGCCAGGGCTTTTTCAACCCCTTCCATCCCATCAACGGCTATGCCGACCACCTCGATCGCCGGGTCCTTTTCGAGTACGCTCCGGATCACCATCCTCATGAAAGAAGAATCGTCGACGACCAGGACTCGCAGTTTTCGTGTCTGATTCTGAAGCATGCACAATCACCCGTTCTTGAAGATATTACCTACCAACTCACTGATTTCTTCCACCCGGTCATCCAGTTCGTAGCAGAACCGCTCAATGTCGAGCTCGGAGAGCCGCGAGCCGGGGCCCTGGAGCATTCCCCACGCCGGTTCATCGGCCAGGGAAAAGCTTACCCAGGCTTTGCCGCCGTAGTCAAGCTGGCGCACGTTGCAGAAGAGATCGGCCAGATTGACGATGGCGGTGAGCCGGGGGGCATTTTTCGCCTCCTGGGGGGCGTGATGGTGGGCGATCACCTCGCAGTAATCATCGGGGAAGCGCCACGCCCGGGCGATGCAAAGCCCGATCTCGCAGTGGGTCGTTCCAAGGAATTCCTCCTCGGCCTCGACGAGCTTGTGGGGCTTGTCGCTGATGGAGTCGACGATCTTCTGGAACTCATCCCGCATGTAATAGCTGAGGAATACCTCGCCGATGTCGTGGATGATCCCTCCGATGTATGCTTTTTCCGTATCGTGGTATCCCACCTTTTCCGCGATCAGCCGGGCCACGATGCCGACGCCGAAGGAGTGCTCCCAGAACGGTTTGACGCCGAGGACGCCATCTTTTCCCTCGGAGCACTGGATGATGGAGCAGGTGAGGATGAACTCCCGGATATGCCGCAGCCCCAGATAGACCAGAGCCCCCTTGAGGGAGGTGATCTCGGTGGCCGGACGATAGAGGGGCGAGTTCACCATCTTGAGAACCCTGGCGGCCATGACCTGGTCGGTCAGAACCAGCTCGGCCACATCATCCACATCGACTTCTGGCTCGTCCAGGAGTGAAAGGACCTGAATGGCGACAGCGGGGATGGTGGGAAGATCGATCATCCCGCCGAGCAGTGCGGCCGCCTTTTCCATTTTGCTCGTTTCCACAGGTTCCGTACCACCTTTCATTTTTTGTAGGCAAATCCCCCGGGGAAATGAACCGTCTTGAACTTATCGTTCACGCCATGCAGGGATTCTGACTGCCCGACAAAGAAATAGCCATAGGGCTGGAGGTTGTTGTAGAAGTGTTGAACCACCTTTGTCTTGGATGCCAGGTCGAAATAGATCAGTACATTCGCGCAGAAAATGAAGTCAAAGCTCTTCATGAAGACCATTTTCGAGTCTTCGTAAAGATTCAGGTGAGAGAAAGAGACGAGCTTCTTCACATCGGGCGACAGGAGAAATCTTCCGCCCGTTTCTTCCCGGAAATATTTCTTGAGGTAAAAATCGGGGGTGTTGCGAACCGAGTAGGAATTATATATCCCTTCTCGAGCCTGAGCCAGGACCGATTCGCTGATGTCCGTACCGACGATTTCGATGATCCAATCCTTGAGGATCGTCGAGCGCTTTTCCAGCAGCATCATGGCCATGGTGTAGGCCTCTTCGCCCGATGATGAGCCTGCGCTCCAGATGCGGATTTTACGGAAGCCGATTTTCCCCTTGGTGGCGACGATCTCGGGGAGGAATACGTTTTCCAGGGCCTTGAGCTGGGGAGGGTTGCGGAAGAAGCAGGTCTCGTTGGTGGTGATCTCGTTGAGCAGCTTGGTCAGTTCTTCGGCCTTGCCTACCCCCCCCTTGAGGTGCCCCAGGTATCCGTGGATATCCGAGCATTTCGTCGCCTCGAGACGCCGGGCAATGCGGCTTTCCAGAAAGTACTTCTTGCTGGCGTGAAAATACATGCCGCAGTGGTTGTATATGAAATCTCTTAGTATTTCGAAATCCTTGTCCGAGAGTTTCACGGTGGTCCCTTCGTGCGTTCGGTTAGTTTGGAGTCCGGCTCGTTGTCCGCTCAGGCTGCGACACGTCCGCCGCCGCTCCCGTCACTGTTCTCGATAAGTCCGGCCGGGTCAATGATGAGAGTCACCCGCCCATCACCCAGGATGGTGGAGCCGGCGATGCCCGGCAGGTTCGCCAGATACTTGCCCAGGGACTTGATGGCCACTTCCTGCTGGCCGAGAAGCCGCGACACGACGAGTCCCACCCGCTTCTCGGCAACTCCAACGACAACCACGTAGCATGAGGACCGATTCCGTTCGCCGGGGGCGATGTTGAATATCCGCTGCAGCCGCATGAGAGGGAGAACCGAATCGCGCAGCTTGAGAACTTCCTGGCCGCCGATGGTGTGGAATTCCTTTTCGTCAACCCTGAGGGTTTCGAGGACCGCGGCCAGGGGGAGCGAATAGGTCTCATCCTCGACCTCAACCAGGAGCGATTGGATGATGGCCAGGGTCAGGGGGAGCTTGAGGATGAACTCCGAGCCCCGCCCGAGTTCGCTTCTGATGTCGATGATGCCGTTGAGCTTCTTGATGTTGGTACGGACCACGTCCATACCGACGCCGCGCCCCGACAGGTCGGTTGCTTTTTCCTTGGTGGAGAAGCCCGGCAGGAAGATCAGGTCCAGCAGTTCGCGCTGCCCCATGGCAGCCAGTTGCTCGTCGGTGACGAGCCCCTTCTCTTTGGCCTTGCGGGCCACCTTGTCGGTGTCGACTCCCCGTCCGTCGTCCTTGATGCTGATAACGATCTGGTTCCCCTCGTGGGCCGCGGAGAGGATGAGCGTCCCCTTGCGGGGCTTGCCGGCGGCAACCCGTTCGTCGGGAGTCTCCAGGCCGTGGTCCATGGCGTTGCGGATCAGGTGGATGAGCGGATCGCCGATTTCGTCGACGACCGAGCGGTCAAGTTCCGTTTCCTCGCCCAGCACCGTCAGGTCCACTTCCTTGCCCAGATCACGGGCAAGGTTGCGGACGATGCGGGGAAACTTCTTGAAGACCTTTTCCACCGGGATCATCCGCATCTTGAGAACCTGCATCTGCAGTTCCGACGTGACAAAACTGATCCGCTTGGAAAGCTTGGCGAATTCCTCGCCGAAACTGGAGTCGCCGGAGTCGCCCTGGAAGTCGGTGTTGAGCTGCATCATCCTGTTGCGTTCCAGGACCAGCTCACCTACCTGGTTCATGAGGTCGTCGAGCCGTTTGACGTCGACCCGGACCGTCGAGTTATCCGCGAGATCATCGGCCTTCTTGTCGTCCTTTGCCGGCGCGGGTGCGTTCTGGGGACGCACGGCCGGCGCAGAGGCGGCTTTCTCCGGTGGCGGGGGAGGTGCCGTTTCCGTGGGAGCTGACGCATCCGCCGACTGTTCGCTGGCCGAGGCGGTTTCCTCAGCCGACTGTTCCGCGGGAGCTGAGGTCTCGGGCTGTGCTGCCGGGGCCTTCAGCACGGTCGCTTCCTTGGCGTTTTCCGACAGCAGCGGAATCAGCTTGCTGATGGTGCCGTCGATCTCCCGGTCCACGATGTCGCCGCCCTTGATGTCGGCCACCAGGACCTTCACCAGGTCGACCGCCTCAAGGATGACATCCATGATCTCCGGGGTGACGATCAGCTCGCCGCGGCGCAGACGGTTGAGTACATCCTCCGTCTTGTGGGTTACTTTGACCAGCAGCTCGAACCCCAAGAAGCTCGACGCTCCCTTGACCGTATGGATGGAGCGGAAGATGCCGTTGAGCAGGTCCGCGTCCGACGGCGCCTTTTCCAGCGCAACCAGGTCGTCGTCAAGCTTTTCCAGAAGCTCGGTGGTTTCGGTCAGGAACCCTTCAAGCAGTTCCTGGTCTTCGCATTCAATCGCCATGTGCTGCTCCTCGCGAAAAGAAGTTGCCAGGTAATACGCTTAGTGCTGTCAAATCATCCCGGAAAAGAGCCGGCGCTCGTCCTGGGTGATGAGTTTTTCCAGATCAAGGAAGAAGAGGAGTCGTTCGGTCTGGTTGATGACGCCGGACAGACATTCCTGCTCCACGGCGCTGTTGACCACGGCCGGCGGCGGCTGGATCTCGCTCTCGGAGATACGGATGACCTCGGAAACGGCATCGACGACGAACCCCATCAGTTCACCCTCCATGTCCATAACCATGATCCGGGTCTGGCTGCTGTTCTCCCCTTCGGGCAGTCCGAAGCGCTTGCGCATGGAAATGATCGGGATCACCTTGCCCCGCAGGTTGATGACTCCCTCCACATAGTGAGGGGTGTTGGGGACGCGGGTAATGCTCGGCATCCGGATGATTTCTCTCACCTTAAGGACATTTACCCCGTACTCCTCTTCCTCTAGCTTGAAACTCACCAGCTGGATCAATTCGTTCCTGGTCTCATCGACCCTGGTCTGCAGTGCATTCTGCATCGTCATCCTCCTTGGCTCGTCCGCGGCAACGGTTGCGTTTCCTTGAGGGCACCGTTCGGCGTTCATGCAAATTGCGTTCTCTTGGCCCGCCGGCCGGAGAAGGGGAGGTGATCCCGTCCGGCGGGTGCAGTATTCTCATCGGCGCAAGAGTCCATAATTTTAGTATTTTTTTTGTACCCCTCCAAGGGGGGTGGATTTTTACGTGCTCAGCGCATTCGGCCCCTGAATGCGGGGGCGTATTTCGGGAGCAAAAGCCCCGTGAGCGGCGGTGGAAAAAAGTTTTTGGCATGGTCGTCATTTTGTTGACCTTTGTCATAAATATGACTAATATGGGGTCCAGTCGACCGCGTAAGGGTTCGGGCCAAGCTCACGTCATGCCGTCAAGGGGAGAACATGGAGACACCGAGGCTGCTCATTGCCGATGATGACAAGAAAACTCGAGATTTTGTCACGGCGTTTCTGAAGTACAAGGGGTACGATGTCGTCCAGGCCTTTGACGGTCAGGATGCCTTGGAAAAGCTCGAAGTCGAGGATGTCCACCTGGTTATTACCGACCTGATGATGCCACGGGTCAACGGCCTCGAATTCGTCAAGAAATTGAAGGCCATGCGTCCCGGCACGGTGGTCATCGCCTACAGCGCCTTCGGCAACTACGAAATGACCTCAAACCTGCTCAAGGCGGGGGTCTTTTTCTATCTCGAAAAACCGTTCAACCTCGACGAGCTTGAAACCCACGTGAAGCGGGGCCTCGAGCACCAGTCGCTCCAGAGCCAGACCTACCGGAGCAAACCGGCCCTCAAGAGCCGCTCCCTCATCCCCAACATCATCGGTGAAAGCCCCCGGATGCTCTCCCTTTTCGAGCTGATCGAGAAGGTCGCCGAGTCCGACTCCACCGTGCTCATCCAGGGAGAATCGGGGACCGGCAAGGAGTTGGTCGCGCGGGCGGTCCATGACCTGAGCAACCGGAAAAACCGTAACTTCGTGCCGGTCAACTGTGCCGCCATTCCGGACGAGCTGCTGGAAAGCGAACTCTTCGGCCATGTGAAGGGTTCGTTCACCGGAGCCATCGCCACCCGCATCGGCCGGTTCGAGATGGCTGACAAAGGGACCCTGTTCCTCGACGAAATCGGCGATATGAAGCCCAACCTGCAAGTAAAGCTCCTGCGGGTGCTGCAGAACAGAGAACTGGAGCCGGTGGGGGCAACCCGTTCCAAGAAGGTGGATGTGCGCATTATCGCCGCCACCAACCAGAACCTGGAAAAGCTCGTGGCGTCCAAGCAGTTCCGGGAAGACCTCTTCTACCGGATCTCGGTCATCCCCATCTTCATCCCGCCCCTGAGGGATCGCAGGGAGGACATCCCCCTTCTGGTCAACACCACTGCTGTCCCATAGTTTCTAAAGCAGCACCAGTTGTGGCGAAGCCTCTACTTTCGGTGGTTTGAATAGGCTTTCAAGGTCTCGCCGCTCGAACAAATTCAGCTGTAATAACCGTAATATCTGCTGCATCGACGATCCGATCTTTGACAGAAACGTCAAGTATGCCAGTACCAGATACACGCACAGGGCAATCCAGATCTGTGTGAGTACGGCATTCTCCGAGGTGCCGAGGAAGGTCTTGATCTTCAGGTTCTGTTTGATCCACTTGAAGAACAGTTCGATCTTCCAGCGCTCTTTGTAGAGATCCGCCACGATTGCTGCTTTCAGGTGATGCGCATTGGTCACGAAGCGGTAATCGTTGCCGTCATCGGCGATGAACTGGACAAGCCGCAGTTTGTCCTTCATCCCTTTGAGCCGAATCTCCTGGTCAAGAATGACGCCCGTTGCTTTCCTGCCGGGACGCTTCTTGAAGTATTCCACCAAGGCGTTCTCTTTCAGCCGGGTTACGAAGAAGATGCCGTTGGTCGTTAGTTGCTGCCACCAGTCGTAATCGGTGAAGCCCCGGTCAAAGACGGCCAGTGAACCGGCAGGCAGTTGTAGCATCCTGGCCCAGGACATCTCGTGCTTCTTGCCTTCGGTCACATCGATGAACTCAGGCAGATAGCCGTCAGCATCAAGACCGACATGCATCTTTATGGCACCCTTCTTCTGCCGGTAGGTGGCCCAAGGGAACGCCTCCAGACAGAGATTGATGGTGGTGGCATCCAGCAGATAGACTTTTTCATCGATCTTGAAGCGATGACTGGGTGCAACTGCCTTGCATCGATGCAGCATTTTGTAAAAGAGCTCTTTGTACAACTCATGCGGCTGTTCATCGTTCACTCTGGCCAAGGTGGTACGGGAAACCGTCTTCATGCCCAGATGATAGAGCTTGTGGCCTTGGGCCTTGAGGTTTTCCACGATATCCCGCAGACTTTTTCTGCCGGAAAGTTGACAAACCATCATCGCCATGAACTGCGACCAACGGTTAAAAGAACGAAACTTCTGCCCGATGTGATGCTTGCGGGCAAGGGATTCAAATTCATGTCTCTTGAAAAAACCGACAACTTGGTTAAGGACTGTGTTACAATGTGCCACGGCTCTGATCTCCTTGTTAATATTGGTGTTTTGGCGAACTCAATATATCACAAGTAGCTCTCAGGGCCTCTCTTTATTCAGTTAAACTATGGGACAGCAGTGGGTCAACACCTTCCTCGACCGCTTCAACCGCAACAAGAAGAGCAAGGTAAAGGGCATCGACGCCGACGCCATGGAGATACTCTGCGGCTACGACTGGCCCGGCAACGTGCGCGAGCTGGAAAACCTGGTGGAACGGCTCGTCATCCTCAAGGGGTTCGGCACTCTCGGGGTCAAGGATCTGCCGGAAAAGTACACCGGTGTTTCGCTGTCCGCACCGTCCGAAACCCTGGCGCTTCCCGATGCGGGTATCTGTCTCAATACCGTTGTTGAAGAGTTTGAGAACAATCTGATTCTGCAGGCTCTCAAGAAGACCGGCGGCAACAAGAAAGAGGCGGCACTGCTGCTCAATCTGAAACGGACTACCCTGATCGAAAAATTAAAAAAGAGAAAGCTCGATGTAATTTCCACGTCTCTTGCATAGACGCGGGTATGTTCATCGACCCGACACAACGCCCCAACCTTCAAACCGACACTGCAGCCGGGGAGCGCCCCTCCGTCACCGGCGTGGCGGATACCTCGCGCTTTGAGGCCCTTCTTGCCGGGCGAGCCGCGTCACCGGGACGGAAAACCGACATTAGGGAGACCGCTGCCGCGGCGGCCGAGCTCATGCGCCTCGATATGATGCGAAGCGCCTTCTCCCTGGGAGATACCGCCGGCGAGACGCCCCGGCCCGTCGGGGCCCAGGCCATGGAGTTCATCCTCAAGAGCTTCGCCCAGAACCGTGGCGAAGTGACCGGTGCTGATGCCGCGCAGGCAGAGGTCGGGGCGCCGGCCGATGTGTCCGCCGCCGAGGTCTCGTCGACCGGCCCGCGCGATGCCGGCTGGCTCGAAGATGTCATCCAGCGGGCCTCCCGCCGCTACGGGGTCGAGGTGGGGCTCATCAAGGCGGTCATCAAGGCCGAGAGCAACTTCAACCCCAACGCAGTGTCCCATGCCGGAGCCCAGGGGCTCATGCAGCTCATGCCCGCCACCGCACGGGGCCTCGGGGTTACCGATTCGTTCGATCCAGAACAGAACGTCATGGCCGGCACGCGTTTCCTCAAGGATCTGCTGAAGCGGTACGGAGGCGATATCGACAAGACCCTGGCCGCATACAATTGGGGCCCCGGCAACGTCGACCGCAAGCCCCATCTGCTCCCTCGTGAGACACGCGACTACCTCGTCAAGGTGAAGGAATACTACAGCCAGTTCGCCTGAGCGTAGCGCTTCCACGCCGTAGCAACAGACCAGCGCTTTCCGGCTGATCCTCTTCTCCTGTTCGGCCCGTCGACACTGCAGCGACCCGGCACCCGTGCGTTTCTCTCTGGGGAGGGGCTGTGAGCGCAAGGACGAATACCCCATGCCCCATCGCCTCCACCTGGAACAGTTCGGCCCCGTCCATGCCCTCCCCGTTCTCCACTATCGCCTGGAGTTCGCACATCTCGTCCGCGAGGCAGTGCGCCGCGTCAAGCCCGACTGCATCGCCATCGAGTTGCCGTCCACGATCGAGGCGCCGTTCCTGCGGGCAGTGGAGCGCCTGCCCGAGATATCGGTCATCCACTACGAAGGTCGGCAGCGCCGCGATGGCGCCGAATCGGTCTACCTCCTGGTGGAACCGGCCGATCCCCTGGTCGAAGGGGCGAGACTGGCCCTGGAGCGGCGGATTCCCCTGCGGCTCGTGGATGTGGACACCGACTCCTATCCCCGCCATGTGGAAGCGCTTCCCGACTCCTACGCCATTCACCGGATTGGCCTCACCCCCTACTATGAGGAGTACCGGCGTGCGGCCGCCTCTGTGGCGCCGGGCCGGGAGGATCGGCGGCGCGAGCGGGGAATGGCCTGGCGGCTCCAGGAACTGGCAAAAGAGCATGGCAGCATTCTCTTTGTCTGTGGCATGTACCATCTGGAGCGGATCAAGGACGATTTCGGGCGGCCCCAGGCCGCTCCCCTGGAGAGGGTGCGGCGCCAGGGGGTGAGGCTGTTCAATCTGCATCCCGACTCCTGCCGGGAGATCCTCGACGAGTTTCCCTTTATTTCGGCGGTCCATGAACTGCGTCGTGGTCCTCTGCCGCCTGAACCCGACGATCGCGGCGAGACGCTCCGCAAGCGATTCAGTGCGTTCGAGCTAATTGTCGGCGGGAGGAAGGACCTCCCGGCGGAGGAGCTTTTGCGCCATGCGGTAGAGCGGGGTGCCCGGCATGCGGGGCGGGGGGAGGAGTTCCCCGACCGGCAGCGGATCATCTTCCGGCTCTTCCAGGAGGCGGCCCGCCACTACCGGCAGGAGACGGGCGACCCGGTCCACCTCTGGCAGAAGCGGGCCTTTTTCCGTTTTGCCCGCAATTATGCCCTTGCCTCGGGCGCACTCCTGCCCGATCTGTTTCAGCTGCTCATGGCGGCACGGGGGTGTGTGGACGATAACTTCGCCTACGCCCTGTGGCGCCTTGCCACCTTCTACCACTGGCAGCGGGCCGAGGCAGACATCCCGACCATCAGTATCTCTCCCGAGGAAATCTGGGGCGGGAGCCGCCGCATCCGTTTCCGCCCACGGGAGCGGCGCCGGAAAGGGCTGTCGCATTTGGGCTTTCTCAAGCGCAAGAAGGAAAAGCGCCCCGGAGAATGGCTCGAAGGATTCACTGACCCGAGCATCTGCTCCTATCCGCCCGAGGATGTGCTGATTGAGGAGTATGGCCGCTTTCTCAAGAAAAAAGGGGCCATGCAGCTTTCCGAGGAACTCTCCCGTACGGAGCCGTTCACCTCGTCACTTCTGGATGGGATCGATCTGCGGGAAACACTGCGCAACGTTGCCGACGGGCGGGTCTATGTTCGGGAAAGCCAGCGAGCCAAGGGGGGCGTGGGCTCGGTGGTCGTCATCTTCGACGAAGACCGGGAAAACGGTAACTATCCCTACCGCACGACCTGGCTGGGCGAGCACGAGCAGGAATCAGACATGGCCTTCTATGCGACGCCGCCGGAGGACAACATCGTCGGTCCCGGCATCTGCCGCTGCGAGTACGGCGGGTTTCTTCTCTCCTACCCGCCGCGCCGGATGATGGATGTCTGGCGCGACCCGGACTATGTCTTTGCCCGGTCAAAGCCGGAGGTGCTTCTCCTGGCCGCTCTCGACTATTCGCCCGAAAAGCATGTGGTCCACGTGGCTGCCCGGCCACCCCGCAGCATCTTCCGGCAGATCGCCGCACGAATGGGGAAAAAGATTGTCCACATCCCCTTGGGCTCCCTTTCGTCGGTAAAGCTCAAATCCATCCGGGTGCTTCATATCCTGCACGGTCACGACAAGCGTCAGGTGGCCAAGGACTACATCTGGTGACATGTCCTTGCCCCTTCGGGGGGGCGGGGTATACTTGAGACAAAATCCGGCCGGAGGACCCGATGTCCTGGTTTGCCAACCTGAAAATCACCCCAAAATTCATAGTTATTCTTTGTGTCCTGTTTGTAGCTCTCATGGGTGTCAATGCCGTTGACGATTATCTGCGGCAGGAGTCGTTGATCGTCAAGGATGCCACCGATAATGCCCGTATCCTTGCCCGGCAGATCGTTGAAACCCGGGAATATATGTCTTCGGTGGTCCGGGGCGAACCGGAGGCGAACTACAACCTCGTCCCCCAGGTGGTCGCTACCCAGGTGGCCAAGCGGATCACGACCGGCAGCAAGTACTACGTCCGTCAGGTGTCGTTACGCTACCGCAATCCCGCCAACCGCCCCGATGCCTATGAAACGGCGATGCTTCAGCGGTTCGGCAGGGAAAAGGCTGCCGAGCAGTGGGAGGTGGTAACGATCGACGGCAAACGGGTCTTCCGCTATCTGCTGCCCATGACTGCCGACGCCTCATGTCTCGGTTGCCACGGCCGCTACGAGGAGGCCCCGGCCTTCGTCCAGGCGCGGTTCCCCAAGGGGCACCCCTCCTATGATTACCAGATCGGCCAACTGATCGGCGCCGTGTCAGTTTCCATTCCCATGGCGGATCTCTATCGCCAGATCGGTATCAACCTCAAGCTCGATCTGGCAATCGTCTCGGGCGTAGTCCTCCTCATCCTCGCGGCCATGAGCTTTATGGTCCACCGCTCCATTATCAAGCCGGTCCGGTCGGTGGCAACCTCCATTGGCAACGTGGCCGCTACGGGGAATTTTTCGGAACGGCTCAGGAGAAGTTCCAACGACGAGGTGGGAGAGCTGGTGGGAGCGTTCAACGAACTCATGGAGGAGTTGGATCGCACGACGCGTCAACGGCAGGAGTCTGAAGACCGCTACCGCAACGTGCTGGAGATGGCCCAGTCCGCCATTGTCACCTTTTTGGCCGACGGGAAGCTCATCATTACCAACCGCAAGGCAGAGGACCTGTTCGGCCTTCCCAAGGGAGAGCTGCTGGGTGTCTCCATCTACACCTTCATGGAGGAGGGGGATGCGGTAAAGGGCGCCATCGAGACCTATCTGAGGGAAGGGGCGGCAGCCATGATCGGGGAGACGACCCCGCAGCGGATTCGCAGCATCCGCGGGAATGTGACAACGGTGGAAATGGCCCTCTCGGTGTCCCGGTCGGACCACAACCCCCTCTTTACCGCTATTTTGCGAGAAAACGGCCGGTCCTAGTCCCTGGCCAGCCCCTTGGTCACCACGTCGCGGATGTCTCTTGCCAGGGTGGGCTCCCGCGCTATCCGTTCCAGTTCTGTCTTCATCCGTTCCCTCCGGTTCAGCTCATGACGTCGCCAGCGGGTAAGAGGCTCGGCCATTCTGGCACCGATCATCGGGTTCAGGCTGTTCAGCTTGATCACGTGGTCCGCCAGCAATCGGTAGCCGCCTCCGGCCCTATCGTGGAACCGGACCGGGTTGTTGACGGCGAAGGAGAGGATGAGAGAACGGGCCCGGTTGGGGTTGGCCAGGGTGAAGTCGGGATGTTCCAGGAGACGCTGCACCCGGGCGAAGGTGTCCGGCAGGGGAGATGTCGCCTGGATGGCGAACCACTTGTCGATCACGAGAGGCTCCTCCCGCCACCGGGCATGGAACTCAGCCAAGGCCGTCTCCCCTTCGCTTCCCTCTGTATGGGCCAGAAGCGTCAGGGCGGAGAGGGAGTCGGTCATGTTGTCGGCCTCCCTGAACTGACGCAGGCACGCCTGGCGGATCGAAGGGTCATCCAGAGTCATGAGGTAGCCGAGGCAGCAGGCGGCCAGGCTGCGCCGCCCTGTCTCCGCGGGCTCAAACCGGTAGGGGCCCGTGGGCCGGCACTGATCCCACAGGGCCGATAACTCCCCCCGCAACTGTCGGGCAAGGGCTGTCCTGACAAAGCGGCGAGCCTCGAAAATCCCCTCCACCTCGATTTCTTTCATCTGCTCGCCCAGAAGATTTTCCGATGGCAGCGTCAGGGCCTCGGCCAGGAAAGCCCGGTCATTTCCCCCCGAGGTGAGCAGTGTCCCACATGCTTCGACCAGTGCCGGGGGAAGGCGGAGTTCCTGCCCGGCTCGCCGGTCTGCCACCAATTGCAAGATGGTTCCCGTCATGAGCCGTTGTCCAGCCTCCCACCGGTTGAAGAGATCACCGTCTTTCCCCATGAGAAGCGCAAGGTCCGCCTCGGTATAAGCATAGTGCAGCCTCACGGGGGCGGAAAAGCCCCGAAACAGTGACGGCACCGGCTCTTCGGGAATGCCCCTGAAGCAGAACGTTTCCTCCTGACGACTGAGCTCCAGAGCCCGTCCCGGCTCCAGGGGAGCCTGCTCTCCATCGAGGTGCACGGACAATTCATTTCCGTTCCGGTCCAGGAGCCCCATGGCCAGGGGGATGAGAAGCGGTTCCCCGCCGGCAACGCCTTGGCGGATGGTGAGGGTGTACGCCTTGGTGTCTGCATCGTGGCTGCCGGTTACATGGATCTCCGGCGTGCCTGCCTCCCGGTACCATCTCATGAACTGCGTCAGGTCGCGCCCTGATGCTTCGGCCAGGGCGCTGACCAGGTTCTCCACCGTGGCACCGGTGCCGTCGTGGCGGTCGAAATAGAGATCCATGCCCCGGCGGAAGGCGTCGTGTCCCACAAGGGTGCGGAGCATGCGGATCAACTCTGCGCCCTTGTTGTAGACCGTGGCGGTGTAGAGGTTGTTGATGGCGTCGTAGGTCTCGGGCCGGACCGGGTGTGCTAGGGGCCCCGCATCCTCGGGGAACTGGTGGGTCCTGAGATACCGGACGTCCTGGATCCGCTTTACCGCCGACGATCCCATGGCGGCTGAGAATTCCTGATCCCGGAAGATGGTGAGTCCTTCCTTGACAGAGAGCTGGAACCAGTCACGACAGGTGACCCGGTTGCCGCTCCAGTTGTGGAAATATTCGTGGCCGATGACCCCTTCGATGGCGGCATAGTCGGCATCGGTGGCCGTGTCGGGCCGGGCTAGGACGTAGCGGGAGTTAAAGACATTGAGCCCCTTGTTTTCCATGGCTCCGAAGTTGAAATCGTCCACGGCCACGATCATGTAGAGGTCCAGATCGTACTCCCGGCCGAATGCCTCCTCGTCCCAGCGCATGGCCTCGGCCAGGGAGCGGACGGCATGGTCGCACTTATCCCGGTTATGGCTCTGGACGTAGATTTGAAGCGCCACCCGGCGCCCCGATTTCGTGACAAAGGTATCCTCCACCTTCACCAGGTCTCCGGCCACCAGGGCGAAGAGATAGGACGGCTTGGGGAAGGGGTCGTGCCAGGTGGCATAATGGCGGCCGTCGGGCAGATCGCCGCTGGCCGCCAGATTGCCGTTGGCCAGCAGTACCGGGCAGGTCGCCCGGTCTGCGGTGATGGTGACGGTGTAGGCTGCCAGCACGTCGGGGCGGTCCGGGAAATAGGTGATGCGGCGAAAGCCCTCTGCCTCGCACTGGGTGCAGAAGGTGCCGCCGGAGCGGTAGAGCCCCTCCAGCAGGGTGTTTTCCTGTGGCTTCAGCTCTGTAGAGACAGAGACCGTGCACTGTTCGGGAACGTGATGAATGGTGAGCGTTTCATCGTCCCGGACATACTCGTCGGTCGTCAGGGGCTTGCCGTCCAGTGCAATGCACCGCAGCACGAGCCCTCTGCCATCGAGGACCAGAGGACGAATTCCCTTTGTCCGGTCATGATTGGCGACCACGGAGAGATCTGCCCGCACAAGGGTTACATCGTCGTGCAGGTCAACGGTCAGGTGAACGGATTCAACCCGATAATCGGGCGGGGTATAGTCACTGAGGGCTACAGGATGGTTGTGGGGCAGGTGCATGGGGACTGACCTCCTCCGAGTGGCGGTCTGATGGGTAATGAAAAAGGGACCGTGAGTGCGGTCCCTTTTATTCTAGTCTCTCCACCATGCCGTTGGCTTGTAAGGGCCTCACAGCGAGTTCCTTACAGGTGGCAGGCTCTGTGCCGCTTCAGGCAAATCCCACGTACTGGGGCAGCACACCACGGCTTAAAGAGCCCCCAAATGATAGTAAATGTTCCGCTGGGGCGTGTCAGCCTCACGCGCATGGTAGAGAGAATCTTAATTTTGATTGTAGTCTAGCGCCAGCCACGGGATAAATCAAGCCCCTTTTTGGGAAGGCTTCAGGATATGGAGGATGGGTGGAATGCTTGACCTTTTTTGCCATATGCTATAGGCTCGGAGTTAGGCACGAAATGGTGTGTTCTGGCAGTTTTGCACCCTCCTCCGCGCCCCCACCATCGGATTCGCTCCATCAGTAGACAGAGACCATCAGGCCGTTTTCCCGGAGCGCCCCTTTTTGACCTCGGGCGCCCGTCCATATGGCCGTAATGAAACAGGAGGCGACCAGCGTCATGTGTACCACCTGCGGTTGCGAAACAGGCTCTCACCATCATCACCATGAACACGGCCATGGGCACAGTCACAGCCACGGCCACACCCACGACGACGAGCGCGAGTCGCGAAAGATCGCGGTGGAAACCGACATCCTCTCACGTAATAATCGCTTTGCCGCCGACAATCGGGCGCTTTTTGCGAAAAAGGGAGTGTTTGTCCTCAATCTTGTGAGTTCGCCGGGCTCCGGCAAGACAACCACCCTTGAGCGGACCCTTGGAGATCTGTCGGACAGGTATCGTTGCGCCGTCATCGAAGGGGATCAGCAGACCGACAACGACGCGCAACGCATTGCCGCTACCGGCGTGCCGGCCCGGCAGATCAACACCGGCGCCGGCTGCCATCTCGATGCCCACATGGTTGGACATGCCGCCGAGGAGTTCGATCTGGACGCGTTGGATCTCCTTCTCGTCGAAAACGTGGGTAATTTGGTCTGCCCCGCTTCCTTTGATCTGGGAGAGCATCACAAAGTGGTGGTCCTGTCGGTTACCGAGGGAGAGGACAAACCCCTCAAGTATCCGAATATGTTCCACGCGGCAGACGTTATGCTGCTCAACAAGATCGACCTGCTCCCCTACGTGGATTTCGATGTCGAGAAATGCCTGGAGATGGCCAGGCGGGTGAGCCCTGGGATTACGATCTTTCAGGTTTCGAGCCGGACCGGCGAGGGGATGGATGCTTGGTATGCATGGCTGGCCGACCGCATTGCGGCGGTGAAGGGGTAGGTCGGGAATTCGGCCGTGGTGCTCAGGCTCAGGATAGCCGTTGAGGGCATTGTCCAGGGCGTCGGGTTCCGCCCCTTCATCTTCAGGCTGGCTGCCCATCACGGTATCGTCGGATGGGTCATGAACAGCGGCGCCGGTGTCGTCATGGAAGCTGAAGGTGATGCCGGCGCCCTCGCTGCCTTTCGCTCCGCCATTGTGAGTGATGCCCCCCCCCTGGCGGTCATTGCCCGAATCGCCATTGAGGAAATTGCACCCCAGGGGGATGGCTCTTTTGTCATCGGCGAGAGCGGCGAGGGAGCGGGTACGGTGCGGGTGGCCCCCGACGGCGATGTCTGTCCAGACTGCCTTCGGGAACTCTTTGACCCGTCGGACCGGCGCTACCGCTATCCGTTCATCAACTGCACCAACTGTGGGCCTCGCTATTCCCTCGTCACTGCTGTCCCCTACGACCGGTCCAATACTACCATGGCGCGCTTTCCCCTGTGCGATGCCTGTCGGTCCGAGTACGAAGATCCGATGGATCGCAGATTCCATGCCCAGCCCGTAGCCTGCCCCGACTGCGGCCCGACGCTGAGGCTGGTGGATGCCTCGGGTGCCGGTCTGCCGGGGGACCCCGTCGACCAAACCGTGGAGCTTCTGACCGAAGGCAAGATCGTCGCGATCAAGGGGCTCGGCGGTTATCACCTGGCGGTGGACGCCGCCAACGACGCCGCCGTGGCGGAACTGCGACGACGCAAGCACCGGGATGAAAAGCCCTTCGCCGTGATGGCGCGGGATATGGAAGCCGTGGCGCGGTTTGCCTTGGTCGACTCCGTGGAGGCGCGGCTTCTGACCGGGCCCGAGCATCCCATAGTGTTGCTGCGCAAACGGCCAAGTACCATCCTCTCCGGTCGAGTGGCCCCTGCCAACGGCTATATCGGGACCATGCTCCCCTATACGCCGCTGCACCACCTGCTGCTCGAGGAGCGGTTCGCTGCTCTCGTCATGACAAGCGGCAACCTGTCGGACGAACCCATTTCCTACCGGGATGATGAGGCGGTTGAGCGGCTTTCGGCGATCGCCGATGCATTTCTGGTCCACGACCGGGAGATTCGGACCCGCATCGATGATTCCGTCATCCGGGTATTCAGGGGAAGCCCCCTCTTTTTGCGCCGCTCCCGCGGCTATGTTCCCCGCGAGGTACGGTTGCCCGTGGAGATTCCGCCCGTTCTTGCCGTAGGCGCCGAGCTCAAGGGCGCCCTGTGCCTCACTCGGGGAGACCGGGCGTTCCCGAGCCAGCACATCGGTGACCTCAAGAACGACACAACCCTGACGTCTCTGGCGGCAACGGCGGAACACCTGCAGGCGCTCCTGGAGATCAGGCCCCAGTTGGTGGCCCACGACCTCCATCCCGACTATCTTTCCACGGGCTACGCCGAGGGGATTGCCGGGCTCCCCCGGGTGGCGGTCCAGCATCATCACGCTCATCTCGCCTCTTGTATGGCCGACAACGGTCTTGACGGCAGCGTCATCGGCGTCATCTTCGACGGCACCGGCCTCGGGACCGACGGGACCGTCTGGGGGGGCGAGTTCCTCGTGGGCGGATATGACGGATTCCGCCGGGCCGCCCACTTCCGGCAGGTACCCCTGCCGGGTGGAGACGCGGCTGTGAGGGAGCCGTATCGCATGGCGCTCGCTTACCTGCACGATGCCTTTGGTGCCGATTTCTTTGAGCAGCCGGTCCCCTGGCTGACCGAGGTAGGGGATGAGGATCGCTCGCTGTTTCTGCGCATGCTGGAGCGCCGGATAAACTCTCCCCTGACCTCCAGCTGTGGCAGGCTCTTCGATGCCGTGGCCGCCATGGTGGGGCTGCGGCGCACGGTGAGCTACGAGGGGCAGGCGGCCATCGAGCTGGAAGGGCAGGCGGAAGAGTCCGCCACGGGACGGGCCTATCCCTTTGCCGTGCTGAGTCGGCAGGGTGCCATCGAAGTGGACTACCGGCTCATGATCCGGGCACTGATGGAGGATCTTGCCGTGCAGGTCTCCCTCCCGGAGATGGCCCGGGCGTTCCACAACACGGTTGCGGCCTCTGTTGTCGACGTCTGCCGCAAGGTACGGAGCGAGACCGGCCTCGACCGGATCGTCCTCTCGGGAGGAGTCTTTCAGAACCGGCTCCTCTGCGAGGAGTCGTGCCGGCTGCTTGAGGCAGAAGGGTTCCGGGTGTTTACCCACCGTCTCGTTCCTCCCAATGACGGAGGCGTGGCGCTGGGACAGGCCGTGATTGCAGGGGTGGCCCACCGTGTCCCCCGGAGTGATAAAGGAGAATAACTAACCATGTGTCTTGGTGTGCCCATGCAGGTCGTCGCTGTCGGTGAGGGTGAGGTTGTGGCGGAAATAGACGGCGTCAGGAAAGAAGCCAGCCTCATGCTGTTGGACGAAGAGGTGCGGGTAGGGGATTTCGTCATCGTTCACGCCGGGTTCGCCATCTCCAAGCTCGACGAGGAGGATGCGCAGGAAACCCTTCGGCTGATGAGGGAAGTATTCCGCCCGGAGGATATGGCCTGATGAATTACCAGGACGAGTTTCGCGATCGGGCCCTGGTGCAGGGGTATGCGCAGCGCATCGCCCGGTTGGTGGAGGGACGCACGGACGTCATGACCTTCATGGAGGTCTGCGGCACCCACACCATGTCGATCTACCAGTACGGCCTCCGCAGCCTCCTGCCGCCCCAGGTGCGGCTCATCTCCGGCCCGGGCTGCCCCGTCTGCGTGACCCCCAACGAATACCTGGACCGGGCCGTGGCCCTCTGCCGTCTCCCCGGTGTCATCGTCGCCACCTTCGGCGACATGGTCCGGGTGCCGGGCTCCTCCTCGTCGCTCCAAGAGGAGCGGGCCATGGGGGCAGACGTGCGCA